>NZ_BAAATR010000015.1:0-178253 GCF_039533515.1 Kitasatospora cystarginea | reverse complement strand
CCGAGACCCATGTGGTCACCGCCTACCCGCTGCCGACCGACCCCGCCGACTGCCCGCTGCCGGTACCCATCGGCCGTCCGATCGCCAACTGCCAGGTTTATGTGCTGGATTCGGCCCTGCGGCCGGTCGCCCCGGGAGTGACGGGTGAGCTGTACCTGGCCGGGGCGGCGCTGGCCCGCGGCTATCTGAACCGGCCCGGACTGAGCGCGCAGCGGTTCGTGGCGTGTCCGTTCGGCCCGGCGGGCTCCCGGATGTATCGCACGGGTGACCTTGTCCGCTGGCGGGCCGACGGGGAGCTGGAGTTCGCTGGCCGGGTGGACCACCAGGTGAAGGTCCGCGGCTTCCGGATCGAGCCGGGCGAGATCGAGGCGGAGCTGGCCGCGCACCAGGGCGTGGCCCAGGTCGCGGTGCTCGCCCGCGAGGACCGGCCGGGGGAGACCCGGATCGTCGCGTACGTCGTGCCCTTGGCCGGGAGCGGGCCGACGGCGGCGGAGCTGGCGGCGTACCTGCGCGAGCGGATGCCGGACTATCTGGTGCCGTCGGCGTTCGTGCTGTTGGACGCGTTGCCGCTGACGCCGAACGGGAAGCTGGACCGGGCGGCGCTGCCCGCGCCCGACACCGGGAGCGCGGGGACGGGCCGTGCGCCGCACACCCCGCAGGAGCAGATCCTGTGTGAGCTGTTCGCCGAGGTGCTCGGGCTGCCCCAGGTGGGCGTCGACGACGGCTTCTTCGAGCTGGGCGGGCACTCGCTGCTGGCGACCCGGCTGGTGTCGCGGGTGCGGGCGACCCTCGGGGTCGAGCTGGAGCTGCGCAGTCTGTTCCGGACACCCACGCCGGCCGCGCTCACGGCCCAGCTGCACGACGCCGGCACCGCGCGGAAGGCGCTGCTGCCCAGGCCGCGCCTGGAGCCGATGCCGCTGTCGTTCGCGCAGCGCCGTCTGTGGTTCCTGCAGCAGTTCGGGACGCCCAGCGCCACGTACCACATGCCGTTGGCCCTGCGGCTGTCCGGCGACCTCCACCAGGGGGCGCTGGGGGCGGCGCTGGCGGACGTGGTGGCCCGCCATGAGACGCTGCGAACGGTGTTCCCGCACACCGCGGGTGTCCCGCGCCAGCGGGTGCTGGACGCCGCCGAGGTCACCATCGAGCTGACGGTACGTCACTCGGTTGAGGCGGAGCTGCCGGTGCTGCTGCGGGAGGCGGCGGTGCGAGGATTCGACCTGGAGACCGAAGTGCCGCTCAGGGCCGAGCTGTTCACGCTCGCCCCGGATGAGCACGTGCTGCTGGTCGTCATGCACCACATCGCCGGTGACGGCTGGTCCATGGGCCCACTGGCCCGCGACCTCGCCACCGCGTACGCCACCCGGCGTGGCGGCGGGGCGCCCGCGTGGCCGCCGCTGCCGGTGACGTACGGCGACTACACCCTGTGGCAGCACGAGATCCTCGGCGACGAGCGCGACGCGGACAGCGTGTTTGCCCGCCAGGTCGCCTACTGGAGCGAGGAGTTGTCCGGGCTGCCCGAGCAGCTGCGGCTGCCCGTCGACCGGCCGCGCCCGGCCGCCATGTCGTACGGCGGCGACCTGCTGGAACTCCGGATCGACGCTGAACTGCACGCCGCTCTAGTGGAGTTGGCCAGGAGGTCGGGTGCAAGTTTGTTCATGGTGCTGCTGGCGGCGTTGGTGGCGCTGTACACGCGGTTGGGCGCGGGGACGGACATCGCGATCGGGAGTCCGATCGCGGGGCGTACCGACGAGGCGTTGGACGATCTGGTCGGGTTCTTCGTGAACACGTTGGTGCTGCGGACGGACACGAGTGGCGATCCGAGTTTCGCGGAGTTGTTGGGGCGGGTGCGGGAGACGGCGCTGTCGGCGTACGCGCACCAGGACGTGCCGTTCGAGCACCTGGTGGAGGTGCTGAACCCGTCCCGGTCGCTGTCGCACCACCCGCTGTTCCAGACCGGGCTGGTCGTGCAGAACGCTCCGGGCGGCGACTTCGACCTCCCCGGCCTCCGGGTCTCCGGGGTGACCGTGCCCACCGGGACCTCGCGGCTCGACCTGACCTTCGGTCTTGCGGAGGAACGCGGTACTGACGGCGCGCCGGCCGGAATCAGCGGTGCCGTCGAGTACAGCACCGACCTGTTCGACCGCCCGACGGTCGAGGCCCTGGTCGCCCGGTGGACCAGGCTGCTGGCCGCGGTCGCTGTCGCGCCCGACCGGCCGATCGGCGGGATCGACCTGCTGTCCGCCGAGGAGCGCAGCGAGCTGCTTCCTTCCGTTGAGGGCGGGGTGGCCGCGGTGAGCCCACTGGAGATGTTCGCGGCGCAGGTAGCGGCGACGCCGGAGACCGTCGCTCTGGTCGGCGGCGAAACCGAAGTGACCTATCGTCAGCTCGATGCCTGGGCGAACCGGTTCGCGCATGCGCTGATCGCGCGGGGAGTCGGTCCGGAGCAGGTCGTGGCGGTGGCGTTGCCGCGGTCGGTGGAGTCCGTGGTGGCCATCCTCGGCGTCCTGAAGGCGGGAGCCGCTTATCTGCCGGTGGATCCGGCGTACCCGGAGTCGCGGATCACGTTCATGCTGGAGGACGCGCGGCCGACGGTGGTGATCGACGACCCGGCGCTGGTGGCTGAGGATGACTGGCCGGACACCGATCCGAAGATCGCGCTCGACGTCCGGCATCCGGCGTACGTGATCTACACATCGGGTTCGACCGGCCGGCCCAAGGGCGTCGTGGTCAGCCACGCCGGTGTGTCGGGCCTGGTGGCGGCGCAGGTCGAGCGGCTCGGCGTGGTGCCGGGCAGCCGGGTCCTCCAGTTCGCCTCGCCCAGCTTCGACGCGTCGTTCTGGGACCTCTGCAGCGCCCTGCTCACCGGCGCCACCCTCGTCCTGGCCCCGGCAGAGGCGCCGCTGGAGGCCCTGACGGACCGCCGACTCTCCGTCACCCATGTGACGCTCCCGCCCTCGGCCCTGGCCGCGCTGGACGGTGCCGAACTCACGGCCGCCACGCTGGTGGTGGCGGGTGAGGCCTGTGCGGCGGAGCTGGTGGCACGCTGGGCGCCCGGGCGGCGGATGATCAACGCGTACGGTCCGACCGAGACCACGGTGTGCGCGACCATGAGCGAACCGCTGTCGCCGGGGTCCGGTGTGCCGCCGATCGGCCGACCGGTCGCGGGCTTCCGGGTGTACGTGCTCGACGAGCAGCTGCGCGTCGTGCCGCCGGGGGTGGCAGGGGAGCTGTACGTCGCCGGCCCGGGGCTGGCCCGCGGCTACCTGAACCGGCCCGGGCTCACGGCCGCGCGCTTCGTCGCCAACCCGTACGGGCCGGCGGGCGCGCGGATGTACCGCACCGGCGACGTGGCGCGGCGCCGGGCCGACGGCGAGCTGGAGTACGTCGGCCGCGCGGACCAGCAGGTGAAGGTCCGAGGCTTCCGCATCGAGCCCGGCGAGGTCGAGGCGGTGTTGGCCGAGCACCCGGCCGTCGCCCGGGCTGCCGTCCTCGCCCAGGACGACAGGCTCGTCGGCTACGCGGCGGCCCGTCCCGACGAGGCCGTCCGTCCGGCGGAGCTGGCGGCGTACCTGCGCGAGCGGCTGCCGGACTATCTGGTGCCGTCGGCGTTCGTGCTGTTGGACGCGTTGCCGCTGACGCCGAACGGGAAGCTGGACCGGGCGGCGCTGCCCGCGCTCGAGACGGCGTCCAGGGCGACGGTCCGGGCGCCGCGCACGCCGCAGGAGCAGATCCTGTGTGAGCTGTTCGCCGAGGTGCTGGGCCTGCCGGGGGTCGGGGTCGACGACGACTTCTTCGACCTGGGCGGGCACTCCCTGCTCGCCACCCGGCTGGCTGCCCGGGTTCGCTCGGTGCTCGGTGTGGAGCTGGGGCTGCGCGCGCTCTTCCAGGCGCCCACCGTGGCGGGCCTGGCTGCGGCGTTGGCCGGGGCCGACCGCGTCCGCCCGGCGCTGACCGTGCGGGAGCGGCTGGAGGCGGTGCCGCTGTCCTTCGCCCAGCGCCGGCTCTGGTTCCTGCACCGCATGGACGGCGCCGCCGCGACGTACCACATCCCGCTGGCGCTCCAACTGACCGGGACGCTCGACCGGGCCGCGCTGGACGAGGCGCTGGCCGATGTGGTGGCCCGGCACGAGAGCCTGCGGACGGTGTTCCCGGAGGTCGACGGCGTCCCGTGCCAGCGCGTCCTGGACCCGGCTGCGGCCCGGCCCCGGGCCCGGCTGGCCGAGGTGTCGGAGGCCGAACTGCCGGAGCGGCTCGCCGAGTTCGCCCGGCGGCCCTTCGACCTGGCGGCGCAAGTGCCGCTGCGGGCGGGGCTGTTCGCGGTCGCGCCGGACGAGCACGTGCTGCTGCTGGTCATGCACCACATCGCCGGTGACGGCTGGTCCACCGGTCCGCTGGCCCGAGACCTGGCCGAGGCCTACGCCGCCCGGAGCGAGGGCCGCGCGCCGAGCTGGCCGGACCTGCCGGTGCAGTACGCCGACTACACGCTGTGGCAGCGCGACCTGCTCGGCGACGCCGCCGACCCCCAGAGCCGGTTCGCCGAGCAGCTCGACTACTGGAAGCGGCAGCTGTCCGACCTGCCGGAGCTGGTCCAGTTGCCCGCCGACCGGCCGCGGCCGGCCGTCGCCGGCTGGCGCGGGGATCACGTCGGCCTGGAGCTGAGCCCCGAACTGCACGCCGCCCTGGCGGAGTTGGCGCGGCGCACCGGCACCAGTCTGTTCATGGTGCTGCAGGCGGCGTTGGCGGCGCTGTACACGCGGTTGGGCGCGGGGACGGACATCGCGATCGGGAGTCCGATCGCGGGGCGTACCGACGAGGCGTTGGACGATCTGGTCGGGTTCTTCGTGAACACGTTGGTGCTGCGGACGGACACGAGTGGCGATCCGAGTTTCGCGGAGTTGCTGGACCGGGTGCGGGAGACGGCGCTGTCGGCGTACGCGCACCAGGACGTGCCGTTCGAGCACCTGGTGGAGGTGCTGAACCCGTCCCGGTCGCTGTCGCACCACCCGCTGTTCCAGACCATCCTGGCCGTGCAGAACGCTCCGATGGGCCGGTTCTCGCTGCCCGGGCTGGACGTCGCCACCTACGCGGTGGCCACCGGAACCGCCAAGTTCGACCTGGGTGTGAGCCTCGCCGAGCAGTTCGGTCCGGACGGCAGCCCGGCCGGGATCGTCGGCGCGGTGGAGTACGCCACCGACCTGTTCGACCGCTCGACGGTCACCGCCCTCGCCAGGCGCTGGACGCTCCTCCTGGAGGCGGTCACCGCCGACCCGGACCAGTCGATCGGCGGGATCGACCTCCTCGACGCAGACGAGCGGCACCGGCTGCTGGAACGGGGCAACGCGACCGCCCGTGAGGTGGCGGCCGCCCCGGTGCCGCAGGCGTTCGCGGCACAGGTGGCGGCGACACCGGACGCGGTCGCGCTGGTGTGCGGCGATGTCGAGTTGACGTACAGTCAGTTGAATGCCTGGGCGAACCGGTTCGCGCACTCACTGATCGCCCGGGGCGTGGGGCCGGAGCAGATCGTAGCCGTGGCGCTGCCGCGTTCGGTGGAGTCAGTGGTGGCCGTCCTCGGTGTGCTGAAAGCCGGGGCCGCCTACCTGCCGGTGGACCCGGCGTACCCGCAGTCGCGGATCGCGTTCATGCTGGCGGACGCCCAGCCGGCACTGATGGTCGACGACCCGGCGCTGGTGACCGAGGTGTCCCCATGGCCGGAGACCGACCCCGTCGTCGCGCTCGACGTCCGGCAGCCCGCCTACGTGATCTTCACCTCGGGTTCGACCGGCCGCCCCAAGGGCGTCGTGGTCGGCCACGGCGGTGTGGCGAGTCTGGTCGCCGGACAGATCGAGCGCTTCGCGATCGAACCCGAAAGCCGGGTGCTCCAGTTCGCCTCGCCCAGCTTCGACGCCTCGGTGTCCGAGATCTACACCGCCCTGCTGCGCGGCGCGGCCCTGGTGCTGCCTCCTGCGGCCGAGCCGCTTGCCGCGCTGACCGACTCGGGCCTCAAGGTCACCCATGTGACCGTTCCCCCGTCCGTCCTCGCTGCCGTGCCGGAGGGCTCGGTGACCGTGTCGACGCTGGTGGTGGCGGGGGAGGCATGTCCGCCGGAGCTGGTGGAACGCTGGGCACCGGGCCGGCGGATGATCAACGCGTACGGCCCGACCGAGACCACGGTGTGCGCGACCATGAGCGACCCGCTGTCCCCGGGGGCGGGTGCACCACCGATCGGCCGTCCGATCGCCAACACCCGGGTGTACGTACTGGACGGGCAACTGGGGCCGGTGCCGCCGGGGGTGGCGGGGGAGCTGTACGTCGCGGGCGCGGGTCTGGCGCGCGGCTACCTGAACCGGCCGGGCCTGACGGCCGGACGGTTCGTCGCCTGCCCGTTCTGGGCCGGTGAGCGCATGTACCGCACCGGCGACCTGGTGCGCTGGCGCAACGACGGCCAGCTGGAGTACCTCGGCCGCGCCGACGACCAGGTGAAGGTCCGAGGCTTCCGGGTCGAGCCCGGCGAGGTCGAGGCGGTGTTGGCCGAGCACCCGGCCGTCGCCCGGGCCGCCGTCCTCGCCCAGGACGACCGGCTCGTCGGCTACGTCGTCCCGCGCCAGGACGCGGCCCGCGACAGCGGCCTCGAAGCGGATCACGTGGGCGAGTGGCAGGACATCTACGACGCCCTGCCCATCGCTCCCGAGGAAACCGCCTTCGGGCAGAACTTCGTCGGCTGGAACAGCAGTTACGACGCGAGCCCGATCCCCGTCGAGCAGATGCGGGAGTGGCGGGACGCCACCGTGGAGCGCATCCTGGCCCTGCGCCCCCGTCGGGTGCTGGAAGTCGGTGTCGGCACCGGTCTGCTGCTCTCGCAGATCGCTCCGCACTGCGAGAGCTACTGGGCGACCGACTTCTCCGCCACCGCGATCGACGCGCTGACCGCGCAGGTGGCCCGGCAGCAGGACCTGGCCGGGCGCGTCGTGCTGCAGACCCGCCCGGCGCACGACACCGACGGGCTGCCCGCCGGGGAGTTCGACACCATCGTGATCAACTCGGTGGTCCAGTACTTCCCGTCCGCCGACTACCTCGCGGACGTGATCAACCGGCTGATGGGCCTGCTCGCCCCCGGCGGCGCGCTCTTCGTCGGCGACGTACGCAACCTGCGGCTGCTGCGCCCGCTGGCCACCGCCGTCCAGCTGCACCGGATCGGCGACGGCGCCGACCTCACCGCGGTGCGCCGCGCGGTGGAGCAGGCCGTCAGGGTGGAGAAGGAGCTCCTGGTCGACCCGGACTTCTTCGCCGTCCTGCGGGGGCGCGGCACGGACATCGGCGCGGTGGCCGTGGAGGTCAAGCGCGGTCGGCACCACAATGAGCTGACCCGCTACCGCTACGACGTCACCCTGCACAAGCCGCCGGTCACCCCGGCGGCCCCGAGCCGGCGCGTCGAGCTGGAGTGGGGTCGGCAGGTCGCCGATCTGGCCGAGCTGGGCGAGCTGCTCGCCCGGCCGCACGCGGACGTGCTGCGGATCACCGGGGTGCCGAACCGCCGCGTGGTGCGGGAGTCCGCCCTGGCCCGGGCGGTGCAGAACGGGGACGGGTCGCTCGCCGAGCTGCTGGAACGGCTGCACGCCCCGGAGAAGAGCGACCTCCCCGACCCGGACGACTTCCACGCCCTGGGGCGGGAACTCGACTGCTGGGTGGGCGTCACCTGGTCGGCCACCGCGGCCGACGCCGTGGACGTGGTCTTCGCCGACCCGCGGGCGCTTCACGGCTTCCCGGTCGAGCCGTACCGGCCGGCCCGGGGTGCAGGCAGGGCGCTGTCGTCGCTGACCAACCACCCGACCGGCAGCCGGGGCACCGGTGCCCTCATCGGCGAACTCCGCGACTGGCTGCGCGGGCGGCTGCCCGACTACCTGATCCCGTCGGCGCTCGTGGCGCTGGAGGCGCTGCCGCTGACGGCCAGCGGCAAGCTCGACCGCCGCGCGCTGCCCGCTCCCGACTTCGGCTCGGCCGGAGCCGGGCGGGCGCCGCGCACCCCGCAGGAGCAACTCCTCGCCGAGCTGTACGCCGAGGTGCTAGGACTGGCACAGGTCGGTGTCGAGGACAGCTTCTTCGACCTGGGCGGGCACTCGCTGCTGGCGACCCGCCTGGCCGCCCGGGTCCGGGCGACCCTCGGCGCGGAGCTGGAAGTCCGGAGTCTGTTCGAGACCCCGACCGTGGCCGCTCTGGCGGCCCGCCTCGACGGCTTCGGAACGGCGCGGCCCGCGCTGACCGCCCGGCCGCGACCCGAACGGGTGCCGCTGTCCTTCGCCCAGCGCCGCCTGTGGTTCCTGCACCGGATGGACGGGCCGAGCGCCACCTACAACATGCCCTTCGCGCTGAGCCTGACCGGCGGCCTCGACCGGTCGGCCCTGCACGCCGCGCTCGCGGACGTGGTCGCCCGGCACGAGAGCCTGCGAACGGTCTTCCGCGAGACGGACGGTGTGCCGTACCAGGTCGTGCTGAGCGCCGCACAGGCGCACCCGGCGCTGCCGGTGGTCGAGCTCGACGAGAGCCGGCTGGCCGAGCGGCTGGCGGAGGCGGCCCGGCGCGGGTTCGACCTGGCCGCCGAGCCGCCGGTCCGGGCGGAGCTGTACGCGCTCGCGCCCGACCGGCACGTGCTGCTGGTCGTGGTGCACCACATCGCCGCCGACGGCTGGTCGATGGGCCCGCTCTCCGGCGACCTCGCGGCGGCCTACGCGGCGCGCTGCCGGGGCGAGGAGCCGCGGTGGTCCCCGCTGCCGGTGCAGTACGCCGACTACACCGGCTGGCAACGCGACCTGCTCGGCGACGCCGCCGACCCGGACAGCCTGTTTGCCAGTCAACTTGCCTACTGGAAGGACGAGTTGGCGGGAATTCCGCAGCAGGTGCAGCTGCCCGTCGACCGGCCCCGGCCGCCGGTGGCCTCCCAGCTGGGCGGCCGGGTGGTGGTCCGGCTGGACGCCGAACTGCACCAGGCGCTGCGGGACCTGGCCACCACGCGCGGCGCCAGCATGTTCATGGTGCTCCAGGCCGGCCTCGCCGCGCTGCTCACCCGGCTCGGCGCCGGTACGGACATCCCGATCGGGAGCCCGATCGCCGGCCGTACCGACCAGGCCCTGGACGAGCTCGTCGGGTTCTTCGTCAACACCCTGGTGCTGCGCACCGACACCAGCGGCGACCCCGGCTTCGCCGACCTGCTCGGTCGGGTGCGGCAGAAGGCGCTCACCGCGTACGACCACCAGGACGTGCCGTTCGAGTACCTGGTCGAGGTGGTCAACCCGGTGCGGTCGCTGGCGCACCACCCGCTGTTCCAGATCATGCTGGCCCTGCAGAACGCGCCGCTCGGCGAGTTCGCGCTGCCGGGGCTGGAGACCGGCCACTTGGAGGCGCCAACCGGCACAGCGCGGGTCGACCTGACGTTCAGCCTGGCCGAGCAGTTCCGCCCAGACGGCGGCCCGGACGGCCTGGTCGGCGCGGTGGAGTACGCCACCGACCTGTTCGATGCGCCCACCGTGGAGCTGCTGTTCGAGCGCTGGGCACGGCTGCTGCGCGCAGCAGTCGCCGACCCCGACCGGCCGATCAGCCGGATCGACATCCTGTCGGGCGAGGAACGCCACCGGCTGCTCGGCGAGTTCAACGACACCGCCGCCGAGCTGCCCGAGGCTGCGGTGCCGGAGCTGTTCGCCCGCCAGGTGCGGGCCACCCCGGACGCGGTCGCCGTCGTCGCGGACGGCACCGAACTGACCTACCGGGAACTCGACCTGCGGGCCAACCGCCTCGCGCGGGCGCTGATCCGTCAGGGCGTGCGGCCGGAGACTCCGGTCGCGGTCATGCTGGACCGCTCGGCGGAGCTGGTCGTGGCGATCCTGGCGATCATCAAGGCGGGCGGCGCCTACGTCCCGCTCGACTCGCGCTTCCCCTCGTCCCGCATCGACCTGATCCTCCGGGAGACCGAAGCCGCGCTGGTGCTCACCGAGGACGTTCTGACCGCGCTGATCCAGGGTGAGCCGAATACCTCGGACGTGGAAGTCCGTTGTGACCAAGGGCAGTTGGCGTACATCATGTACACCTCCGGCTCGACCGGGCGGCCGAAGGGCGTGGCCGTCACCCACCGCGACGTCGTGGGCCTCGCGCTCACCCCCGAATGGCACGGCGGCGGGCACGAGCGGGTGCTGATGCACTCCCCGACCGCCTTCGACCTCTCGACCTACGAGCTGTGGGTGCCGCTGCTCAGCGGCGGCCGGGTCGTGGTCGCACCGCCCGAGCGCCTCGACCTCGACCTGCTCCAGCACACGGTCACCGCGCACGGGGTGACCGGCCTGTGGCTGACGGCCGGCCTGTTCCGTCTGGTCGCCGAGGAACGGCCAGGCCTTCTCGCCGGGGTGCGCGAGGTGTGGACCGGCGGTGACGTGGTCTCCCCGGCCGCCGTCGCCCGGGTTCTGGCGGCCTGCCCCGGCATCGAGGTGGTCAACGGCTACGGGCCCACCGAGGCCACGACCCTGGCCACCTGCCACTCGGTGCGCACCCTCCCCGAGCACGCCGCGACCGTGCCGATCGGCGGGCCGATGGCGAACATGCGTGCCTACGTGCTCGACGACCAACTGCGGCCGGTGCCGATGGGCCTGGTCGGCGAGCTGTACCTCGCCGGAGTGGGCGTGGCCCGGGGCTACTTCGGCCGGCCCGGCCTGACTGCGGAGCGCTTCACCGCCGACCCGTACGGGCCGCCCGGAAGCCGGATGTACCGCACCGGTGACCTGGCATGGTGGCTGGCCGACGGCACGCTGGAGTTCGCCGGCCGCGCCGACCACCAGGTCAAGCTGCGGGGCCTGCGGATCGAGCCCGGAGAGATCGAGGCCGTGCTCGCGAGCTGCCCGGGTGTCGCCCAGGCGGCCGTCGTCGCCCGCGAGGACCAGCCGGGCGACAAGCGGCTGGTCGCCTATCTGGTGCCCGCACCCGAGGGCGCTCCCGAGTCGGGCGAGCTGTCCGAGCGGCTGCGCCGCGAGCTGCCCGAGTACATGGTGCCGTCGGCGTTCGTCACCCTGGACGTGCTGCCGCTGACCGCCAACGGCAAGCTGGACCGGGGCGCCCTGCCGGCCCCCGAGTACGGCACGACGGGCACCGGCCGCGGCCCCCGGACGCCGCAGGAGCAGCTGCTGTGCGACCTGTTCGCCGAGGTCCTCGGTCGGCAGCAGGTGCGCATCGACGACAGCTTCTTCGACCTGGGCGGGCACTCGCTGCTGGCCGCCCGCCTGGTCTCCCGCGTCCGCGCGACCCTCGGCGTCGAGGTGGGCCTGCGCACGCTGTTCGAGGCGCCGACCGTGGCCGGGCTCACGGAACGCCTGGTCATGAACGATCCCGACGACGCGCTGGACGTGGTGCTGCCGCTGCGCACGACCGGGACCGGTACACCGCTGTTCTGCATCCACCCCGGCGGCGGCATCAGCTGGTCGTACTCCGGCCTGCTGAACCACGTCGGCCCGGAGTACCCGGTCTACGCGATCCAGGCGCGCGGCCTCGGCCGGCCCGAACCCCGGCCGACGTCCTTCGAGGAGATGGCGGCCGACTACACCGACCAGATCCGCAAGATCCAGCCGGAGGGTCCGTACCTGCTGCTCGGCTGGTCCGCCGGCGGGCTGATCGCCCACGCGATCGCGTGCGAGCTGCAGGCACGCGGCGAGCGGACCGCGCTGCTCGCGATCCTCGACGCCTACCCGGTGAAGGACGTGGTGTTCGAGGAGATGCCCGTTCCGACCGAGCGGGACGTGCTCGTCGGTGTGCTCGACGTCGACCCGGACGAGCTGGGCGATCGGCCGCTGACCTACGGCGAGGTCGCCGAGGTCCTGCGCGAGCGGGGCAGTGCGCTGGCCGGCCTGACGGAGCGGCAGATCGAGGTCATCGTCCACATCATGATCAACAACGCGAAGCTGGCAGTCGACTTCGTCCCCGGCAGGTTCGAGGGAGACCTGCTGCTCTTCAACTCCACGATCGACCGTGCCGAGGACAATGCCGGGCCCGGGACCTGGCGCCCGTACGTCGCCGGCCGGATCGAATCGCACGAGATCACCACCCGGCACGACCGGATGACCCAGCCCGGCTCGCTGGCCCAGATCGGACCGATCCTGGCCGCCAGGCTCGCCGAGGCCACCGGTGACACCCCAACCCGCAACCAGGAGGACTGATCCCCATGACCAACCCGTTCGACGACCAGGACGGCACCTTCCTCGTGCTCGTCAACGAGGAGAACCAGCA
Source organism: Kitasatospora cystarginea (assembly GCF_039533515.1). NCBI lineage: Bacteria > Bacillati > Actinomycetota > Actinomycetes > Kitasatosporales > Streptomycetaceae > Kitasatospora > Kitasatospora cystarginea. The sequence continues at coordinate 165,998 of NZ_BAAATR010000015.1, read as the reverse complement.
CTCGCTCTGGCCCCAGTTCGCCGACGTCCCCGCGGGGTGGACCGTCGCCCACGGCCCCGACACCCACGCCGCCTGCCTGGAGTTCGTCGGGCAGAGCTGGACCGACATGCGGCCCAAGAGCCTCGTTGACGCCATGAACGCCCAGCGGTAGAGCGGCAGAAGTGAACCCCACCGACACTGTGGGCGAGACCCGCACCGCGGCGGGCCCAGTGGGGCCCGGTGACCCAGCGGCGGATCCGGAGGGGCCCGGCGACCTGACGGCGGAGATGCACACGCCGGAGTTCCGCCGGGACCCGTACCCGCTCTACGCGCGGATGCGCCGAGAGTGCCCGGTCCACCGCAGCCCGCAGGGTATCTGGTACCTCACCCGGTACGCCGACGTCGAGGCGGCCCTGGGCGACCTGCGCCTGTCCAACGACCGCGACCGGGTGACCCGGGCCCTGGGCGCACTGGGCGGCAACCCGAAGGAGCTGAGCCGGCTCACCAGCCGGCTCGGCAGGGTGATGACCAACACCGATCCGCCGGACCACGCCCGGCTGCGCAAGCTGGTGAACAAGGCGTTCACAGCCCGGCGCGTCGAGGCCCTGCGGGAACGCGTCCAGGCGATCGTGGACGGGCTCCTCGACCGAGCCGTGGCCGCAGGGCCGGCCATGGACCTCATCGAGGCGGTCGCCTCGCCACTGCCGCTGTCCGTCGTCTGCGAGCTGTTCGGCATCCCGCCCGAGGACCGGTCGCGCGTCAAAACGTGGTTCCGTCGGCTGGGCAGCCTGACCCAGGACATCGTCCAGGCCGAGGCGGCCATCGACGAGTTCGAGGAGTACCTGTCCCGGCTCATCCGGCAGCGTCGGGCGGACCCGGGCGAGGATCTGATCAGCGCCCTGGTCACCGCGCAGGCACGAGGCGATCAGCTCACCGACGCGGAACTGTTGTCGACCTGCTTCGTCCTCGTCACCGCCGGCGACGAGACGACCACCCACCTGATCGGCAACGGGACCCTCGCCCTGCTGCGCCACCCCGACCAGCTGGCCCGGCTGCGGGACGAGCCTTCGCTGATCCGCACGGCCGTCGACGAGTTGGTCCGGTACGACACGCCGACCCAGGCGATCATCCGGGTTGCCGCCGAGGACGTCCCGATCGGTGGGGAGACGCTGCGCGAGGGAGAGCTGGTGTTTCTGTCCCTCGGCTCGACCAACCGCGACCCCGAGCGGTTCGACGACCCCGACCGGCTCGACCTGTCCCGCCCCGGCAACCGGCACCTGAGCTTCGGCAACGGCCCCCACTTCTGCCTCGGCGGACCGCTGGCCAAGCTCCAGGCCGAGCTGGCCATCGGCACGCTGGTCCGCCGGCTCCCACAGCTGCGGCTGGCCGACGGGGCGGTCCTCGAATGGCGGCCCAACCCGCTGCAACGGCGGCTGAGCGCCCTCACCCTCACCTACTGACACCTGACCGACGACAAAGGAGAACCGATCATGGCCCGAGAGTTCCAGGTCCGCAGGGAGCAGGAGCTGCCTGCCACGCCCGACCAGGTCTGGCGCACGGTCGCCACCGCCGGCGGCAACCTCGGCTGGCTCTACCCCATGGAGATCGAGCCGCACGTCGGCGGGAAGGTCTCCCGCGGTGACGGGACCGTCGTGGCGTGGGAGCCGCCGCACCACTTCGCCGTCCGGGCGACCAGGGACGGCGGGTTCTCCAACACGCTCAGCTACCACATCGAGGCGGCCGACGGCGGAACGAGCCACCTGCGCATGGGGATCCACTGGGTGCACGAGGGCGTCGTCGACGACGGCTGGGACACCAGGGCGGACGCGGCCGAGAAGCACGTCGACTTCTACCAGCACAGCCTGGCCGAGTACCTGACGCACTTCGCGGGGCGTCCCGCCGTCTACGTCAAGGCCGACCGGCCTGGGCCGAGCGCCGATCCCGCCGAGTTCGCCGCCCTGCGCCGGCGGCTCGGTCTGGCCGTCGGCACGGCCGTCGGCGACCGGCTCTCGGTCGACCTCCCGGGCGGGGACGGCCCGGTGGAGATGGTCGTGGACTGGCTCAGCCGCGACTTCGTCGGCCTGCGCGGCCCGGACGCGCTGTACCGCTTCTTCGACGGGAGCTCGTGGAACTGGCCGATCTGGCTGGGCCACCACCTGTTCGCCGATGACGCGGACGAGCAGCAGGCCACCAAGGCGTGGAACGCCTGGCTCAACGGCGCCTGACTCGTCGAACGACAGACAGCCGGAGGACCTCTGGTGGAAACACTGCTCTTTGCCGCCGAACTCATCGAGGAAGGCGGTACCTACAAGCTCGTCGTGCAGGACGTGGTGCGGGAGACGGTCCAGATCACCCCGGTCCCCAAATCCGCGGTGGACAGGCTCCCGACCTTCCTGTCGGCGCTCAGCGCCAAGCTCAACTCCGCACCGGGACGCGGCCGCTGGTAGACCGCCTCGGACTCCATGAAGCCGGTGCCGTCCGGCGCAGCAGTTCCGGACGGCACCGGCTTCGCGACGACAGCGGCCCAAGGCCCGGCGGTCCCCGTCAGGTGGAGAGGGCATCCGGTTTCCCGGATGCTCCGCCGGTTGAGGCCGCCGCTTCCCGCGGGTCGCGCACACGGCCGGGTGACACCTGCGAGGACTCGAGGACGTCCTCGTGCTCGCTGGTGGGGGCCGGAGTTGGGCAGGGCCCCACAGCTAGTTCCCTGTGCCTGCTGAAGCGGCATCCGTCCAGGTCGGATCCGGTACGCGGGCGGCAAGCGGTCCTTTCATCGCGCCTCGGTCACCCTCGTTGCCAGGTGGCTGCGAGGTGCACGCCGGCGAACGCGAGGGCCGTGCCGGCGGTCAGCGCGAGTGTCAGGGCGGACCAGCGACGGCCGCGGCCGGGGGCGGGTCGGCCGGGCTGGCTGGAACGACGGCGCAGGTCGGCGCCGAGCAGTCGGGCCAGGCGGGGCAGGTGCAACAGGACGTGCAGCGAGGTGACGCCGACCCAGCACAGGAACGCGGCCTTGTGCAGCAGCAGGACGGGAACGGGCCCGGTGTCGCGTCCGACCAGTGCGAGGGTCAGGCCGGTGGCGAGGACACCGACCGTGCTGGCCACCATCAGCGGGCCGAGTAGCCGTTGTGCGAGCGGCGGAGGGCCCTGGCGGCGGTAGGCGGGGGCGCCGGTGTAGTACCGGACGAACCGGTAGCCGGTGCTCGCGAGCTTCAGACAGACGGGCCCCGTCAGCAACAGCCCGACGAAGACGTGGACGGTCACCAGTCGGCTGATGGACAGGATGGTCCAGCCCTGTACGGCAAGCAGCAACACCAGCACCGCACCGGTGACGGCGGTGAGTCGGGCGTTTCCCTCGGGGTTGCCGGCGCCGCCGGGGTCCACGCCATTCACCTGTGGAGCATCGCTCGTCAGGGTCACCAGGCCATCCTCATGCTCGGTCCGGGCGCGGCTCGTCGACCGTGCCCTGTTGGCGGCTCGTGCCGGCGGGCTGCCGGTCGGTGAGCAGTGTGCCTGACGGATGCTGAAGAACCGGTTCAGCCGGCTGACAGGCACGGTGAGCCGTCAGTGGGGCCGAGCGGCCGCGCCGCGTCGAGTATCCCGCCCAGCGCCCAGGCGGCCGGCCCGCGTCGACGTGAAGACGGCCGGACACCGCAGCCGATGTGGCCGCACTGCAGCACGTAGTCGTTGAGCCCGTGCCGCGGTGCGACCCCGCCGTGTACCCGGTCACCGTCGACGATCCACTGGAAAATCAACGTAACGTGGTCACTCGGTAGCGGAACGGCACGAGGAGTGCGGTATGAGCACGGGCGAGGAGAGCGCCGTGGACGCCGTGGAGACGGCGCGCAAGTACTACGGGAACAGCGAGGTCGACGGCTTCTACTCCGTCGTGTGGGGTGGCGAGGACATCCACACCGGCACCTACCGCGACGAGCGCGAACCCATTGCGGCCGCGTCCCGGCGCACCATCGAGCTGGCGGCGGCGAAGATCGCCGATCGGCTCGGCCGCCCCGGGGCCACGGTGCTGGACCTCGGCTCCGGGTACGGTGGCCCGACCCGCTGTCTGGCCGAGCGCTTCGGGTGTCGGGTGGTCGCGCTCAACATCAGCGAGACGCAGAACGAGCGGCACCGCAGGACCAACGCCGAGCGCGGACTCGACCGGCTGATCGAGGTGGTCACCGGCTCGTTCCAGGACATCCCCTTCCCCGACGGTCACTTCGACGTCGTCTGGTCGCAGGAGGCCTTCTGCCACAGCCCCGACCGCGACCGGCTGCTCGGTGAGGCGGCCCGGGTGCTGCGGCCGCAGGGGGACCTGGTCTTCACCGATCTGATGGCGGCCGACGGTGTCGCGCCCGAGTCACTGCGAGCGGTGGTCGCGCGTCTTGGGGTGGACGCCCTCGCCACACCGGAGTACTACCGGAAGCGGATTGCCGAACTCGGGCTGACCCGGATCGACTTCGACGACCGCAGCGGGCAACTGCTCACCCACTACACCCGATTGGAGGAGGAGACCAGGCGAAGGGCGGCGGAACTGCGCCGGATCATCGGCCCCGCCTATCTGGATGAGCTGCTGGAGAACCTACCGCTGTGGGTGGACGCCTGCCGGGCGGGCCGGTTCAGCTGGGGAGTCTTCCACTGTCGCAATGACCGGTAACTTCCCCGCTTGCCCGGGAGGTCGGCTGTTTTCGGCGATCACCCGCCCGAGTCGCCGACAGCGAGTACGCCGACCTACCGCAGTGCGCCGGTAGAGATTCCCTTCGGGCCCTGCTGCTCACCGCCTGGACGCCCGGTTGCCCGGCCGTCCAGTACGCCCTCGACGTCCGGGCCGTCCGGCGGGAGGCAGCCGCAGCGTGACCGCTGGTGGAAGCCGGGATCGCCCCACCGTCAGGAAGCCGGCGTGCCCCACCGGATCGCCGCCGCACCCGCGTAGTCACCCGCGTGTGCGAAGCCGCCCAGCACCACCAGGTCGCCGTCCTTCACCTGCCCCGACCGCAGGGCCCGGTCCAGCGTGACGGGGATGGCGGCGCCGAAGAGGTTGCCGCAGCTGTCGAAGGTGTCGGGGTGCCGCTCGGGTGGAAGCCCCAGCGCCTGGCGCCAGTTGTGCAGGAACGTGCGGTTGGGCTGGTTGGTGACCAACAGGTCGATCTCCTCGGTGGGGACGGCGATCCGCCCGCAGACCTCGGCGACGATCTCGGGCACCAGGCGGTTTCCGCGTTCCAGGACCGTACTGACGCTCTCCTCGGTGAAGCCGATCCGCAGCTGGGACCGTCCTGGTTCCCAGTAGCGGCGCCCGTCGTCCAGGAGGGCGGTCATGTCACCGCCGTACGCGCCTATGTGACGGGCGGACACCTCAAGTACGGGCGAGGCCGTGGAGGTGGTGACGTAGCCGACTCCGCAGCCGTCGCCGGGAATTGCGGCCTGGGCGAGACGTCGTACCTCGGACTGGGTGAAGAGCTGGCCGGCGGATGTCTGCGCGTTGCATATCAGCGCCGTCCTGGCCTCGGTGCTGCGAAGGATCTGCCGGGCCAGCTCCAGCATGTGCACGAAGGAGGCGCAGCCCCCGTTGGCGATGTCGATCAGCCAGGACGGGTTCAGTCCGAGCCGGCGGGCGACCTCGGTGCCGGCGCCCACGAACGGGGTGTCGGGCAGCTGACTGTGCACCAGCAGAACGTCCACGGAGCGGATCTCGGTCCGGCCGTGCCGCTCGATCAGCGGCTGTACCGCTCGCTCCACCAGGTCCACATTGCTCTCCCCGGCCACGTGGTGCCTCAGCGGCGGGACCCGGAACATCGGGCTGTCCCTGAGCCGGTCCTCCGCGCCCGGGTGGTCGGTGTAGAAGGCGGCCGGGACGGGTTCCCCGGGCAGGTAGCCGGAGACGTCGGTGAGGCTGACCGTCCTCACTGCGCGACCGCCGGACCCGTGGCGGCACCCGCCGGGCGCGGCGGGACGCTCACCGGAAGACCGCCCAGGTGGCGGTGTTCCAGGATCGCCTTGAGGTTGGCCAGCTCCACCGTGTGGCCGGCGTAGAACAGGTCCCAGTACGCGCCCACCCAGGCCCGGTCCGGGCGCGGGGCGAGGTCGGGGCGGGGGTTGGCGTCGTAGAACGGGTGCCGGCAGTTCGTCCACGTGATCACGGAACCGGGCCGGTCCAGCACCAGCTCGGCGGGCACGACCCGCATCAGGTAGATCATCCAGAGCTTCTCGCCCTGGTCCCAGGAGCAGTGGAAGTCCACGGTCCTGGCCTCGGCATTGGTCTCCACCCGGCAGTAGATCCGGGTCTGCGCCTCCAGCAGATCGTCACCGACCCACAGCCCGGCGGTGCCGGTGGGCGCGAAGTTCCGCAGGCTGAAGGTCCACTCCTCCAGGTGGTGACCCTGCCTCAGGTACGCGTACGCCTCATCCGGCGGGCAGTCGACGTACTCGTGGATCGTGCAGTACCGCCCGTAGACCTCCTGGTGCGGGTAGGCCGGGCGGGTGAGCTCCGCGCAGCGGGCCGCCAGCACGGCCGGGTCGGTGTTCTCCACCCTGGTCAGCCCGGGAATCCCGGTCAGTCCGCGAACCTCGGTCGGGCCCGAAGGCCCGGTCAGGTGCGAAGGCTCAGCCGACGTGGACGGTGCGACGCTCATGGACGGACTCCTCGTGTTCGGCCGGCAAGTGGCCGGCGGCGGTCAGAAAGGGAAGGAACGGGGGAATCTCGGCGGGGTCGAGGTCCACTGCCACCAGGGCCGGACCGCTCCCCGCGTTGCTGCGCAGCAGCGCCCGGCGCAGCTGCGCGCCGGTCTCGGCCCGGCTGACGTCCAGGGTGGGGAACAGGCCCGCCACCCCTGCGGCGATGTCGGAGGGGAGGAACAGGTTGCCGGGGTGCGGGGCGCCCTGGAACAGCTGCTCGCGGGTGGCGCACATGGCGTGGGCGTTGTTGTTGAGGATCACGAAGGTGACCGGCGCGGCGTACTCGAGGGCGGTGTGCACCTCCATGCCGTGCATGAAGAAGGCGCCGTCGCCCGCGAGCACGTAGGTGCGCCGTCCGGTGGCGAGCGCCGCTCCGATGCCGGCGCCGAAGGTGTAGCCCATGCCGCCCATGCCGACGGCGACCACGAACCGCCCCCGGCGTGGGGCCGGGAGGCGGTGGATCGCGCTGGCGCCGGCGTTCCCGGCGTCCACGAAGACATGGGCGTCCGGGGGGAGCGCGTCCGCCACCGCCGCCACTGCCTCGGCGTGGGAGATGCCGTCGCTGGTGGGCGGGGTCGCCAGCGGGACCGGTCCGGCGTGCTCGGGGGCCGGGCGGCTGCCGGGAGCGAACCGGGCGGCCAGCCCGCGCAGCGTGTCGCGCAGATCGCCGGACAGGTGGAGCCCGGGGGAGCACGGGACGAACGGAGGCTCGGGACCGACGCAGATCACGGGCGTCCGGGCCAGCTCCTGCTCCAGTCCGCCACGGGCCATCACCGACAGCCGGGTGCCGACCAGCAGGCAGAGCCCGGCCCGCCGCAGGCAGTCCAGGACGTTGGGGTGCCCCATCACCCCGGCCACCCCGGCGAACCGCCGGTCGGTGTTGTCGAAGACGTCCTTGGCGTCCGGTACGACCGCGACCCAAGACCCCAACCTCCGGGCCAACTCAGCCAGTTCGACCTTCGCTCCGACCGTGGCGACACCCTCGCCGGCGATGATCAGCACCGGCCCGGCATCCCGGAGGCGCTCCGCCGCGAGGTCCAGCTGCCGCGGTAGCGTTCCCGGTTCGACGGGTGCGACGGGTTCGACCGGGAGCGCAGGTGGTGCGGGCCGAGGGGATGTCAGCGTGGCCTGCTGCACGTCCTTGGGCAGCAGCAGGACGGCGGGCCCCCGAGGATGCGCGTCGGCCGCCGCCAGCGCCCGAGCCAGCAGCCGCGGCAGGTCATCGGCCGCCTCGACCCGGGCGCAGAACCGGCTGACCGGCTCGAACACCGCACGGGCGTCGAGGGATCCGGCCCGCCCGCTGGAATCCTGGAAGGCGCCGCGCCCGTCCAGCGCGGTGGGCGGCTGCCCGACCAGGGCGAGCATCGGTACGCGTGAGGCGTAGGCCTCCGCCAGCCCCGGCAGCAGGTTCATCGCGCCGCCGCCGGAGGTGACCGCGACCACTCCGATCCGGCCGGTGGCGCGGGTGTGTCCGTCCGCCATCGTGACGGCGGAGAACTCGTGTTTGGCGATCACGGTACGCACCGCGCCGCCGGTGGCGTTCAGGGCGTCGTACAGGTCCTCGATGTTCGCGCCGCCGATGCCGAACACCTGCCGGACGCCGGCCCCGGCCAGAGCGGCCGCCAGGTGGTCGACGACGCGGACGGCGGTGGCTGCGGGAGCGATGGCGACCGCCTGCTGGGTCACCCGGATGTCGGTGGTCACGGGGTGGCACTCCTCTCCTCCGGAACGGTCGCGAGGACCAGGCCGGCCGGCGCCACGGCCTGGAAGCGCCGGCGGTACTCGTTCGGGGTGAGTTCCAGCGTCCGGCCGAAGGAGCGGAAGAACGTCTCGGCGGAGGCGAAGCCGCAGCGAACGGCTATCTGACCTGCCGTCAGTTTGGTGGATTCCAGGAGCTTGCGGGCCCGGGCGATGCGCATCTGCTCGATGTACTGGCCGGGCGGCGTGCCCACCTCGCGTCGGAACACCCGGGCGAAGTTGCGCACGCTCATGTTGGCGCGCTCGGCTATCTCGGGTACGGGAAGCGGCTGTTCGAGGTTCTCCAGGATCCACTCCTGGGCCGCGCGGATCGGCGGGCGGTCGGCGAGCTGGGCGTCCAGGATGGTGCTGAACTGCGACTGGCCGCCGTTCCGCTTGAAGAAGAGCACCAGGAAGCGCGCCACCTCCAGGGCGAAGGCCGCACCGTGGTCGGCCTCCACCAGTGCGAGGGTCATGTCGATCCCGGTGGCCACCCCGGCCGAGGTCACGTAGTTGCCGTCCCAGACGAAGATGGGCTCCCGCTCCACCGTCACCCGCGGGTACCGCCGGGCCAGTTCCTCGCAGTACGCCCAGTGGGTGGTGGCCCGCCGCCCGTCGAGCAGCCCCGCCTCGGCGAGGAGGAACGCACCGCCGCAGACCGACACGACCCGGCGCGAACGCGTGGCCGCCCGCCGGATCCAAGACACCAGATCCCGGTCGGCCAGCGCCTCGTAGAGACTCCAGCCACCCGGCACGAGGAGCGTGTCGATCGGCCCCTCACCCGCCTCCAGCGGCTCCGCCTCGATCACCATCCCCGCACTGGTCCGCACCCGTGGAGCGTCGGCCGAGACGAACTCGACCCGGTACCCGCCCTCGCCACCTGGACGCTGCCGGCCGGCGGTGTCGAACACCTCGGCCGGCCCCGCGATGTCCAGGGCCTGGACACCGGGGTAGACCACCACAACAACTCGTCGCTGAGACACCGTCACAGCCTGTGTCCGGATCCAGGGTGGCGGCAATGACGGCTTAGTGACGAATTCGGCCATCACGGCCGGTCACCACTCCGTCGACCAGCAGTGATGGCACAGCGTGACGATCGGATGTGAGGCGCGTCATAGTCGCCGTGCACGATCTGCTGCTCGCGTCACCCCGGGGCGAACCCGGCGGAGCCGTTCCGGAGCACCGGGACGCGGCCGGGGCGCCGGCGGTCCCGCCGGCTCGTCCGCGAGTTGAGGTACCGGGGAGGGAGCACCTCGTCCATGGTGGGATTCCGTTCTCGTCATCGGCGATTCCTGGGGCCGCAGCAAGTCCAGGACTGCTGTTCCTCGGGAAGGCGCAGGATCGCCTGAAGCCGGTCGCGGCGTGCGAGCGTCTCCGCCTGCTCGTTCTCGTTCGGTGGCCCTGGGCCGACTTGTCGGCCCGTGTCCGGAACTCGCCGCCCGGCCCGGGGGCATACCGGATCCGTACCACCGGTAGACCGGCTCTGAATCGGGCCTTCCTAGCTTCGGGGCTGCCAGGTCGCATCATCAGATCCACTTCCCCGAAGGCGACTTGCTCGACAGAAAGGGTTCGCCAGATGATCAGTCTCCGCACGCGTGCCTCGGCCCTCGCGGCCGTTGCCGCGATCGGGCTCGCTCTGACCACCGGAACGGCCAACGCCGCACCGGCCGAGCCGTTGAGGACCGGCCGACCTGCCATGACGGCGGCGGCGACGCTCAGCGGGGCGACCCAGATCGGCGTGAACAGCGTGCTGGCGAAGAACACCGCGTGGTACTCGCCGGACGGGAGCACCGCGCTCTGGGTCCAGGACGACGGCAACGTCGTGCTGTACCACAACAACAAGCCGGTGTGGGTGGCCAACGGTGTCATACCGAACGGCAACGTCCTGGTCATGCAGAACGACGGCAACCTGGTCGTCTACTCCGCCGCCAACGCGCCGCTGTGGTCGAGCGGGACGGCAGGCCACGCCGGTGCGTACCTCGCGATCTACAACGACGGTCACATGAACGTCGAGCAGAACGGCACCGTGCTCTGGACCTCCGTCCACGTGGTCGTCAACCCGTGCTGGGTCTTGTTCCCGAAGCCGTGGTGGTGCCCGACGTTCCCGTGACCGGCCTGCCGGCGGCTTGCCGTGCGGCCCGGGCCGGGCGCGGGATAAGGGGCTGTGGGCCGGGACCCCTGAGTCCCGGCCGAAGCAGCCGCCGAGTCCGACCGCGCCCCACTGCTCGGGTCGGGCCGCACCTCTCGTGCTGAAACGTCGTCGCCGCCCCGGCCGGCGGGGCAGCGACGACCGCATGGTCAGACCAGGGCCGCCTCGATCACGTCGGCGGCCTTGGCCGAGCTGCCGCCCGCGCGCACGTCGCGGCTGATCTCGGCCAGCCGGGCCGCCACCACCGGGTCGCCGTTCAGCTCCAGCACCGCGGAACGCAGCGCCTCGGCGGTGGCGTCCGCAGTGTCCAGCCGCCGTCCGACACCCAGCTCGACCAGCCGGTCCGCGTTGGCGAACTGGTCGGCGGCCTGTGGCACCGCGACCATCGGCAGCCCGCAGTACAGGCCCTCGCTGCATCCGCCCATCCCGGCGTGGGTCACGAAGGCGTCGGCCTCCTGGAGCACGGCGAACTGCGGCACCCAGCGGTGCACTTCGACGTTGGCCGGGATGTCCCCCAGTTCGGCCAGGTCGGTCGTCTTGCCGACCTGGAGCACGACGTGCCAACCGGGCAGGTCGCCGAAGGCCTTCAGGCATTCGCGGTAGAAGCCGGGCTGGTGGGTGAAGGCCGAACCGAGTGAGATCAGCAGCACCTTCTCCGCGCCCTCCGGACGGGTCCAGCCGCCCTGGTGCTCGCGGGGGCCGAGGCAGGGCCCGACGAAGGAGAAGACCTCGGGGTCCACCAGGTCGATCTTGGGTTGGAGGACCCGAGGGATGACCGCGATCGCGCGATCCGGGCGCAGCATGTACGCGAACGGGTCGGGGGACTCCAGCCCGTTCTCGAGCAGCCACTGTGCGAACCGCTCCTGGTACCCCTCCGTCGCCAGGGCGTCCCGTGCCATCTGGAACCGGTCCGCCATTTCCTGCTCGAAGCCGTCCCAGGCGACCATGGACGGCGAGATCGCCATGGCCGGTACGCCCCAGCCGTCGGCCAGCACCCGGCCCGCGTACGCCATGAAGTCGTACAGGACGAGGTCGGGCCGGTCGTCCTGGAACGCCTCCCGCAGCCGGGGCAGCATCGTCTTCGCGTCCTCCAGGATGAGGCCGTGCACATTGGCGCTGGTTTCGGGGTCGACCGCGCCCTTGAGGAACGGCAGGGTGGTGTCGTAGGGCACCAGCCGGGCGCCGGTGGACTCGATCTGCTCGGCGAACGAGGGGTCGTTGAGGTAGCTGACCCGGTGGCCGCGGGCGACCAGCTCCCGGATCACCTCCAGGCTGGGGTAGACGTGGCCGTGCGCCGGGATGTTGACCATGGCGATGTGTGCTGGGCGGGACATACCGGGTCCTCTCGTCATACGTTGTTAAGCGTCCTGCACCCGCAGCCTGACTCGCCGTCAGCTTTACTGTCAAAGGCAATACCTATCCTCGCCTCGCCGAAGCGTGCGGCGGCTATCGGCTCCCTGACTGCGGACCTCGATCAACTCCTCGTCCGTCATTCGCTCCAGCGCCCCGTACGGGTGCCGACGGCGAGGTCGGCCCGGCCCCCGGACTGCTCCCGCGCCCGCTTGATGACCGCACAGCCGTGCAACGGCCCATCCGGCAGCGCGGCGAGGATGAAGTGCGTGGCCTCGCTCATCACGCTTCGTCGTCTGCTCGCGCGCCGACCTTGTATCGACCGTCGAAGTAGGTGAAGAACCTTGGGGTGGCACGCGCCTGTCGGTCGGCGGACCTTCCGGATCGTCAGCAAGGTCTGCGTGGAGCTGGGTTCAGCGGGGCGCCCGGCGTGATCGCCGCTATGGGCCTGCTGGTGGCCGGGTGCCGGTTGAGGGCGTGTTCTCGACCTACCTGTGCCAGGGCTGGGACGCGAAGGTCCTGCACAAGGTCTGACGGGCGCCGAGGGGGCGGTGCGCGGCTCGGGCAGGACGACCCGAGCCGAAGGCCGTCGCGAGCTGGTCGAGCGCTCGGTCAGCGACGCGAAGTGCGGCGCGTGGGCGGTGTGATGCGTACCCGCTTCGCGGCGGGCGCCTCCTCGATGTCGTCGAGCTGCGCGATGACCGTGCTGCGCAGGTCGTCATAGTCCTCGAAGCAGTAGTCGTTGAACAGCGTGTATCCCGTCCACATCAGGTTGGCGCACACCTGCGCCGGCACCCGGCCGGTCTGGGCGCCCATGCCGACCAGCGCCACCGACTCGATGCTGCCAGGCGACTTCCTGTTCTGCTGGTGGATCGCCTGGAACGCGGCGGCGCAGGCCAGGGCCACGTTCAGAGTCTCGCTCACGTTCTGCGAGGACGCTTCCATCGTCGGTGCCGAGATCAGGAACTTCGGGTTGACCGCCCCGGACGGAACGCACACCGCGCTTCCCACCGGAAGCTTTCCCGCGAATTGGGCGCGTATCGCACGCTGGACGCGCAGTTGGACGCCCGCTCCGAGGTGCCGCTTGATGACCGCGTCGACCCCGCCGTCCATTCGGCCCCGGGAGTTGGTGGGGCTGACCCAGGCATCGACGTTCTCATCGAGGATCGATCCCTTGCGGATCTCGATCCCTGGGGTGTCGGCGAACGCCGCTCGCCACGCCTCCACCACCGTCGCGTTGATGTCGGTCAGCACCACCTTGAGCGGCGACTGCACGCGGTCGTTGGTCATGGTGCACTCCAATCGAGATACGGTCTCTCTGCCGATCAGGAAGCTACCGTGGCCCACTGACAAGGCAGGTGCGGCCGGCAGGCGCTGATCCGCACCGACTCCGGTGACGCGAAGGAGTCCGTCGCCCGGCTCACCGTGCCGTGCCGGTGCTGTCAGACCCGGGCGATATGACTGTGGAGTCCGCCAGGCAAGCTGACGGCCTCTCATCAGCACGGTTCGATGATCTGGAGTCCCTCCACAATGAGCGATGCCAACGCCCCCGCCCAGCCCGACCCGAACGACCCGCTGGCGCTCGCGGAACTCTTCAAGGGCGGCGGTGAACCGTGGCTTCCGCTGCTGAAGCCGGTCATCGAGGCGCAGCCCGACGCGGCCGCGTTCATCGGCCCGGGCCGCAGCCCGGAGGTCGTACCCGTCCGCGAACTGACCTTCCAGGCGCTCAAGCCCAATGCGCCGCACAAGTGGAAGGTCGTCATCTTCGGCCAGAACCCGTACCCGCGGCCGGAGAGTGCCACCGGCATCGCCATGTTCGACAACACCTTCCACGACTGGAAGGACAGCCAGTTCGGCAGGGTCGTCAGCATCCGCTGCATCATCAAGGCCGCGGCGATGTGGAAGTACGGCATTCCCAAGAAGACCCCGATCGCCGACATACGCGCGCTACTGAAGAAGCAGGACACCGTCCAGCCGCCGGAGTGGTTCCAGGCGATGCTCACACAGGGTGTGCTGCTGCTGAACGCGGCACTCACCACCAGCAGCGACGGGGCGACGGGAACCGACCGGCACACCGCGTTCTGGCGTCCGGTCGCCGAGCGGATCGTCGAAGAGATCCTCAAGGCCAAGCAGAACGCCGCCGAGGAGGACCGTGGGGTCGTCTTCGCGTGGTGGGGGGCACACGCGCGGAACCTGAAGAAGGTCGTCCTCCAGCTCCAGAAGAAGTACCCGGAGGTCGAAGTCCGGCACATCGACCACTCCAACCCCGCGGCGCAGGGTGACATCTTCTGCGACGGCGACCATTTCGGAATGGTGAACGACGCCCTCGCGTCGCTGGGCGCCGATGAGGTCGACTGGCTGCCGAGCAAGGGGTGGAACGAGCTCGCGGCGGAGACCGGCGGGACGGACAGCGACCTTGCCGAGCGCATGGGCGCGTTCATCGCGTCCACCATGGAGCTGCACCAGCTGTATCTGGAGCGACTCGCCAGCGTCAAGGACGAGGGGCTCGTCCTCCCCGCGATCACCGGTGTGTTCGACACCCCGATCATGGAGTTCCGCGACGCCGTGAGCCCGGTTGCCAAACTGCTCTCCGGTCTGGACCGGCATGTCCAGCGGTCGCACGAGTTCGGCAAGAGGCGGGCGGACGAAGCGACCGGCGGCCTGTCCGCCGACGCGATCGCCGCCCTCTACCTCTACACCTGCGAGTCCGCCTTCTACCGGGAGATCAACGCCATCCTGCGCTCCCCGGACCGGACCAGGCTCGTCCCGTACCTCCCGTACCTGCGGCTGCTGTTCTCGGCGGTGTCGCAACTCCCGGTCCGCGCCGAACCCTTGTGGCGCGGGGTGCCGCTGGACCTGCGTGCGCAGTACCCGCTCGGACGGACGGTGACCTGGTGGGGCGTCTCCTCGTGCACGTCCCAGCTCGGCGTGGCCAAGGCGTTCCTCGGCAGCCGCGGCAAGCGGACGCTGTTCGAGGTGGTCCCCGCCCGGGCCGTGGGAATCCGCGACTTCTCCGCGTTCACCGGCGAGGAGGAGTTCATCCTCCTGCCGGGCACGCAGCTGAAGGTGACGGACGTGAAGACCGAGCGCGGCGGTCTGTGCACCGTGACGCTGGCGGAGCTGGAAGAGCAGACCCTGGTGTCCTGACGCAGCGCCGGCACTCTGCGGAATGGATTGATCCGCATGCATGCGCGGAGTCCGGGCGCTCTGCTGCCGGAACCTCCCGCAGACGTGAAGCCTCTGGTAGGACAGCTCTCGTCACGGGACGCCGTCCAGGGCGACCGGAGGCTTCACGTCGTTTTCGGCACAGCAGAGATGACCGGAGGTCAGCACGTGCACCCGCAGTGTCCGCTCACCTATGAGGCGTTCCTCGACCGAGCCACCGCTGACCCCGACGTGGTCGGACTCATCCTCAAGGGTTCCCACACGCACGAGGGCATGGCCACCGGGCATTCCGATCACGACGTCTACCTCATCCTCGTGGACGACGCCACGACCGAGCTGGCCGCTCTCGACGGCTACCGTTCCGCCGCACTGGACGTCGTCGTCACCACGGTCGGCGGGCTCCGCCACCGTGGCGGCCTGGAGCGCTGCGCCCTGGCCCGGGCCCGTGTTCTGCTCGACCGGGCCGATGGCGAGATCACGGAGATCATTACGAGGAAGGGCCGACTCGGTGCCGAGGAAGCGCGCACGGCCGCCGCTCACCGGCTGGACGCCTACGCGAACTGGCTGTACCGCTCGGTGAAGAACGACCGCGACGGCCGCGGCCCGGCCGCCCACCTGGATGCCGCGGAGAGTCTCGGTCACCTGCTCGAACTGCTCTTCGCCCTCGACCGTCGGCCTCGCCCGTACAACAAGTACCTCGCATGGGAGTTGGAGAGGTTTTCCCTGCCGGGCTGGGACACCGGCATCCTGCTCGACACGATCGAGAAGATCCAGCGAACCGGTGACGTGTCCCTTCAACGACGGCTCTTCGCCCAGGTCGAGAAGACGGCCAGGGCAGCCGGCCACGCGGCGACGCTGGATGCCTGGGGCGAGGACCTGGCGCTGATGCGCCCCGCCGGCCAGGCGGGTCAGTGCCTCGTAGGGCGTCGGCGCAGCGCGGCATCCGGCAGGGCCCATAGCCTGGTCGGGCCGTTCGCCCGGGGTGGCCCGGAAAACCTGTGGCACCGACCCGGCCGGGGCGGGACCGTAGTGCCATGCTGATTACCCAATGTCAACAAGCCGATGTCGCGCTGCTCGAGGAGCATCTGCCGTCGCCGAGCCGGACTTCGTTCCACGCACAGCGCTTCGCCCGACAGGGAGTCGGCACCAGCACCTACCTGGTGGCCTGGCTGGCGGATCGCCCGGTCGCGAACGCCGAGATCCGCTGGAACGGGTGCGCCGCCACCGAGGTACGACAGGCCGTGCCCAACTGCCCCGAGATCAACGGACTTTCCGTCACCGAACCGCTGCGCGGCGGCGGCATCGGCACCGCGCTGATCCGCCATGCCGAGCGGCTGGCCGTCGAACGCGGCGTGCAGCGGATCGGCCTCGGAGTCGACGACGATGGAAACCCGCGGGCCGCAGCGCTCTACGCCCGGCTCGGGTACCGGCCCGTGGTCCGCTATCTCGACCGCTGGTCCTACACCGCCCACGACGGTGAAGTCCACGACATCGAAGACCCTTGCGTCTTTCTGGCGAAGGAGCTCACCTCCGCTCCGACGCCAGACCTTGGCGTACGTGTGCAGTGATGCGGGTGGCGCCGCGGGCGCGCGGTATGGCGGAGGCTGGCGCGATGTCAGGGTGCGGCTGTCGTGACAACCGTCACGACCAGCCCGTGATCATCTGCGCTGGTGCGGGGTCCTGCCCGATCGGGATGATGGGCTGCGTGAACGGGGCGAGGTCGCCCAAGGCTGTTCGGACGGGGGTCCGGCGATGTCGCCGCACGAGATCGGGTTGTACGCGAGCGCCGCTGTGGTGGTCAGTGTGGGACTGCGGACGCTGGTACTGGTCAGCCCCACGGACGGCTCCGGGGCCGGCGGTTCCGCGGGGAACGGTGGCTCGCCGGGCGAGGTGCTCGCCGTCGTCCGCGCCGCCCTGGCGCGGCGGCCCTGGGCCACCCTCACGCTGTTCGCGGTGATGGCGGTGATGGCCGTGGTCCAGTACGCGCTGCCCGCCGTGGTCGACGACTTGATCCGCCAGCCGGGTGCGCTGACCGACGGGCAGTGGTGGCGGGCTGGAACCGCACTACTGGTGCAGTCCTCGGGAATCACGCAGATCGCGTGCAACCTGCCGGCCCTGCTCGTGGTCGGCGCCGTAGCCGAGTCGGTCTTCGGGCGCTGGCGGACCCTGGCCGTCTTCCTCATCAGCGGCGTCCTCGCCCACGTGGTCAGCCTGGCCGGCTGGTCACCGCGAGGAGGCGGCGACTCGGTGGCCATCTGCGGCCTGGCGGGCGCCCTGGCCGTCACCTGCCTGCTGCGCGGGAAGGCCCTGGGCCTGATGTTCAAGGGCAGCTGGTTCGTGCTGCTCGTCCCCGCAGCCGGTCTGTTCCTGTGCGTGCTGCACAACAACCACGGCGTCGGACTGTTGGCGGGCTGCCTGCTCGGCCTGGTCCTCGCCGTCCGTACGAGGACCAGGCTTGCGCAGCCCGGCGCGGCGTGACCTGAAGCCACTGGGGCGCGGGTCGGCGGTTTCGCGCAACCCCGGCCGTGCCCTCCCAACTCCCAAGCGGATGAACCTATCTGAGTGCGGTGCAGTCGACGCCGCGCTCGCCGCAGATGCCGACCATAGCGCCAGGCCGGCCAGGTAACCGGGCCTCACCAGGTGGGCCTCGCGTTCGGGACCACCCGGTCCGCCACCGGGAATCCCGTCCCGCAGTCGGCGCAGGAGGCATGCCCGAACAGATACGACAGCCTTCGGGTGACCACCGGCAGACGTGCTCGATCCGGTCGGCAGTATTGCTCACAGTTGATCGATATCGCTATAAAGAGCTCAGCTTCGAGCAGGCGCTGGCGGCATTGTGCGCACAGGAGGGTCCGTCATGAACCACGTCGAGCGGTTCGATCCGGCCGCTGCCGGCATCGCGGTGCCGGGCACGGCCGACGAAGGGGCGGGAAGCTCGGTGCTCGCCGCCGACCTCGGCCGGAAGCGGTTACCGGTCCGACGCCAACTCGCCGAACATCCGGGCCTTCAGGGCGCCTTCGGCCACGACGTCCGGGCCGGCTGCCAGGGCGCGGCGCTGCCCGCCCGGGACCTGCTGAACGGGGAGGCCCGAGCGTGATCCTCACCGTCACGCTCAATGCCGCGCTCGACGTCACCCACCGCCTGGACCGGCTGCGCCGGTACGGCAGCAACCGGGTCCGCGACGTGGCGGAACGGGCCGGAGGCAAGGGCGTCAACGTCTCCCGGGTCCTGCACGCGCTCGGACAGCCCACCGTCGTGACCGGCCTGGCCGGCGGCCTCACCGGCGCCGCACTGCGCCGCGACCTCGTGGAAGCCGGACTGGCCGATCAGCTGCTGCCGATCGAGGGGGAGAGCCGCCGCACGGTTGCCGTGGTCGAGGAGCAGGCGGGCGACACCACGATCCTGCTGGAGCCCGGGCCGGTGGTCCGGCCCGGGGAATGGGCGCGCTTCCTGGGCCGCCTCGACGCGCTGCTGCCCGGCGCGGCGGCGGTGGTGTTCTCCGGCAGTCTGCCGCGCGGCGTGCCCGAGGACGCGTACGCCGTCCTGGTGCGCCGCGCGCACGCCCACGACGTGCCCGCGGTGGTGGACGCCGACGGCGCTGCCCTGCGCGCCGCGCTGCCCGCCGGCCCGGCGCTGGTCAAGCCGAACGCGGGAGAGCTGGCCGCCGCCACCGGCCTTGCCGATCCGGTCGCCGCCGCCCGTTCCCTGCGCGCCGCCGGCGCCGGAGCGGTGGTCGCCTCGCTCGGCCCCGATGGCCTCATCGCCCTTACACCGCACGGAGGTTGGCGAGCCCGATCGCCCGAGCGGCTGGCTGGCAATCCGACCGGCGCCGGGGACGCCGCGGTGGCCGCCCTCACCCTCGGGCTGGTCGCCGGTGCTCCCTGGCCGGACCTGCTGGCCGAGGCGGTGGCGCTCTCCGCGGCCGCCGTCGCTGCGCCGCTGGCCGGCGAGTTCGACCCCGCCGTCCACCGACGCCTGCGATCGCTGGTGGACGTCCGACCCCTTCGTACCTGAGGAGTTCCCGTGCCCCTGACCGGTACCGGCGCCATCGTCACCCCCGCTGTGAGCGCCGCGCGCGGGGTCGGCGCGTTCAACGTCATCCAGCTCGAACACGCCCAGGCCATCGTGGCCGGTGCCGAGGCAGCCGGATCGCCGGTGGTGCTGCAGCTGAGCGAGAACGCCGTCCGCTACCACGGTGCGCTCGCCCCCGTCGGCTCCGCGGTGCTGGCCGTCGCCCGCGCCGCCGAAGTGCCGGTGGCCGTCCATCTCGACCATGCGACCCGCCCGGAACTCGTCTACGAGGCTGTGGAGTTGGGATTCTCCTCGGTCATGTTCGACGCCTCCGCGCTGGACTACGAGGAGAACGTGCGCACCACCGCCGAGGTGGTCGCGCACTGCCACGCCGCTGGTGCCTGGGTGGAGGCCGAACTCGGGAAGGTCGGCGGCAAGGACGGTGTGCACGCGCCGGGCGTCCGGACCGACCCGGGCGAGGCCGCGGCCTTCGTCACCGCCACCGGAGTCGACGCGCTCGCCGTGGCCGTCGGCACCTCGCACGCCATGCTCACCCGCGACGCCGCGCTCGACTTCGAGCTCATCGCCGCGCTGCGCAAGGCCGTTCCGGTGCCGCTGGTGCTGCACGGCTCGTCCGGAGTGGGCGATGAGCACCTGAGCCGCGCCATCGAGCACGGCATGACCAAAGTCAACATCGCCACCCACCTGAACAAGGTCTTCACCACCGCGGTCCGCCGGGCTCTCGCCGAGAACGCGGAACTGGTCGACACCCGCCGGTACCTCGGGGCCGGACGAACGGCCGTGGCGGGCGAGGTCACCCGGCTTCTCGGCGTACTGAAGGCGGTGCCTTCCACGGCCTGAGCCCGGTCGGAACCTCAGGGCATCGGACGCGCCACAGGCCCGGCGGCGCGGCGCTGACACGCCGGTCGGCCGATCATCCTGTCGCGTTGCGGTACTTGCGCACCGACAGCCAGGAGAACAGCCCCAGGATCAGCAGCGACCAGAGCGTGGACGCCGCGACCGGATGCTGCATCGGCCAGGCGGGCGCGCCGTCCGCCCCCGGATTGCCGAACAGGTTCCGGCAGGCCTGGACGGTCGCGCTGAACGGGTTCCAGTAGGCGATCGCCTGCAGCCAGCCCGGCATGGTGTTCACCGGCACGAAGGCGTTGGAGAGGAAGGTGAGCGGGAAGAGCCAGATCAGGCCCGCCGAGGTGGCGGCCTCCGGGCTGCGCACCGACAGGCCGATCAGCGCCCCGATCCAGGAGAAGGCGTAGCCGAGCAGGAGCAGCAGCAGGAAGGCACCCAGCGCCGCGAGCACCCCGTGGTGCGCCCTCCATCCCACCAGCAGCGCCACGATCGCCAGCACCAGCAGGATGAAGGCGCTCTGCACCAGGTCGGCCAGGGTCCGCCCGGCGAGCACCGCCGAGCGCGCCATGGGCAGCGAGCGGAAGCGGTCCACCAGACCCTTGGTCATGTCCTCCGCGATGCCGGCGGAGGCACCCGCCACCGCGAAGGTGACCGTCTGGGCGAAGATCCCCGCCATCAGGAACTCCCGGTAGCCCCCGCCCGGTACCTTGATCGCGCCGCCCATCACGTACGAGAAGAGCAGCACGAACATCACCGGCTGCAGCAGCCCGAAGACCACGATCTCGGGAATCCGGGTCATCCGGCGCAGGTTGCGCTTCGCGACCACCCAGGAGTCGCGCGCCATCTGGACGAGTCCGCCCCGCGGCTGCGGAATCCCGGGTCCCCCCGCCAGGTCGGTGACGACCGTCATGGTCATGCGTCCTTTCCGGGGCCGGTCTCCTCGGCCGCGTGGCCGGTCAGGAAGAGGAAGACGTCGTCGAGGGTGGGCCTGCCCAGGCCGATGTCGTCGATGAGGATGTCCCGTCCGTCCAACTCGCGGATGACGTCGGCGAGCACCCGGGCGCCCCCGCGCACCGGCACGGTGATCCGCCGGGTGTGCTGCTCCACACTGAGCCGGCCCGTCCCGTACGGGGTGAGCGCCGCGACGGCCGCACCGATCAGCTCGCGCTCGTGGACCACCACTTCCACCCGCTCGCCGCCGATCCTGGCCTTGAGGTCGTCGGCACAGCCGCGTGCGATCACCCGGCCGTGGTCGACCACGGCGATGTCGTGCGCCAGCCGGTCGGCCTCCTCGAGGTACTGGGTGGTGAGCAGCAGGGTGGTGCCCTCGGTCACCAGCGTCTCGATGACCTTCCAGAGCGCCAGCCGGTTGCGCGGGTCCAGGCCGGTGGTGGGTTCGTCGAGGAACATCACCGGGGGCCGCACCACCAGCGCGGCCGCCAGGTCGAGCCGGCGGCGCATACCGCCGGAGTAGGTCTTGGCCAGCCGGTCGGCCGCCTCGGCGAGGTCGAACGACTCCAGCAGCTCCCGGGCGCGCGCCTTGGCGTCCCTGGTCCGCATCTGGTAGAGCTCGCCGACCATCTGGAGGTTCTCCCGGCCGGTGAGGTACTCGTCGACCGCCGCGTACTGGCCGCAGAGGCCCATCAGGCTGCGGACCCGGCCGGGGTGTCTGAGCACGTCCACTCCCGCCACCTGGGCGCGGCCCGCGTCGGGCCGCAACAGGGTGGTGAGCACCCGCACCGCGGTGCTCTTGCCGGCGCCGTTGGGGCCGAGCAGACCCAGCACCGTCCCCTCCGGCACGTCCAGGTCGACCCCGTCCAGGGCCCGTACGTCGCCGAAGGTCTTCACCAGGCCCTCGGCTCGGATGGCTGCCCTCATGTGCCTCTTCCTCCTCCCGGTGAACCACCTGACGGTTGGGCCGCTCCCAGCACCTGGCAGGACCTCTCATTGTGCTTTCCGGCGGGGGCACGGCCCGGTAGCCCACGCGTCCCGTCGACCACCCCGGCCGACGACCGGCGGTCCGCTGCCGCCGGGCACCCGGGAGGCGGAAGCACCCCGTCCTCGCCCCCGTCCGGATGCGAGCCACCCGGGTGTGATGAAAGGTTGGAGGAGGACTGGTCCCCGCCCCGGCCGGGCCACGGGTCGTCGACGGCCCGGTGCACCGCCGAGGGCGACCGAGGACCCGCACAGAGCCGCGGCGCCGGCGCGGCGCCCGGCCGGAGGTCACCCCGTCCTTCGCACCACGTCAACACCGGATGCGTTCCCTGCCGAATCGAGGCGGTACCAGTGGATCTCAGGATGTCGGTCGAAGACCGGGAGAAGTTCCTCGCCGGCCTGCACGTGGGGATCCTGGGAGTGGACGATCCGCGCAACGGCGGTGGGCCGTTGCTGGTACCGCTCTGGTACTCCTACCGGCCCGGTGGGCTGGTGACGATCCAGACCGGGCGGGAAACGCAGAAGGCGCGGCTCATCCGCGGCGCGGGCCGGTTCAGCCTCTGCGCGCAGGACGAGACGGCACCCTACCGCTACGTCAGTGTGGAGGGGCCGGTGGTGGCCGTCGAGGACCCGCTGCCGCCGGCCGAACGCGAGGAACTGGCCCGCCGGTACCTGGACCCGGACACGGCGGAGGCGTACCTGGCGGCCAATCAAGGGCAACTGGCCGACGACGTCCTCATCCGCATGAGGCCCCGGAGATGGCGGACCGCCGACTTCGCCGCCTTCGCCGAGGAGTTCGAACAGTAGCTTCCCGTGCCACGTGGTCCATGCGCGGCAGAGAGCGTGATCTTCCGATGGACACTCAGACATTGACGCATCAGGCGGCGGCCGAGCAGACCGGGACGGGGTGCTATCCACGCGATCGCTGTCTACACGAGCTGTTCGATGCCCGGGCGGCGCACCGCCCGCAGGACACCGCCTCCGTGCGGCACGGTCGCAGCATCAGCTACGGCGAACTCAGAATCCGCTCCGACACGCTGGCCGCCCGGCTGCACGACTCCGGTGTGCGGCACGGTGACAAGGTCGGCGTGTGCGGAAGCCGGTCGCCGGAAGCACTGGTCGCCTTCCTGGGCATCCTCAAGACCGGCGCGGCGTACGTTCCGCTCGACGACACCTCACCGCCCGCGCGCCTGCAGGCGATGGCCGAGGACGCCGGCGTGCACACCGTCGTCACGCTGCCCGGCAGCACCCGCCGCATCCGGCGCGTGCGCACCCGCATCGACCTGGGCGGCCTCGCGGCGACCGCGCCGGTCGCGGTACCGCAGGCCCGGGTACACCCAGTGGACTGCGCCTACGTGATGTTCACCTCCGGCTCGACCGGCCGCCCCAAACCGGTGGCGATCCCGCACCGCGGCGTCGTCCGGCTGGCCGCCTCCGACCTGGTCGGGCAGCGGCCGCGGCCCGGTGAGCGGGTGCTGCACGCCTACGGCCTCTCCTCGGACGCCTCCTCGATCGAGATCTGGCCCGCGCTGCTGGCCGGCGCCTGCATCGTGATCGCCGAGCAGGAGGAACTGCTGTCACCGGCCGCGCTGGAGTCACTGCTGCTCTCCGAGCGGGTCGGCATCGCCTACCTCACCACCGGAGTGTTCCACCACATCGCGCGCACCAGGCCGTCGGCACTGCGGTCGCTGCGGTTCGTCTCCGCCGGCGGTGAGGCGATGGACGCGGAGCTGGCCCGCGCGATACTGGAGGCCTGTCCGGACACCACCGTGGTCAACTTCTACGGTCCGACCGAGAACAGCGTGGTCTCGACCGCACACCTGGTGCACGACCTGGCTCCCGAGGTGACGGCCGTGCCGATCGGCCACCCGTTGGAGAACTCCACCTGCCGCGTGCTGCGCGCGGACGGCACGCCCGCAGGCGTGGGCGAGGAGGGTGAACTCCTCGTCGGCGGAGACGGGCTCGCACTCGGGTACCTCGGCGACCCCGAGCTGACCGCCGAGCGCTTCGTCGACGACCTCGTCGAGCCCGGCGCGCGGCTCTACCGCACCGGTGACCGGGTGGTCCGGCGCGCGGACGGCGCACTGGAGTACCGGGCCCGGATGGACCGGCAGATCAAACTGCGCGGGCACCGCATCGAGCCGGACGAGGTGGAGACGCGGCTGCGGGCGGACGACGCGGTGGGCGAGGCCGTCGTCGAACGTGACGGCGACGCCCTGATCGGATACGTGACGCCGGCCCGCCCCGGCCAGGCGCTGCCCCTGGACCGCATCCGCGGCTCCCTCGCAGGCTGGCTGCCCGCAGCCGCGGTGCCCGCGCGGCTGGTCGAGGTCGCGCGGTTCCCGGTGACCGCGGGGGGCAAGGTCGACCGCCACCGGCTGCGCAGGCTGGCGGCGACCGGGCCGGCCGCCACCCCGGTCGCGGTGGACGGCCCCGGTCCCGGTCCGCAGGACACCCTGGCGAGGGTCTGGCAGCTGGTGCTGGGCGTGCACCCGGCACCGGGAGACGGCTTCTTCGACATCGGCGGTGACTCCCTGCTGGCAGCCGAGGTCGTCACCCGTACGCTGACCGCCTTCGACCTCGACGCCAGGTACGGCCGCACCCTGGTCCACAGCCTGCTGCGCCACCCCACGCTGGAGGAGTTCACCGCGGCCGTCGCCACCGTCAAGGACCGGCACGGCGGCGAGGGAGCCGACACGCGCCCGGTGGACTTCCGAGCCGAAGCGCGGCTGGGCTTCACCCTCCCGCCGCAGCGCGGACCGGACCCGGACTGGCGGCACCCCGGGGAGGTGCTGCTCACCGGCGCCTCCGGATTCGTCGGCGCCTTCCTGCTGCTCGGGCTGCTGCGCCGAACCGACGCCCGGGTGCACTGCCCGGTGCGCAGCCGGGACCGCGCCCACGCCCGGCAGAAGGTGACGCGGAACCTGGCCCGCTTCGGCCTGGCCACCGCCGAAACCGCCGATCGCACCGTGTGCTTCCCCGCCGACCTCGCCGAGCCCGGCCTCGGTCTGGAACCGAGCCATGCCGAGGAACTCGCCGACACCCTCGACCTGGTGGTCCACGCGGCCGCGCAGGTCAACTTCCTCTATCCGTACGATGCGCTGCGCCGCGCCAACGTGGAGGGCACCAGGGAACTGGTACGGCTGGCGGCCGGACGCCGGGTGCCGGTGCACTTCCTCTCCACCATCGCGGTGCTGGCCGGCTTCGGGACCGCCGGCGTGCGGCACGTCGACGAGGACCTGCCGCTCGACCACGCCGACTGCCTCACCATGGGCTACGCCGAGAGCAAGTGGGTCGCCGAAGAGGTGCTGCGCGCCGCCGCGGGCCAGGGCCTGCCGGCGGCGGTCTACCGGCCGTACGAGATCACCGGGGAGCGGCGGACCGGCGCCTGCAACACCGACACCGCGATCTGCTCGCTGTTCAAGACGATCAGCGAGACGGGGCTGGCCCCCGACATCCCGCTGCCGCTGGACTTCGTCCCGGTGGACTACCTGGCCGACGCCCTGGTGCACATCGCCACCACGCACCGCACCACGCGCCGGACCTACCACCTGACCAATCCCCGCCCGGCGAGCCTGTGCGACATGCTCGACCGGATGGACGCCGCGGGCCACCGGATCCGCCGGCTCCCCTACGAGGAGTGGGTGGGCGAACTCGTCCGCCATGTCGCACAGCACCCCACGAGCCCCACGGCCCCGTTCGTCTCGCTGTGCGTGGACCGCTGCAGGCAGGCCGACATGTCCGTCAAGGAGATGTACTTCGAAGGCACCTTCCCGACCGTGGGGCGGGCCAACGTCGAACGTGACCTGGCCGCTTCGGGCCTGCGCTGTCCTCCGGTCGACGCGGAACTGCTGGACCGCTACCTGGAGTACTTCTACGCCACCGGCTACATCGAGCGCCCGTAGCCGGAGCAGCCGGGAAGGGGAGCGCGCATGACCGCACAGTCACCCGGTGCGCGGGGAAGCGGACCCGAGCCGGACGTCCTGGACTTCCCGCTCCCGCCGCCGGGCACCATGGGGCCGCCCGCGGAGGCCGCGCGGCTGCGCGAGAACTGCCCACTGGCGAGGGTCAGGATGCCGATGGACGCGACCGCCTGGTACGCCACCCGGTACGAGGACGTCCGGATGCTGCTCGCGGACCCCCGGCTGATCAGGCCGACCATCAACGACTGGCCGTCGCGCCCCGGGCAGCCCGCGGACGACGGGCCGCGCCTGGTCACGATCGCCGAACTCGACGGCCCCCGGCACGCGGCCCTGCGCCGGGCCCTGGCCCACCCGTTCAGCTCCCGGGCCGTGCGGGACCACCTGCCGCGCATCCGCCGGCTCGCCGAACGACTCCTGCGGGAATTCCATGAGGACGGCCCACCCGGCGATCTGGTCGCCGGCTTCACCGACCCCTTCCCCCTGCTGGTGCTGTGCGACCTGGTGGGTATCCCCTTCGAGGACCGGGACTGGTTCCTGCCGGTGCTGGAAGCGGCCCTCGGCGGGATGGTGACCTCGCAGGAGGGGCGCCGGGTCACCGATCTGCTGCGCGGGTACGTGGGCGAACTGATCGCCCGCAAGCGGAACCGGCCCGGCGACGACGTCCTGACGCAGCTGGTCCGCCAGTGCGACGACGGAGCGCTGACCCACGACGACGTGATGGCGTTCGGGCTGTCCATGCTCACCGTCGGCTTCGGCATCAGCAGCTTCTTCCTGGCCGACTCGGTGCACACCCTGCTGGAGCGGCCGGACCTGTGGGCCCACCTGCGCGACGACCGGGAGTCGATGCCCGGCGCGGTGGAGGAGTTCCTGCGCTACATGCCGGTGATGAACGGCACCGTGGTCCTCCTGGCGACCGAGGACATCGAGTTGCACGGGCGGACGATCGGCAAGGGCGACGCAGTCATCCCCGTGCCGGCCTCCGCCAACCGGGACGAGCGGGTCTTCGCCGACGCCGACCGGCTCGACCTGAGCCGGACCGGCGCGATCACGGGCCACGGGGGCCATCTCGCCTTCGGCCGGGGGACCCACAACTGCCTGGGCGCCCATCTGGCACGCGCCGAACTGACCGTCGGTCTGGAGGCGTTGCTCGACTTCTTCCCGCGACTGCACCTGGCCGAAGGACGGGAACCCACCTGGGACGACGAATCCGTGACCAAGTCACCGCTGACCCTCCCGGTCAGCTGGTGAGGCCGACCCGGCCACCTCGCACCCGACCAGGGGAGCCAGCCAGTGAGCAGCACACCGCCGGAACCCGCCATCGAGTGGCCCGTCATCGACCTGCCCCTCCCGCCGCCGGGCACCATGGGGCCGCCCGAGCAGTACGGGTGGCTGCGCCGCCAGTGCCCGCTGGCGCAGGTCCGGCTGCCGGCCGGCGCCACCGCCTGGTACGCCACCCGCTACGAGGACGTCCGGGACCTGATCGCGGACCCCCGGCTGATCAGGCCGACCATCAACGACTGGCCGCCCCGGCACGACCGGGCCGCCGACGACGAGCCGGGCCTGATCACGATGATGGAACTGGACGGCCCCCGGCACGCGGCCCTGCGCCGGGCCCTGGCCGAGCCGTTCAGCGTCCGGTCCATCCGGCGCCGGCTGCCGCGGCTGCGCCGGTCGGCCGACCGGCTGCTGGACGAGTTCGTGGCCGGCGGGCAGCCCGGTGACCTGGTCGGCGGCTTCCTGGAGCCCTTTCCGCTGCTGGCCATGTGTGAGCTGGTGGGCATCCCCTACGAGGACCGCGAGTACTTCCTGCCCAGGGCGGACGCCGCCCTCGGGGCGATTCTCACCCTGGACGAGGGCCGCCAGGTCACCGCCCAACTGCGCGATTACATCGCGTCGTTGCTCGATCGCAAGCGGCGCGAGCGGGCCGACGACATCCTCACCGAGCTGGTCCACGCGTGCGGGCGCGGCAGCCTGGACGGGGAGAGCGTGGTGAACTTCGGACTCTCGATGCTGGTCGCCGGCTACCGGACGAGCACCATGTTCCTGGGGGACGCCGTGGTGGCGCTGCTGACCGTGCCCGGCCAGTACGCCCGACTGCGTGACGACCGCGGCGTGATGCCCGGCGCGGTGGAGGAACTCCTGCGGTTCATACCGGTGATGAACGGTGTCGTGGTCCTCCAGGCCGTCGAGGACATCGAGTTGCACGGGAGGAGGATCCGCGCGGGCGACGCCGTACTGCCCGTCCTCGCCTCCGCCAACCGGGACGAGCGGGTGTTCGCCGACGCCGACCGGCTCGACCTGTGCCGAGCGGACAACCCGCACCTCACCTTCGGCCGGGGCGCGCACAACTGCATCGGCGCGCACCTGGCCCGGGCCCAGCTGACCGTGGGACTCCAGGCGCTGCTGGACCGCTTCCCGGACCTGCGCGTGCCCGACGGCCACCACCCCACCTGGGACGACGAATCCCCGAGCAAGTCACCGCTCACCCTCCCGGTCAGCTGGTGCGCCACCGACGCCGCGTAGGAGGCAGCCCTGCAACACGGGCTGGTACGGCCGGAATCCGGCAGATCGACGCGACGTGTTGGTGGTCCTCGAGGGACCGGCCCTTCCGCCGGGCCCCGGCGCCGTGGCCGCACCCGAGTGGGCCGGTGCCGACGGTGATAAATATGCACAGATATCTGATCTCAGCGGGTTCGCCCGGTAGATTCCGCAGCTCGGAGCGACTGCCGACACGGTGCGGTCCCGGTGGGAGCAGGTGCAGGATGCGCAATCAATCCTTGAGCAGGGCCGGTACGGTCATGGGGACGGAGCTCGCCCAGGTGCTCCGCTCCGGCCCCTTCGACCTAGCGCTGCGGACGGCGATCCGCGAGCAGGGCCTGAGCCTGGAGGCCATCCAGCGGCGGTTGGCCCGCCGCGGGATCCAGGTGAGCGTGTCCAGCCTCAGTTACTGGCAGCGCGGCCGGAGCAGACCCGAGCGGGCTGCCTCGCTGGACGCCGTACGCGCGTTGGAGGAGGTCCTGGAGCTGGAGCGCCACTCGTTGATCGTGCTGCTCGGCCCGCGCCGGCCGCGCGGCCGGTGGATCGACCATATCCCGGGCTCGCTGGACCACCGCCGGACCTTCGGCGATCAGGCCGTCGAGCGGGTCCTCGCCGACCTCGACCCGCGGGCCAACACGCGGGTGGAGACTCTCCACACGCGCATCGACGTACACATCGGACCCGAGCGCGAGGAGCGCCGGGTCGACGTCCTGCAGATCGTGCGAGCGCTCGACCGGGGCGCGGACCGGCTGGTCCTGGTCACCCGGGCCGGGCCGCAGACGTCGGCCGACGCCGATCTGTTCGGGCTGGTCGGCTGCCGACTCGGCCGGCGCCGCATCGACCGCGAACACGGCGTCACTGCCGCCGAGTTGCTCTTCGACCTCCCGATACCGCCGGGCGGCAGCACGATCGTCGAGTACAGCTATGCGTACCCGTCCTCGCACGTCGCCACGGAGTACGAACGGAAGGTGGGCGTCCCCGGCCGAAACCTGGCGCTGCGGGTGAACTTCGACGCCGGCATGCTGCCGGCCGGCTGCACCGCGGCCTGGCGGCCGCACCACGACGCGCCGGCCCGGACGCTCCAGGAGGTGCGGATCTCCTCCACGGGTCAGGCGTGCCTGGTCGTCCCCGACGTCGCCCCCGGGGTGCACGGGCTGTACTGGGAATGGGACGGCACCTCCGCGGATCGGCTGGTCAGACCGAACCTGCCGATGAGTGCAGGGAGCTGAGCTCGACGATCGCTGCCGCCACCTCATCGGCCAGGCCCGTGGCCGTCCCCGGGGGTGGTGGGCCGCCCGTCTCGGCCAGCCGCTCGATCCGACGGCACCGGGCCGCCAGCGAGCGGGCGCCGATGGTAGCTGCAGCCCCTGCCAACCGGTGCGCCGCGGCACCCAGGGCGGGCAGGTCCGCTGCCCGGACGGCGGAGGCCACCGCCTGCGCGAGTCCGGGGGCGGTGATGCCGAACGCCTCTGCCGCGGCTGGAAAGGCCCCGCACTCCGCCAGATCGGCCACCACCTCGCTGTCCCATTCGATCCGCCCGGCCGGTGGCGGATCCAGGAACGGCGCACCGCCGGCCGTCGCAGCGGTGACCGGTGTCCGGTCGCCGCGCTCCGAGGCGCCGGTGCCTCGGAGCGCAGCGACCAGCGCTGGCCAGTCGACCGGCTTGCCCACCACCGCCTGGATGCCGGCCTCCCGGCAGGCCTTGAGCACCGCCGGTTCGCGTTCCCCGGTCACGGCGACCACGGGCGGTGAGGCGTGGTGCCGCCCGGCGCGGATCGCCCGGGCGGCGGCGAGCCCGTCCAGCCCCGGCATCCGCAGGTCCATCAGCACCAGGCCGTACTCCGCCCTCCGGGTGGCGGCCACCGCCTGCTCGCCGTCCGGTACGAGGTCCACGGTGAAGCCGGCACCCTCCAGCACGTCCCGGGCCACCTGTCGGCAGACCTCGTCGTCATCGGCGACCAGGACGGCCCTGCCCACCGCATCCAGGAAGGGCGGCAACCCGGCCTCGCCAGGCCCGGGGGCCGGCGCCAGCCCGAGCGTGAACCAGAAGCGGCTGCCCCGCCCGGGCGTGCTCTCCACGCCCATGCGCCCGCCCATGGCGGCGACCAACTCCCTGCTGATGGCCAGCCCCAGTCCCGCGCCCTCCACCGCCTGGCCCGATCCGGCGTACCGCGTGTAGTGGTCGAAGATCCGCTCCTGCTGGTCCGGCGTCAGCCCGTCCCCGGTGTCGCGGACCCCGAACCGCACCACGTACCCACCCGGCCCGGCCGCGTCGGCGACCAGATCGACCAGCACGTCCACCCGCCCGAGCGGAGCGTACTTCACGGCGTTGCCCACCAGGTTGACCAGCACCTGCCTGATCCGCCCGGAATCGCCGGCCAGCCGGTCCGGGACCTCGGGCGCAATCTTCGCGTCCAGCCGGAGCCCCTGCTCCGCCGCCTGCGGTGCCATCAGGTCGAGCACCTCGGCGCACAACCACCGGGGATCGAAGGAGATATGACGAAGCATCAGCCTGCCCGCCTCGATCCTGGACAGGTCCAGCAGGTCGTCCACGATGGTGAGCAGGGCCGCGGCCGAGCTCCGGGTGGCGGCGGTATAGCGGCGTTGGAGCTCGTCCAGTCCGGTGGCCTCCAGCAGCCCCGTCATGCCGACGATGCCGTTCATCGGGGTCCTGATCTCGTGGCTCACCTCCGCCAGGAGGGTGGACTTCCGCTCGGAGAGCAGCAGTGCCTCGTCCCGGGCCGCCTGCAGGGCGTCCTCGGCCCGGCTGCGCGCCCAGGCCAGCCTGACCTGGGCGGCCAGGCCGATCAGCAGGACCGTGCCGAGCAGCAGGACCGCGCCGACCACGGCTGAGCGCAGCGCGAGCAGCGGGGCGAGGGCCTGGCTCTCGGGCACCGTCGCGGTCGCGATCCAGCCGAAGCCGGGCACCGGCCGGGTCGCGGTCAGGACCCGGCCGTGACCGTCCGAGGACCGGGCGGACGGCCGGTCGGACGCCGACGACGCGACGGGCGCGCCCGTCTGGTCGGTGATCACCAGGCCGATGCCCTGTGCCGCGGCGATCTGGTCGGTGAAGGTCTGCAGCGCGTCCAGACGATATGCGGCGGCGAGCACGCCGCCGGGCCGGCCCGTCCGGTCGCGCACGGGTGCGGCGATCACCACCGCCCGCCCGGCGCCCTGCACCGCCGGCGCGTATCCTGCGGACAGATAGGTGCGCGGACTCGCCACCTCGGCCCGGAACCAGTCGGTCGCGGTCGGATCGCGCAGGTAGCCCAGGTCCGCCGAGTCGGCCAGCGGAAGACCGTCGCGGTCGCACAGCAGCACTTCGGCCACCCCCGGCTGGGAACTGCGCAGCTGCGTGACCTCCTGCATCGGCGACTCGCCCTCGGCGATGTGCCTCGGGTCGGACAGGTACGCGGCCAGTGCCGGGTCGTTCGCCGAAGCGGTGACCAGATCGCCGAGTGCTGACAACCGGTCAGCGGTGGCCACGGCGCTGGTGGTCGCGGTGGTGGTGAGCCCCGTGCTGACCTGGTGCCGTACCGCGTCCTGTGCCGACGACAGGCAGAACTGGGCCAGCGTCAGCAGGGGCAGCAGCCCGAACGCCACGTACAGCGCCGCCAGGCTCAGCACCGGCCGCCGGGGGCCCAGCAGCATGGCCAGGCGACCGGTTCGTCTCTCCATCCGCACCTCTCGCCAACCGGCCGGGACGCGCCCCATCCGGTGTCGCAGCATTATGGTGGGCCGATGCGGAGCGGGCCAGGGCCGGCGGACATGGACCTGCCAGCCGCTGACCGGCCGAGGTCGGGCATGCGTGGTGCAGATGTTCAGCAGGAGCGGGGCGGACTTGATCGCGACTCTTATCGTCGAGGACGATCCGGTGGCTTCTGCTGCCCTGACCCGCTTCGTCGCGCATGTGCCCGGCTTCACCGTGGTGGGCGTCGCCGCCTCGGTGACGGCTGCCCGGGCGGTGGCCGCGCAGCGCCGACCGCAGCTGGCCCTGATCGACATCAGTCTTCCGGACGGCAACGGTCTCGAACTCGCCGCGGAGCTGCGCGGCGGCTGCACCGGCACCGACGTGATCGTGGTGACCAGCAGATCCGACCTGTACGCCGTCCGGGCCGCCATCCGCAGCGGAGCCCTTCACTATCTGGTGAAACCGGTACGGCTGGCGGCGCTGAGCCAGCTGTTGCGCCGGTACCAGGCCCTCCAACGGGATCTGGCCGTGGAGGGGCTGGTCTCGCAGCCGCAGATCGACCGGCTCTTCGGCACCCTGCACGCCCCCGCGGAGCAGTTGCCCAAGGGACTGAGCGAGCCGACCCTGGACGCGGTCCGGGAGACCCTGCGGAGCGGCCCCGACCTGTCGGCCGCCGAACTGGCCGACAGACTCGGCGTCAGCCGGCCCACCGCGGGCCGCTATCTGGAACACCTGGTCCAGAGCGGCGTTGCCGAGGTGGAGCTGCGCTACGGGCAACGGGGCCGGCCGCAACGCCGCTATCGAGCACTGGGCTGAGCGGTGCGGCCGGCCGGAGCAGGTGCCCGGACCATCGGATGACGGCGGCGGCGAGCGTCGCCCGCAGCTGTGGCGTCGGGGCGCCGCCGTCGGTACACGGGTGACAGGGCGGCCTTCGTGGGGGAGAGGACGTCAGCACCGGCCGGGGGCGGGGCGCAGATGCGGGCGGAGGCCGTGCCTCAGCGGCGGCAGGACGGTCAACCCGGTCGGGGCGGGTGGCGGCTCACAGGCAGAGCACGGTCCGACTCTGTGGACACCGAGAGCCGCCGGACCGTCGCGGTACCCGGAACGTCGCACGGAGGGCAGGGCGGCACCGGCTCCAACTCTGCGGATTCGCCTGCTGCGTGGCGGCCGTCACCGTCCGGCCCAGCTGCTTCTGGCGAATCCACAGAATTGTCCGGCACACGGGGCGCTCGACCGCGTCGCCGCAGGTCGGAGGGTGGGTCAGCGGTTGTCGCGTTGCCAGACAACCCGCCGCTTCCGAAGTTCCGTTGACGTCAGTCCCAGCTCAGGGAACGCTCGGTGGCCAGATCCCGGCGGGTTCCCTCCGGATCCCCCCGGCAGCCGGCCGGCTGTGGCCGCCGCCCGCCGAAGCGCCCCTACGACAAGGAGACTTCATGCCCGTCATACCCAACTCGCCAGCACCGAGGGCCCGGAGACCGGTCGTCGCGGCCATCGCGGCCGCGGCCCTGCTGGCCCTGGGCCCGGGGCGTTCGTCTTCCGGACCTGCCGCTGCCCCCGGCACACCAGAGGAACCCCAGCCTCGAGCCACGGTCCGCTTTCCCCACAGGAGACAAGCAATGCTCAAGAAGCTCGCCATCGGTCTGATCGCCGGCACCGGCGTGTTCGCCACCGTCCTCGCCCCCGCTGCCCAGGCGTCCTCCGGCCTGCCCGGCAAGAGCCAGTGGGAGTCCGACGTCAACGCCGTCGCCAAGCCCCTCATGAGCTACGTCCAGCAGCGGCTGGCCGGGAGCAAGCCCGGTGACCACCTGGCGCTGGTCCTCGACATCGACAACACGTCCCTCGCCAGCCACTACGACCCCGGAAAGCCCGTCAAGCCCGTCCTGGCCGTCACCCAGTACGCTCACCAGCACGGTGCGGCGATCCTGTTCGCCACCTACCGCAGCGACAGCTCCCGCCGGTCCACCACCATGGAGCTCCACAACGCCGGGTACACCGTCGACGGCCTGTGCATGAAGACCAAGAGCAGCGCCGGCAAGGCCGACGTCAAGCTCTCGTGCCGCGAGTCCTTCGAGAAGCAGGGCTACACCCTCGTCGCCAACATCGGTAACAACGACACCGACTTCAAGGGCGGCCACTACGAGAAGGGCTTCGAGCTCCCCAACTACGGCGGGGCCCTGAGCTGACGACCCTGCCGCCTGCCACCCCCACCGGCCGGCTGATCATCAGCGGAATCCGACGGTGACGCGGACACCGTGAAACGGTGAGATCCGCGGAGCCACAAGACCCCCTGACTGTCCATGGGGCCGTCAGGGGGTCTCTCGCGCGCGGCTCGACCCAGACCGGCCCCGCCCCGGCGGGGCCGGTCGACCACCGGGAGTTCGCCTCCGAAGCGACCTCGATGATCACGGGGTTTCGCCCCTCCTCCCTGGCATCTAGGATCACGCGAGCGTGACCGAAAAGCTGGGGAGGGAAAGTGGGCCAGACGGGCTCGGAGCGATACCGGTCCATCGCTGCCGACACGACGGAGCCGCACCAACGGCGGACGGCGCCCGGTCGTGCGTCTCGACCAGGCAGCACTCGGCATGGGTGATCGGCTGGCGAACGTGGCCGCTTATCTCGCCTGCGGACTCGCCATCACCGGAACCGTGTTGAAAGCCCGGCTCGACCGCCACCGCCGAAAAGATCCCGCGATGCGCTTCGCCTCTGCCTTCGGCCTGAGCATAGGTACGGCGATGGCGGTCACGGCCCCGGCGACGGCAACGGCGGTCCGTCACTTAGGTCCCCTGCCCGACCTGCTCACGCTGATCGGCGACCAGTTGAAGCTGGTCGCGGCGGGCTCGCTGGCGATGATGGCGCACTCCCTGAACGCCCCTGGGCGGGCGCGGACCGGACTACGGCGCCAGAGCGTGCTGCTCGGCGTCACGGTGGTGCTGGAGATCGTCGCCTACCTCTCCGCCGGCGCCACCCGGGTCGGGGACGAGGTGACGGTGCAGGGCACGGGCCGGCTGATCCTGGTCGGGTACATCGTGCTGTTCACCGCTTACGGCATCTGGTGCCTGGGAGTGTTCAGCCTCCTGATCGGCCGCCGTGCGTGGGACGTGCCGCCGGGCCTGCTGCGGCTGGGGTCACTGCTGATGTCGGTGGCATCCGCGGTGGGACTGGCCTGGCTGGCCGACAACGGCCGCGACATGGCGCACGTCCTGACCACCGGTGGCGAGGATGCCGCCGAAAGCCCCTTCTCCGCCCTGGCGGCGCTCGTCTGCGTGACGGTGGGCTTCACCGGTGCGATGGTCTCGTCCTGGGTGGCCGCCCGGCCCGGTGCGGCACCGTCACCTCCCGCCACGCAGAACGACCACGGGCCATCCGACCACGGGCCATCCGACCACAGGCCATCCGACCACAGGCCATCCGACCGGACCGGCAGATGATTCCGAGCCGAGGGCCGGTGGCTATCTGAATCCCATCAGGACCGCCGCCGGAGCTCCCGGGGTTGCACGGGTGCGGCTGATCAAGGGAGTTGAAACAGGCATGGGCGAGGGGAGAAGCAGGCCCCGCCGTGCAGTTCG
Source organism: Kitasatospora cystarginea (assembly GCF_039533515.1). Lineage (NCBI taxonomy): Bacteria > Bacillati > Actinomycetota > Actinomycetes > Kitasatosporales > Streptomycetaceae > Kitasatospora > Kitasatospora cystarginea. Next base: position 130,424 of record NZ_BAAATR010000015.1, on the reverse strand, counting down.
CCCGTGACACCAGTGGGGCTGCACGAGACCCGAAAAAAGCCCTCAACTGACGACGGATTATGACTGCCTCTCAGGCACCGCGGCCCGGCGGAGCGCGAAGGCCGCCGGGCGCATCGTGGTCGGCTACCGCGGTCCCGCCGTCAGGGACACCACGGCCTCGGCCGTGTGGACCAGGAATGTCAGCGTCTCCTCGACGTAGAGTCGGACGGTCCTCTCGTCGTGCGACTGGTAGCCGATCGAAACGTCCTGGCCGATGTACAGTTCGAAGTCGCCGCCCCGGGTGGACAGCAGAAAGGCACCGCCGATGGCCGGCGCCCAGACGATCTCGCCGTCCAGGAGCCGGGCGATGTGCTTGATGACCGGGTACCCGTAGTCAGAGGTCTCGCTGACGGCGGTGTACGCGTCGGCGCTCAGCGCCAGCGTGTAGGGTTCGCCCACTCCGGCCAGCCGCAGTGCGGTGACCGCCCGGCTGATGGTGTTCGGGTAGTCACGTACCTCAACCGGCAGGCTCAGGGCGGGGTTCGACGAGCTCTCGCGCATTCCGGCGATGCCCGCAGCCGCATATCCTTCGAACACCGTGCGGTCCTCGGCGAAGGCCATCCGGCGGGCGGCGTCCTTCACCGGCTGCCAGTCGGCGTCCTCGGCTCCGCGTGCGACGTCGTCGACCTGCCGGCGATCGACGGTGAACGGAACGCGTAGTTCCACCATCGGCTGGAAGTGGCGGGTGTGGGCGATGATCCCGTCGGCCGGAGGGTCGACCGCCTCCAGGTGTCCGGTGCCCACCCCGGCCAGTCGAAGGCCGCCGGGCGCGGAGACGTCCGCGATCCGGCGGGCGGCCACATGGCGCTCGAAGGTGCGTCGCGCCTCGTTCTCCAGGTCGGCCCAGGCGACCGCGGAGATGGGCGCAAGTTCACGGTGCAGATTGTTCATTGACGATACCTCTTCATATCGCCGATCCCCAGGGACTCGTCGGCGGTCGGCGACCGGACATCGGGTGCCGGGTCCGCCGCCGACTCCGTGCGGCTCGCGCCGGGCGGATCGGGAAGGTCGTCGAGGAAGTCGGTCGTGGGCACGAAGAACAGGGACCCGGTGACCGCGGTGGAGAAGTCCAGGATCCGGTCGTGGGAGGCCGGCGGGTTGCCCAGGAACATGCGCGTCAGCATCGTCTCGGTCACTGCCGGGGTTCGGGCGTACCCGATGAAGTACGTGCCGAACTCTCCCTCTCCCACGCTGCCGAAGGGCATGTTGTCGCGCAGGATCTCGTGCTTCGTCCCGTCGGGATCGACGAGCGTGTTCAGCGCGACGTGTGAGTCGGGCGGCTTGATCTCGTCGCTCAGCTCGATGTCGGACAGTTTCCGACGCCCGATCACCAACTCCTGCGCCTCGGTCGGGAGGGCGTCCCAGCCCGCGAGATCGTGCAGGTACTTCTGCACGATCACATAGCTTCCACCGGCGAACTCCGGGTCCTCGTCGCCGACCAGGACCGCCGTACGGGCGGCCTCCTCCACCGGGTTCTCCGTCCCGTCGACGAAGCCCAGGAGGTCACGCTCGTCGAAGTACCTGAACCCGTGCACCTCGTCGCGCACCGTGACAGCACCGCGGAGCCGGTCCATGAGAAGGGAGGCCAGCGCGAAGCAGAGGTCCATCCGCGCGGCCCGGATGTGGAACAGCAGGTCACCGGGGGTCGACACCGCGAGGTGCCGTGGCCCTGCCAGTTCGCGGAACGGGTGTAGCTCCGCCGGGCGTGGCGCACCGAACAGGCGCTCCCAGACCTGTGACCCGATGCCGGTGACACAGCTCAGCGTCCCGTTCGGCGCCCGGAAGCCGACGGCCCGCTGCAACCCGGAAAGGTCGGGAAACAGCTCCCGTACGACCGGCTCGCCGCCGGGATCGACCGTCACCACCAGAAAGACCGCTGCCGCCGTCAGCGGGGACAGCACCGGTTGTGGAACCGGCTTCCGGGAGACCGCGGCCATGGCCACACCCCTCCCCAGTCGTCACGAGCAGGGTACGGACGGGCGGCCGAAGCGGGCAGCTGTCCGATGGCCGCTCCGCACCGGCCCGAGGGCAGGCGCGTCGGCCGGCCGGTGTGAAGGAAACCCGACTGGAAACGCCTTCTCACCATAGGCCGAGCGGTGTGGCACCTGCCACCGCTGCACCGTGACCGGCACGGCCGGTTCCGACGGGGGCCGGGCCACGGCAGCGTGACCCGGCTTCCCGGCTCAGGGGGCTGACCGAGGCCAGGGCGGCTTCCGCTTCCGCGGCCTGCCGGTCCCGCAAGTGCTCTCGGCGGCGACGGTCCGCCTCCGGGCCGGCCGCGTCCTGTCGGGAGGCCCGGCCCGTGCCTGACACGCACTGAGCGCGGGTCGGGCAACAGGTCGCCTGCTCCGGGGCGCGGGTGGATGCTGTTGCGGGTGATGCCCACTGACCCGTACCGACCAGTCCACCGACGGAGGTGCCGACCATGTTGCGAATCCCTGTCCTCGCCGCGCTCCTGAGCCTCGCCTGTTGCGGTGCGGCCGCCGGCGTGCCTCAACCGGGAACAGCCGTCGATCAGACGGCTTCCCCCACCCCGGCCGGCTGTCTGACCCCGCCGCCCGTCGCTCCGGGTGAGACCGCGACACAGACGCTGACGTCCGGCGGGCAACAGCGGAGCTACCTCGTCCACGTGCCCGCCAGCTACCGGAACACCGAACTGACACCGCTGATCCTGGCCTTCCACGGTTCCGGTGAGAGCGACACGCAGATCGAGTCGTACAGCGATCTGTCGGCCCTGGACGCCATCGTGCTGTATCCCGAGGGGACCACCGGCACCAACGGCGAGACGTCCTGGGAAGGCGCGCCCTACTCGTCCGGCGCCGACGACGTACGGTTCGTCGAGGACCTGCTCGACCGGACGCAGCAGCAGTTCTGCGTCGACCGGGGCCGGATCTACGCGACCGGGAAGTCGAACGGCGGTGGCTTCACCGCCCTGCTCGCCTGCCAACTGCCGCGCCGGATCGCCGCCTTCGCGCCCGTCGCGGGCGCCTACTACCCGGAGACGACGCAAGGCTGCCGAACGAGCCCGCCCGTGCCGATGCTCGAGTTCCACGGCACCGCTGACCCGGTCATCCACTACGACGGGGGAACCAGCCACGGTGAGCAGTACCCTTCGATCACCCAGTGGTTGGGCACCTGGACCGAGAAGGACCAGTGTCCGGCGGGGAGCCGGCGCAGCATCGGCTCGGACGTGGTCGAGTTCGCCTGGACGCCGTGCGCCCAGGGCACCGAAGTCACCCACTACCAGGTGACCGGTGGCGGCCACACCTGGCCCGGAGCGGTGGCGCCGAGCGGCCCGGGGCACACGACGCAGACGATCTCGGCGACCGCGGTCATGTGGGACTTCTTCACCCGGCACCCGCTCAACCGGCCGACAGGCCCTGGCGGAAGGTGACGAACGGAGCGGAGCCGCAGCCCGCGCGTTCGCCGATCCCGCCCTTCCAGCGGGGGCGGGTCCGGGCCGCGTACGCCCGGTGGGGAACACGCGGGCAAGGAGGGAACCCGGGCCCTGCCCGCGCACCGCATGTTGCGCACAGGGACTGCGGGCCCGGCCGGTGGCAGCTCACGGTTCACCGGAGCAGCGGGATCTCGCCCAGCTCATGGACGCAGCGTGGTCGGGACCGGCGCACGGCCATCTCGAAGAGCGCCCCTGAGCGATTGCCGGTGACCGTTCTGACCCACTGCCAGCCGTGGGCGCGGTAGTAGGCGTGCAGACCCGCGTTGTCGCTCCAGGCGTTGGTGCGGACCAGCTCGGCGCCCGCGCCTGCGGCCCGCCATCGGGCCCAGTCGGTCAGGTGTGCGCCGATGCCCCGGCCGGCGTAGCGGCGGTCGACGATGAAGCGGCTGAAGTAGCGTGCGGGGTCCGCCAGTTCCTGCGGCGTCCAGAGCAGGCGGCTCCCGGTCGGCCGGTCCGTGACGGTGGCCACCGGCTCGCCGTCGGGCTCCAGCAGCGCCACCACGGTGGCGGCCCGCTCGATCCAGACGAGACTGCGGGTGGCGTCGAAGGGATCGGACCACTGGCGCGAGCCGTGCTGCCGGGCGATCCAGGCGGCGGCCTCGGTGCGCAGCGCGGCCAGTCGGTCCAGGTCGGCCGGTACGGCCGCGCGGACGTACAGCGGAGGCGGCGCGCTCAGCACGGCTCGAGTGTGAACTGCGCGTGCAGCGCGTCCACCAGTTGGCGTCCGTGGGGGCGGAGAGTGCTCCCGTCGGGTGTGGTCAGCGAGTAGCGGGCGACGAGGCGGGCCAGTGGTGCGCCGGGGTGCAGTACTGTGCCCGCACTTGGCAGTTGGAGCAGGACGCAGTCGTCCGTTCCGCATTCCAGCAGGCCGAAGCCGTCGCCGCAGCGGTGCAGCAGGCCGTCCTTGAGCCGGTGCACGCCGCCGGTCGGCGCCGCCAGGACTCGGGCGGGAGCACCGGTGTGCCGGATCACCAGCTGGCAGCCGCCGGCCGGGTCCAGGCCGGGATCGGCCCGGGTGGTGAGGCCGTACCGCTCCAGGACGTGCCGCAGCGAACTGGGCAGCGCGTTCTCCGCCAGTTCGAGCTCGCCCAGCAGCCAGGTCGACCCCTGCATACGGCAGTTGGCCTCCAGCAGCAGCGGCTGATCCCCGCACAGGACGAAGTCCGCGCCGAACAGGCCCCGGTATCCCAGGCCGGCGAGCTGCCTGCCGATCCGCTCCACCACGTCACGGGCACGGGAGAGCGCGAGCGGCGGCAGCAGCGCGGGCGCCTCGAAGTCGCAGCCGGAGTAGGCGCCGAACGGTGCGCCGATGCCGTCGGTCCGGGTCAGCTGAACGGAGGCGCGCAGTACCGAGACCGCGTCGTCCGCCGAGACCAGCCCGTGGATGTTGACCGGGACTCCCTCGGTGTACTGGCTCACCAGCCAGGGGCCGGTGGGCGCGATCCGGCCGAGGTCCTCCGCTCCGGTGACGAGGTGCGTGCCCCGGCCGTTGGAACCCCTCGGCGTCTGTACGACGTAGCTGTGGCCGAACCGGCGACGCAGCACCAGGTGGTCGAGGTCGCCGACGACGGTGTCGAGCGGCGTCCGCGCTCCGATCGATCGGAACCACTCACGCTGCGCGATCTTGTCGGACAGGACGCTGACGGCGGGCGGGGAGTACGGGAGCACCAGACGGGCGCCCAAGTCCTCCAGTGCGCTCTGCCAGCGCGGCTTCAGTGCCAGATAGGAGATCAGACCGAGTTCGCGTCCCCGCCAGGTGCCGCCGTCGGAGCCGGGGAGCCGGCGCACCAGGTCGTCGATCCCCGCCGAGGTGACCGTGTTGTCACGGACCCGGGTGAGCTTCTCCAGGGAGTGGAACTCGGCGTCGAACTGGCCCTCCCAGGCCTGATCCGCCGCCTCGACGCTGAGTACGTGCGAAAGGCATCCGGCTCGCAGCAGCGGCAACAACAGGAACGGACGGGCGGCGAGGGCGAGACCGGGCCGGACCGTTAACCGGCGGATCGCTTCGTCGTAGGAGGTGATCACCAGGCGATTATGGGGACCGGCGAAGGCGGCCCGTGTCCCGCGCGGTGCCGGTGGCGGCGGCACGGCTGGCGGGCGTTGGACGCCGACACGCACAGCCGTCACCCTTGGGGACACCGCGCCCTGTTGACGACCCGGACGAAGGCACGGATCGGCGGATCCGTCGGTTGCCACCGGCGGCAGGTCCGCCGACTCCCCGGCAGGGTCCGGCGGGCGCGGGACCTCACCCGCCGAGCAGCAGCCGCTCCAACGCCGCCCGGGCGCGGGCGTCGGAGCGGGCCCGGGCGGTGACGGCCGCCGCCAGCTCGCGCGTCCACTCGTCGAGCGGGACCGGCCGTCGCGACAGCACCATCTGCCGCTCGACGTGACGGCCGTCCGCCCCGGTGCGGACCAGGCCTCCGCCCCGATGCCCGGTCGGCCCGGCGGAGAGGCACCTTCTCCACCGGGCCGGCCGATCGCGTCGGGCTGGTGCTCAGGAGAGCCGACCGTTGTACGAGGGCAGCTTGAAGCCCTTCTCGTAGTAGCCGCCCTCGAAGTCGGTGGACCGGTTGCCGATGTTGGCGGTGATCCGGTAGCCCTTGTTGGTGAGCTCCTCCCGGCAGCGGGCCTTGCCGCCGTCCTTGCTCTCGCCGTGCTGCCGCGTGCAGATGGCGTCCACCGGGTATCCGGCGTCGGTCAGTTCCTGGCGGGCGGACGACGAGGAGGTGCGGGCCGTGACGAACAGGACGGACATGTTGTGGTCCTTCGCCCACTGGGCCACTCTGAGCACCGGCACGTTGGCGTTGCCCGGGTGGTAGTGCGTCTCCAGCGCGGTGTTGTGGTGAACAGGCGGTCGGTCGCCCGAGGCCATGGTTGCGCTCGGTGCGGGGCGCCGCACCTGTGGGAGGCCTTTCGGCTGGTCTTCTGCGGTCCGCTTCTGGGAACGCGGAGGATGACGACCGTCCGTCTCCCCCTGGGCAGGCCCGGGAGCTGAACTCCGGACGGGCTGCGGAGAGGCGAGAACGCCCGTGGCCCGCTCCGGGTTCACCCGGTCGGCCGCGCGGGGCGAGCGCCTGGTGGCGACGGACGGCAGATCCGCCGAGACTGCCGATTGCGGGTTGATGGGCGCGCCGGCCGTCGTGGCGGGGCGGGCCGCCGGGACGCCCGTCCCGCCAGGGAGTTCATGGACGGCCCGGGAGTGCTGTCGCCGTACCTCCGACCCCGGTCCGGGGTCGGAGGTACGGCCTTCGGTTTCGCCGGGAGGTACCGCCACCCCGGCGGGTACCGGTGGTGAGGGAACCCAGTTGAAAGGATGGCGCCGATGCATTTCGGGGTCTCGACGTTCGTCACCGACGAGGGCATCGCACCGGTCGCGCTCGGCCGTGCGCTGGAGGAACGCGGGTTGGACTCGCTGTTCCTGGCCGAGCACACCCACATCCCGGCCAGCCGGGAGACGCCGTACCCCGCCGGCGGCGAGCTGCCACGGATGTACTACGGCACGCTGGACCCGTTCCTGACCCTGGCCGCCGTCGCGGCCGTCACCAGCAGGCTGCGGTTGGGCACCGGGATCGCCCTGGTGGTCGAGCGCGACCCGATCACCACCGCCAAGGAGGTCGCCACCCTCGACCTGATCTCCGGTGGGCGGGCCGACTTCGGCATCGGCGCCGGCTGGAACCTGGAGGAGATGCGCAACCACGGCACCGATCCGCACACCCGCGGCCAGCTGTTGGACGAACGGGTGCGCGCCATGCGGGAGTTGTGGACCAAGGAGGTGGCCTCCTTCGACGGAGAGCTGGTGCGCATCGAACCGTCGTACTGCTGGCCCAAGCCGGTGCAGCAGCCGCACCCGCCGATCTGGGTCGGCGGGAACAGCCCGCGCACCTTCCGGCGGATCGCTGAGTACGGTGTCGGCTGGCTGGTGGTCGGCCTGTCGCCCGGACAACTGGTCCAGCGGATCGCGGAGTTGCGAGAGGTGGCAGGCCCCGAGAAGCAGGTGCTGGTGTACCTGACGCGACACCAGGAGGAGCAGGTCGACGAGTTCCTGAAACTCGATGTAGCCGGAGTGCTGTTCCAACTCCCGACAGTTCCCGAGGAGCAGACCATGCCGTTGCTCGACCGGTTCGCCGAGCTCGCCGCCGCGCGCCGCTGACCGGCCCGTGCCCGAACTGACGGCAGGAGAAGCCCGGCGGCGCTTCGCGGCTGCCAGGGTCGCCGTGCTGGCCACCGTGGACCGGGACGGCCGTCCGCATCTGGTCCCGGTCACCTTCGCCGTCGCCGACGACCGGGTGGTGACCGCCGTCGACCGCAAGCCCAAACGCACCCCGCGGCTGAAGCGGCTGGCGAACATCGCGGCGAACCCGGCCGTCTGCCTGCTGGTGGAGCACTGGGACGAGGACTGGCGGCTGCTGTGGTGGGCCCGGGCCGACGGCGAGGCCCGCCTGCTGCCGGACCCTGAGGCAGTCGAACACGCCGCCGCCGTCGGCCTGTTGACCGCCAGGTACCCGCAGTACGCGGACCTGCCGCCGGACGGCACCGTTATCGAGGTGGCCGTCCGGCGCTGGCTCGGCTGGTGTGCCGGCCCGAGCTGAGCGGGTGCGGCCGCCGGGGGAGTTCGCAGGTGTCATGCTCCGGTGGGGGCCAGACGGTCCAGCCGGCCGTGGCGATCTCCGTCTCGATCGCCACTCGCTCGTCTCGCGGTCACCGCCCCGACGCCAGGTACCGGCGGCCCGCTATCTGCTCGAAGATCAGGTTGGTTCGGGTCTGGGCCACCGCCGGGTGGGTGGTGAGGTTGTCCACGACGAAGTCGCGCAGGGCCTCGGGGCCGGCGACGCCGACGTGGAGCAGGTAGTCGTCGGATCCCGCCATGTGGAACACCGCCAGGACGCCGGGAAGCTCGGGGGCCGCGCTCCGGAAGCTCTCGTTCTGCTCCCGGGTGTGCGCCCGGAGCCGGACCGAGATCATCGCCTGCAACGGCAGTCCGATCGCGGCGGGGTCCACCTCGGCGCGGAAACCGCGGATGATCCCGCGGTCCTGCAGTGCGCGTACCCGGGCCAGGCAGGTCGAGGGGGCGATGCCCACCGCCTCGGCCAGCGCGTTGTTCGGCACCCGGGCGTTGCCGGCGAGGGTGCGGATGATAGCCCGGTCCACGTCGTCGATGGACGCCCGCCGGTTCTGCGGATTATTCGGCACGCCCTCCAGGATCCCCGCAGATACCGTCGATTTGCAAGACAACACGCGTCTGCACCGAATTTCATTCGGGAGACCTTTCGCAGAACGTCGAGAAGTTCCATCCTTGCCGCGAGCGGCGAACGCCCCTCCGCCGTTCCCCCGTGCTGCGGATCGGCCGACCAGTGACCCCGGAGTTCCGTGCCCATGAGCCCGACCGCCACCTTCGCCGCCGCGCCCGCCGTCGACCCGGGGCCCGACCTGGACGACCGCGACTTCGAGCTCCCGGCGAGCGGCCTGGACGACGCCCGGCGACTGCGCGCCCTCGACACGGTGGACGAGTACCTGACCCGGAAGCGCCGGCACCTGGTCGGCTACCAGGCCACCCAGGACATGCAGGGCTGCGCGCTGGATCTGGCCCGGTTCATGCCGAACAACATCAACAACCTCGGCGACCCGTTCCAGAGCGGCGGCTACAAGCCGAACACCAAGGTCATCGAGCGCGCGGTGCTCGACTACTACGCGAAGCTGTGGAACGCCGAGCGGCGGTACGACCCGGCCGACCCCGAGTCGTACTGGGGCTACATGCTGTCCATGGGCTCGACCGAGGGCAACATGTACGCGCTCTGGAACGCCCGGGACTACCTGAGCGGCAAGGCGCTGATCCAGCCGCCGACAGCCCCGTTCGACGCCCTGCGATACGTCAAGGCCCGCCCCGACCGGAGCAACCCCAACGCCCACCGCCCGGTGGCGTTCTACTCCGAGGACACCCACTACTCCTTCGCCAAGGCGGTCCGGGTGCTGGGCGTCGAGACCTTCCACGCCGTCGGCCTGGAGCTCTACCCGGACGAGTGCCCGCTGGTCGACCCCGCCACGGGGCGCCGCGAGTGGCCCACCGAGGTGCCCTCCAGCCCCGGCCCCTCGGGCCAGTCCTGGGACGGTACGGGCGAGATAGACGTCGACGCCCTCACGGTGCTTGTCGAGTTCTTCGCCGCGAACGGGCACCCGGTCTTCGTCAACCTCAACCTCGGCAGCACCTTCAAGGGCGCCCACGACGACGTCCGCGGGGTCTGCGAGCGCCTGCTGCCGATCTTCGAGAAGCACGGCCTGATCCAGCGCGAGGTGGTCTACGGCACGGACCCGAAGACCGGTGAGCCGCTGGTGGACCTGCGCCGGGGCTTCTGGATCCACGTGGACGGCGCCCTCGGCGCCGGCTACGCGCCGTTCATGCGGATGGCCTCCCAGGACCCGGCGGCCTACGGCTGGGCCCCCGAGGCGGAGCTGCCGCAGTACGACTTCGGCCTCACGCTGCCCACCCGGGAGTTCGGCGACCTCGACATGGTCTCCTCGATCGCGATGAGCGGCCACAAGTGGCCCGGTGCGCCGTGGCCGTGCGGCATCTACATGACGAAGGTCAAGTACCAGATCTCGCCGCCGTCCCAGCCGGACTACACCGGTGCGCCGGACACCACCTTCGCCGGTTCCCGGAACGGGTTCTCCCCCCTGGTCATCTGGGACCACCTTTCCCGGCACTCCTACCAGGACCAGGTGGACCGGATCCGCAGCGCCCAGGAGCTGGCCGGCTACCTGGAACGGCGTCTGCGTGAGATGGAGCAGGAACTGGGCGTCGAGCTCTGGCCGGCACGAACCCCGGGCGCCATCACGGTGCGCTTCCGCAAGCCCAGCCCCGAGCTGGTGGCGAAGTGGTCGCTGTCCTCGCAGGACGTGCTGATGGTCCCGGGCGACGAGTCGACCCGCCGCTCTTACGTGCACGTCTTCCTGATGTCCTCGGTCGACCGGACGAAGCTGGACGCCCTGCTGGCGGAACTCGCCGACGACCCCGCCATCCTGGGCCTGCCCACCCGGATGCCGTGACCACCGGCCGGGGCCTCCCGGCGGCGTCGGGGCGTCGACAGTCCACGCTGCCGTCGGGATGTTGACGATCCGAGCTGGAACATCCCGCCCCGGAACGGTCCGCGCCGGCTCGCGAGCCGCCCGGTCGTAACCGCGTGGGGCGGTCGACTAGGCCAGCGCCAGCGCCGCTTCCGCGGCCACCGCCGCGGCGACGGCCGCCAGCGCGGGCGAGTCGAGACGCCACTGCTGCCAGTGGAGCGGGACCTCGACCGTGCGGCCCGGGAGGAACTCGACCAGCGCACCGGCGCGAAGCCGGGGTTCGGCCTGGCCGCGCGGGACGAGGCCCCAGCCGAGGCCGGCCGTCACCGCGTCCGCGAAGCCCTCGCTGGACGGAACGTAGTGCCGCAGCAGGCTTGCGCTCTGACCGCCGGTCAGCTCCCGGGCGAAGGCGTCCTGCAACTCGTCGCGACGGTCGAAGCAGACCACGGGGGCGTCCGGCAGCAGCAGGGCCGGGTCGCCGTCGAGCCAGCGGGCGGCGAACTGCGGTGCGGCGACCGGGAGGTAGACCATCGCGCCGAGCCGGCGCACCGAACAGCCGGCCACCGGATCGGGCGAGGAGGTGACCGCCGCCATCACCTCGCCCGCGCGCAGCAGGGCGGTGGTGTGCGCCTCGTCCTCGCGGCGCAGGTCGACGTGGATCCGCGCGTCCCGCGCGAGCGAGGCCAGCGCCGGTACGAACCAGGTCGCCAGCGAGTCCGCGTTGACCGCGATCGGCAGCCAGGAGGGCCCCGACGACTCGCCGTCCTCCCCGCCCTCGGCCATCCCGAGCGCGGTACGCGCATCGCCTTCCAGGCGGGTGAGCTGACGTCCGAAGCGCACCACGATCTGCCCGGACTCGGTGGCCCGGACCGGTCGGGTGCGGGTCAGCAGCACCCGACCGGTGCGCTGCTCCAGCGCCTTGATCCGCTGGCTCACCGCGGAGGGCGTGACGTGCAGGGCCGCGGCGGCGGCGTCGAAAGTGCCTTCGTCGACCACCGCGAGCAGGGTCTGGACCAGGTCATGGGGCAGCTCGCTCTTCATGGGTGCTAATGATACGTAAAAATCTTTAGCTGGCCTTATGCGGAATCCGCTGCCTACGGTGGCGCCCATGGGAAACACGCTCACTGCCGCCGTGGCCGGATTCGGGACCGGCATGTCACTCATCGTCGCCATCGGGGCGCAGAACGCCTTCGTCCTTCGCCAGGGCGTCCGCCGGGAGGCGGTGCTGCCGGTGGTCGTGATCTGCGCGGCCTCCGACGCGCTGCTGATCGCCTGCGGCGTGGCCGGACTCGGTGCACTGGTCACGGCGTGGCCGACGGGGCTGACGGCGGTGCGCGTGGTGGGCGCGGCCTTCCTGCTCTGCTATGCCGTGATCGCCGCGCGCCGCGCCCTGCGGGCCTCCAGCCTGGAGGGCGGCGGACCGGCCGTCAGTTCCCGGCGTCGCGCGGTGCTCAGCTGTCTCGCGATGACCTGGCTCAACCCGCACGTCTACCTCGACACGGTGCTCCTGCTCGGCGCCGTCGCGGCCACCCACGGCACGCTGCGCTGGCAGTTCGCGCTCGGTGCCGCACTGGCCAGTCTCTGCTGGTTCGCCGCGCTGGGCTTCGGTGCCCGACTGCTCGCCGGCTTCTTCCGCAGGGCCTCCTCCTGGCGGGTCCTGGACGCCCTGGTCGCTGCGACGATGCTGTTCACCGGCCTGTCCCTGGCGGCGGGAGCCTGACGTCCGCGAACTCCCGACGGCGGACGGCTCCGGCCGTCCGCCCGGCCACGGGGGAGCGGGAGGGCGGAGCGGCTGCCGAGCTGCCGCGCGGCCGGCGGGGCCAAGTCCCGGGCGGTGCGGGCGCGGTGCGCACTCAGGACGGAGGGAGCTCGATCGCCTTGCAGGCGGCCGCGGCCAGGGTGTCGGCGGTGGCGTCGGAGAGCTGCCCGGTGAGTAGCCAGTGGTAGATGAGCGGGCCGAACAGCAGGTCCCGGATGGTGTCGGGGGCCAGGGCCGGGTTCAGCCGGCCGTCGGCGATCCCCTGCTCGATCAACTTGGTGATCAAGGCGTCGCGGGGATTGAGGTAGTGCTGCCGCAGGGGAGCGGCGAGTTCGGGGCGGCGGCCCGCTTCGGCGTGCACGGCCAGGACGGCCCGTCCGAGCGGGGAGCCCGCCAGCCGTAGCGCGAACCCGACGGCGAGTTCCCTGAGATCGTGCACCGCGTCGCCGCTGTCCGGTGCTCCCAACGGCGGCACCGCGTGGATGAGGGCGTGCACCACCAGGTCGTCCCTGGTGGGCCAGCGCCGGTAGACCGCGGGACGGCCGACCCCCGCGCGCGAGGCGACCGCCTCGATGGTGAGTACGCCGTATCCCGGCTCGATCAACAGCTCGACGGTGGCCGCGATGACGGCCTGGTCGACGTCGGTGCTGCGCGGGCGGCCGCGGCGCGGGCGCGCATCCCTCTTGCTTTCCTCGCTCACTCGATGAATATTACGTTACGGCTCGTAACGTAATCTAGGGAGGGTGCTGATGGTCAGCAAGAAGGTCACCTGGGGGCTCCTGCTGGCGTGGGCGGTCAACGATGCCGAGGAGTGGTTCACCATGGCGCCGTGGTCCCGGCGGTACGGCGGCCAGGCGCGGGGGAGGGTTCCCGGCCCGGTGTGGCTCCGGCGCGAGATCTCGCCCGCACAGGCCCGTACGGCCATCTCGCTGATGGGAGTGATCATGCTCGCGGCCTCGGCGGACGGAGACCGGACAGCGGGGCGCTCGCGCTTCTTCCAGGCGGCCCTGGCCGCCTTCGGGCTGCACGGGGTCGGGCATCTGGCGCTGAGCGCCCGGCACAGGGGTTACACGCCGGGGGTGGTCACCGCGCCGACGGTCGTCCTGCCGTTCTCGCTGTGGGCATGGCGCGAGCTGGGCCGGGCCGGGGTGCGCCGCAGCGCGGCGGGTGCCGTACGCGACGCGGCCGTGCTGCTGCCGGCCTCGCTGGCGGCCGTCCACCTGGCCGCGGGTGTGCTGACCGGTGAGGCCCGCCGCCGCGGCGTGAACGGACGGGCGACCTCCCGAGCGGACCGGCTCGGCTAGGCGGGCCGAGGAGTGGACACGGCCTGGTCGTCGACGGGCGTCAACGACCAGGCCGGCTGCGGGTGTTCCCCCGGTGGTCGGTGAGTCGGCCCGGCCTCGGGGCGGGCACCCGCCTGCCTGTGCGGCGGAGGTCTCCTCCGCGGGGGACCGAGGTGAGGTGGCTCGGTCCGGGCGGCCTCCGGGTGGCCGGGACCACGGCCGTGTCGTCACACCTCGGTTTCGGGGCGGCCGGGTTGCGCCCAGTGGGTGTGGAAGGTTCCCGGGCGGTCGGTGCGTTGGTAGGTGTGGGCACCGAAGTAGTCGCGCTGGCCCTGGATGAGGGCGGCGGGCAGGCGTTCGGCGCGCAGGGTGTCGTAGTAGGCCAGGGCGGCCGAGAAGGCGGGCGTGGGGACACCGCGGTGGGCGGCGGAGGCGACGACCTCCCGCCAGGGAACCTGGGCGTCGGCGATCTCCGCGGCGAAGGTCTCCTCCGCCAGCAGGCTCACCAGGCCCGGATTGGCGGCGTGGGCGGCCCGGATCCGGTCGAGGAAGGCGGCACGGATGATGCATCCGCCGCGCCAGATCCTGGCGACCGCGCCGAGGTCGATGTCCCAGCCGTACTCGGCGGCCGCGTCCCTGATCATCGTCCAGCCCTGGTCGTAGGCGATGACCTTGGACGCGTACAGCGCATGCTCGACCTGCGAGACGAAGCGGGCGGCCTCGTCGTGGCGCACGGGCGGGCGGATTCCGCCGGGCATGGCGCGGTAGGCGGCGCGCAGTTCGCCGCGGCTGGAGGCGACGCGGGCGAAGGTGGCCTGGGCGATGGCGGTGACCGGGGAGCCGAGGTCGAGTGCGGTCTGCACGGTCCAGCGGCCGGTGCCCTTCTGGCCGGCGGCGTCCGCGACGATGTCGATGAAGGGCTGCCCGGTGGCCGGGTCGGTGTGGGCGAGGATGTCGGCGGTGATCTCGATCAGGTAGGAGTCCAGGCGCCCCTCGTTCCAGCCGCGGAAGATCTCCGCGATCTCGGCGGGGGTGTGGTCGGTGACCTGGCGCAGGAGGTCGTACGCCTCGGAGATGAGCTGCATGTCGGCGTACTCGATGCCGTTGTGGACCATCTTGACGAAGTGGCCGGCGCCGTCGGAGCCGATGTGGGTGCAGCACGGCTCGCCGTCGACGTGTGCGCTGATGGTCTCCAGCATCGGCCCCAGGACGGCGTACGCGTCCACCGAGCCGCCGGGCATGATCGAGGGGCCGTTGAGGGCGCCCTCCTCGCCGCCGGAGACACCGGTGCCGACGAAGTGGATGCCGCGCTCGCGCAGCGCGGCCTCGCGGCGGCGGGTGTCGGCGAAGTGGGCGTTCCCGCCATCGATGATCATGTCGCCGGGTTCGAGCAGCGGGGTGAACTCGTCGATGACGGCGTCGGTCGCCTCGCCGGCCTTCACCATGATCATCATTCGGCGGGGGCGCTCCAGGGCCGCGACGAACTCCTCGATCGACTCGGCGGGAACGAAGGCCCCCTCGTGGTTGAACTCCTCGATGAGCTCCCGGGTACGGGCAGGTGTGCGGTTGTGGACGGCGACCGTGTATCCGTGGTGGGCGAAGTTCCGGGCCAGGTTACGGCCCATCACCGCCAACCCGGTGACGCCGATCTGGGCACGTGCCTGCATGGTGCCTTCTCCTCCGTCTGTGCTGCGTCCGTCTGTGCTGCGTCGCGAGGCTCCGGGCCGGCAGATGTAGGCGAGCCCCACACGGCGGCCGTGCCTCCACAGTGGCTGCTCGCGGTCCGCCCCGCGACTGGGAGCCGGTGACGTCGGGTATGCCCGGCCGCCCGTCCTCGGCCGTGGGTGACCGGGAGGCGGCCTTCCGCGCCGGTGCGCCGCCGAGCCGGTCGTCGTAGCCGACGGTTGCACCGAGCCGGTGATCGCCCCGAGCCGCGACCCCCGACGCCCTGGCGGCGGTCGAGGTGGCACCCACGGCCGAGCTGACGACACCCTGCTGCGCTGGACGGGGTACTCGGTGCGCAAACGGGCTGCAGTGCGGTGGTTGGACGGCGGTGGCGCGCTCGGGCGTTGCTAGGCGAGAGGCACGGGCCCTGCGACCGGGGGCGGATGGTCCTGGACCGTGACCACGGCCTGCCGGGCGGCGCTTCGATCTCGCGGAGGCGTCGCTCGCGTCGTCGAGGAGGGACTGGAAGTCGCGGTCCCCGCTCAGGACTCCGCCGCAGTGGGCCGGGCCGACGCGGTGGTGAACGCGAGGACCGCGAAGACCAGCAGGACGGCGGACGCCGCCACGAAGCCGGCGCTGGCGGGGGTCAGATGGAGGGCCAGGGTGACCGCGGCGACACCGAGGGCGGTGCCCAGGCCGCGGGTCATGTTGACCATGCCGCCGCCGGTTCCGGCGGCGCTGCGCGGCAGCGCGTGCATCACCACGGCGTTGTTGGCCGGGATGAACACCCCGAGCGCCAGGCCGAGCAGGAGGAGCGGCACCGGCAGCAGCACCGCGTCGACCGGCAGCAGGATGAGCAGGACCAGCGCCGCGACGCATCCCGCCGCGCCCGCTCGGCTGCGCCTGCGGTCGTCCCAGCCCAGTGGCAGCGCACGCTCGGCCAAGGTCGCGGCCAGGGCGAACCCGACCGGCAGGGCGGTGAGGACCAGCCCGGCGGTGAGGGACGAGAGCTGTCGGCGGGCGAGTTCGACGGGCACGAGCACCAGCGGTCCGAACAGCACCAGGTATCCGCACAGTCCGCCGAGCAGACCGGATCCGACCGGGCCACGGCGCAGCAGGTCCAGGTCGATCAGCGGATCGCGGTGCCGGGCCTGACGGCGCAGGAAGGCCCAGCTCGCGACGGCCGCGGCGGCGCCCAGGGCGGCGGCGGTCCATGCCGGGGTGCCGAGTCCGGAGACGACGGACAGGGCGAGCAGGGCGGAGGTGGTGGCGCCGGCCAGCAGGGCGACGCCGGCGGCATCGGTACGACGGACGCGGGCGCGTTCGCGGGTGCGGGGCAGCAGGTAGTGCCCGGCGATCAGGGAGAGGACGCCGACCGGGACGTTGATCCAGAAAACCCAGCGCCAGCCGAGGGTGGCGACGATGGCGCCGCCGACGGTCGGTCCGAGGGCGAGGCCGATCGCCTGGCCGGCGGCCTGGATGCCGAGGGCGGCGCGCATCCTGCCCGGCGGGGCGCTGGTGGTGACCAGGGCGACGCTGTTGGCCTGCATGAGCGCGGCACCGACGGCCTGCACGAGGCGGAAACCGACCAGGGCCGCCAGAGTCGGAGCCAGGCCGCAGGCGGCGGAGGCGAGGGTGAAGACGGCGAACCCGTACAGGTACATGAGCTTGCGGCCGTGCATGTCCGAGAACCGGCCGATCGGTACCAGCAGGGCCACGAGCGTGAGCAGGTAGGCGAGCGAGACCCACTGCACGGCGGCGAGCGTGGTGTGGAACTCGTCGCGCAGCGCCTGGTAGGTGAGGGTGACGATGCTGGCGTCGAGCTGGCCCATGAAGGCGCCGAAGCAGACGGTGAGCACGGCGAACCGCCACGCTCCCGCATGGCTGCGGACGGCCTCGGGTCGCGGGCGTTCGACGGTGAGAAGCGTACGGATCATCGGTGCGGCCGGTCGGGTGTCGGGGCGGCGTGAGCGGACCGCCATCGGCGTTCCCCCCTCGGCGAGTGCCCTGCGGGTCGGAGGTCGGTGGGCCTCGACGGCAGCAGGCTACCCCAAGGCATCTCACATCCTGATATTACATCGCCATCAGACATAATCGGAAGGGGAGGTAGTGGGGCGGGATCGCTCGGGAGTGACGGGCGCCGGGCGGGCCCGCCGCCGGCGCCTGCCGTGGCGCGGCTGCGAGCGGTCTCCGAGCCGGTCCACGGCGGTGGTTCCGCGGTGGTTCCGCCGCGCGCGGGACGCACCACAGTACATCGGTCACCGATTGAATTGGTGACCGAACCTCGTCGGCGCGCCCTGTCCGCCGGGACGCGCCGACGCCCGCCGGACGGGCGTGACCACGCGGGGTGCGGCGGAGGCCGCCGGGCGGGCAACGGCGCGTGCTGAAGGGGCAGCTCGATGGTCGCCGGGAAGGGGAGCAGTGCGACGGCCGGGCTCAGGACACCGGTGGCGTGCTGTGCGCTGCGGGCGCGCCGGTTCAGTCCCGGAGTCGGCCGAGCCATGGCACGCATCGCCACCCGGGGGAACCCTGGAACTGAGGGGGCGATACGCCGCCTGCTCGATGGCCGACGGAGGTGATCGGGGCATGAAGGCGCTGACCTATCACGGACCTGGCTGTCGCATCTGGGGCGAGGTGCCCGACCCGGTGGTCCGGGTGCCGGAGGACGCCGTCGTCCGGGTGGACGCGGTCACCATCTGCGGCACCGACCTGCACATCCTCAAGGGCGACGTCCCCGAAGTGACCGACGGCCGGGTCCTCGGCCACGAAGCCGTCGGCACCGTCGTCGAGACCGGCCAGGGCGTACGGACCGTGGCCGACGGCGACCGCGTGCTGGTCTCCTGCATCTCCGCCTGCGGCCGCTGCGCCTACTGCCGACGCGCCGTCTACGGCCAGTGCACCGGCGGTGGAGGCTGGATCCTCGGCCACCGGGTCGACGGCACCCAGGCCGAGTACGTCCGCACCCCGTTCGCCGACAACTCGCTGTACCGGCTCCCCGACAGCGTGGCCGACGAGAGCGCACTGCTGCTCGCCGACATCCTGCCCACCGCCTTCGAAGTCGGCGTCCGCAACGGCGGCGTCGAGCCGGGCGACACGGTCGTGATCGTCGGAGCCGGGCCCATCGGGCTCGCCGCGATCACCACCGCCCGTCTCTACAGCCCGGCCCGGATCATCGCCGTCGACCTCGCCGCGAGCCGCCTCGCCGCCGCCAAACGGGCCGGCGCCGACGCGACCGTGGACGCCGCCAGGGCCGACGAACGCACCATCCGGGCCCTCACCCCCGACGGACTCGGCGCGGACGCCGCCATCGAGGCCGTCGGAACTCCGGAGACCTTCGAACTCTGCACCCGAGTGGTGCGCCCCGGCGGCCGGGTCGCCAACGTGGGCGTCCACGGCAGACCGGCCACGCTCCACCTCGAAGACCTGTGGGTCAGGAACATCACCATCACCACCGGACTCGTCGACACCAGCAGCACACCGCTGCTCCTCGACATGCTCGCGGGCCACCGGCTGGATGTGGCGGACCTGGTCACCCACCGCTTCGGGCTGGACGAGATACAGGACGCCTACGAGATGTTCGTCGAGGCCGGGCGGCACGACGCCCTGAAGGTCGCCCTGTTCCGGACCTGACCGAGCCCCTCCGCGGGCCGGTGCCGGCCCCGCGGAGGAGCTTCCGGACGGTCGGGACGGCCGCCTCCGCCGCGAGGAGGATCACCCCCCAGCGGCCTTCCTGAGCCGCCGTCGCCGCAGCACGGAGCGGATCAGCGCGGCCTCCACCGCGCCCATCACGCCGTAGAGGACGTACGTGGCCGGGTCGGTGAGCATCGAGGTGTCGCCGGCCGCCCCCGCCACCGCGAAAGCGAGGATGACGCCCCAGACCCAGGCGGCGGCGGTGAACACGGTCAGCATGAAGCGCTGCACCTTGGTGAAGGGCGGTCCGGCCGGTGCGGCTTTCGCGGCCTGCGCGGCGGCGGTTCTGGGGGCGGCCGGGCGCTGCTGACGGGGCGGCATGCGGACCAGGGCGTGGGCGGGGACGGCGGCGTCGACCATGGCGAGGGACTGCACGTCGACGTCGAAGCAGCCGGGTTCGAGCTGGATGGTGATGCCGTCCGTGCCGATCAGCCGGCGGCCGCCGTCGGGCCAGTTGAGCACGGCCGCGCAGGCGTCGTACCGCACGGTGGCGGCGCCCTCGTCGTCGACCAGGCTGACGCCCTCGGGGCCGAGCACGAGATCCGGGGCGTCCTTCTCCCGGGAGCGGTGGCGCTTGCCGGCGACGGCCACCGACGAGGTGGTCGGCGCGGCGGTGTACCCGGCCCAGTCCGCGCGGCGGCCGTTCGGCACCCGCAACAGCCCTGCGGCGTGGGCCTGTCGGGCGACGGCGTGGACCTCCTCCGCGGTGGTGGACCAGAGTTCGGCGCGCAACTCCTCGATGGTGCGCGGCGGCAGTCCGCTGAGCAGGTCGGCGGCGAGGCCGGAGAGCCGGCCGGCCTCGGCGTCGGGCTGGGTGTACTCCTCGTCGACCCGCCTGCGCAGCGCGTCGAGTTCGTGCTGCGGCACGCCCACGGCGGCGAGGCGGGCGAGCACGTCGACGAAGCCGCCGAGCACGGCGTCCTGCTGCTCGGGCAGTGCGTCGGCGAGCGCGACCACGGTGGACCAGCCGTCGCCGCGGTGGGCCTGGGCGGCGGTGGCGGTGTACGAGTAGCCGCCCTCCTGCCGCAGGACGCGGAAGAACTCGCGGTCGAGGCAGGCCGCGTACAGCGCGGTGGCGGTGGACCGCGGCAGGACGGTCTCGAAGAGCACCTGCCCCTTGCCGCCGGAGAAGTACGCGGGCGTGACGGGAAGCGCGGAGGTGGCGGCAGGGACCGGCATCCGCCGACCGGGCCGCAGCGGCAGGCGCAGCCCCTGGGGCAGCCGCTCGCCGGCCACCCAGAGCGCGGCGTTGCCCTGGGTGAACCAGGTGTCGGCCCACTGCTGCACGGCCCGCTCGTCGACGCCGTGCAGCCCCCACTCCGGGTAGCTGCACAGACCGTGGCTCTGCGCGCCGTACCGCCACTGGCCGGTGGCCTCGGCGGCGCCAGGCGAACGGCCGGCCTCCTCGGTGCGCAGGATGTCCTTCTCGGTCTCCAGCCGCTCCATCGGAAGGGCGGTCAGCGACTGGCAGACGCTGAGCAGGAAGGAGCTGACGTCCGCTTCGGTGCCCTCCAGGTGGAAGTGCGTGTGCAGCGGGCCGGTGGTGCCGTTGAGGTGGTGGTCGGCGACACCGCTGCGGTACAGCGCGAGGTGCTCCACGAGGTGGGTGACGCCGTGCCGGGCCAGGGTCTCGTCGGCCCAGCCGACCCGGAAGACCAGGCCGGCGGCGAACCGTCCGGGGCGCTGGACGAAGACGGCGGGAACGCCGTCGACCTCGAACTGGTGGATCACGGTGGAGCCTCCGGCAGTGGGGAGCACGTCAGCCCTGGGCCAGGGCGCGGTCGCGGTGTTCGGTGAAGACGGCCTCGGCGTCGCCGCCGAGGAGCGCCCAGGGGTAGGTGTGGCCGTACGGGCCCATGGCGCGGAAGTGCGCGGCGGCGGCCCGCTGGTCGTCGGCGAGCGAGGCGAGCATGGCGAACATGCTGTGGGCGGTGATGAAGCCGTAGCGGGCCCGGCAGGCGGGGTGCAGCACCGAGGCGGCGGCCTCGGCGAGCTCCTGGCGCACCTGGGGGCGCCGCAGGTACTCGGGCCGGTCCTGCGCGGCGAAGCTGCTCCACCGATCGACGTGGTACATCGCCACGATCGCGCCGCCCAGCCCGCCCGGCGGGGCCTCGCGCAGGCACGCCTGGGCGAAGGCGTGCGCCGCCTCCCAGCTGCCGCCCCACTTGGGTAGCAACTGCTGGAGGCGGTTGCGCTGGCCGCCGTACGGCGAGGGGCTCGCCTTGGCGAGGTTGCGGTAGCGGCGCTCGGACTCGCTCTGGCCGAGTGAGAGGCCCATCGCGGTGGTGATCCGCATCGTCCAGGCGAGGGCATGGCCGGGGTCGAGCGCGGTGGCCCGGATGAGCAGCTGCTCGGCCTGGTTGAGGTGGGCCCGGAAGCCCGCCCACCCCTCCGGGGTGACGCCCTTGGCGGGGGCGTCGGTGCGGGCGTCCCAGGCGAGGTGGGTGTGCCGGCCGGCGAGCAGGGCGGTGGCGAGCAGGTTGTGCGGCTGGTACTCCAACACCCGGCCGAGCAGCTGTTCGACGCCCGCGATCTCGCTGAGGGTGTCGGCGAGGACGACGATGCCGTAGGGGTCGGGTTCCTCGGCGAACAGGGTGTCGATGGCCTGCCAGTCACCGGCCACGGCGGCGTGGTGAAGCCGCGTGAGCTCGGGGACGACGGCAGCCGGGTCGAAGACGGGGCGCATGGCGGCGATCGTAGAGGCCTCGATCCGAAGAATAGTTCGGGTGAAATTCGGTCATAGTCGGGCAATGGCACCGTCTTGTGCCAAGTTTTTACGGAACCGTTCCCTCCGGTTGTGTTTGATCTGCCTACGCTTCCGACGCCTGATCGGACATCAGTGCGATCACCGACCCAAGGAACAACATGAACAACAAGCGTCGGCAGCAGCTGCTCGAGGTCGCCAACCCCCTGCTCACCGCCGGCGAGCAGGTCGAGCTGGCGACCCTCGTCAAGGTCGGCTCCGTCTCCGTGAAGCGCAAGATCGCGACCGCCGCGGTGGTCGGCGTCCTGACCGCCGGCACGGTGATCGCGACGGCGAGCCCGCGCCCGATGTACCTGGCGATGACCAATCAGCGCATCCTCTTCTTCGAGGTGGACGGACTGACCGGCAAGCCGAAGAAGCTGCTGATGGTCGTGCCGCGCGAGCTGGTCACCGCGACCCCGGTCGCCAAGGCGCTGCTCGGCCTCGGCCGGGTCACGCAGCTGGAGATCGACGGCCAGGAGCGGGGCCTGAAGGTGCTCTTCCCGCCGGCCACCAAGGCCGATGCCGCCGGTTTCGTCGCGGCGCTCGGCACTGCGGTCTGACCCCGTCCCGCCGCGCCGCCACCGGGCGGCGCGGCGGGTCCGCGGCCTGAGCGCCGCGGCAGGACGGAGACGTCCAGGACCGTGAAGTCCCGGTGGACGGCGCCCGATTCGCATCGATCGCCGCGAGCCGGCGCGATGCACGGGCGGACGGCGGGTGCCCGGTCGACGGCAGAGCACCGGATGGCGCGCCGGCCCGGTCCCGGCCTCGTAGTCCGGCCGGGCGCTGCCTGAGACGGCGCCCGGCTCGTTCGGGTGCGGTCCGGCTCAGGCCAGGCCGAGGGCGCGCATCACCTTGATCTGCGCCTCGTCCCGGGCGGACTCCAGCTCCTCGACCGACGCGCCGAAGTCGGCTTGTTCGGAAAGGAGTTGGACGGTTGCCTGGTCGGGTTTCGGGGTGCCGAGGTCACGCCACATGCCTTCGAGGCCGGGGCCGAGGTGTTGCAGGAAGTGCGGCAGGCCACCGGGGCCGCCGCCGAGATGGAAGCTGCGGAAGGGGCCGGCGACGGCCCAGCGCGGACCGATGGACGAGGTGACGATCTCGTCGAGCTCCTGCTCGGTCACCACGCCCTTGACGACGAGGTCGACCGCCTCGCGGAAGAGCGCGGCCTGCAGCCGGTTGGCGACGAACCCCGGCACCTCCCGGCGCAGGACCTGCGGCTTCTTGCCGAGCGCCGTGTAGAAGGCGACCGCGCGCCGCACGGTGTCCGGATCGGTCCGCTCACCGGGGACGACCTCGACCAGCGGAACGAGGTGCGGCGGGTTGAAGGGGTGGCCGATGACCAGCCGTCCGGGGTGCTTCATCGCCTGGGCGATCTCGGTGGCGCGGATGCCGGAGGTGGAGCTGAGCAGCAGGGTGTCCGGACGGGCGGCCTGCTCGATGCGGCCGAAGAGCTCCTGTTTGAAGTCCAGGCGCTCGGGTCCGTTCTCCTGGACGGCGTCCGCATCGGCGACCGCCCGGTCCAGGTCGGCCTCGAAGCGCAGGTTGCCCTCGAGGCCTGCGGTGGGGAGACCGAGCGCGCGCAGGCCGGGGACGGCCTGACGCAGCTGGTCGTGGACGACCCTCTCCACGTCGGGGAGCGGGTCGTTGACGGTGACGGTCAGGCCCCTGGCGAGGAACAGGGCGGTCCACGAGGCACCGATGACCCCGGCGCCGATGACGGTGACGCGCCGGACGGTCTCCGGAGGGCCGGCGGTGGCGGCGGGAGTGTCGTTCATGGTGGCTCCAGGGGGACTTCACCGGGTGAGGTAGTCGTGTACGGGCTCGGGCGGCGGAAGGGTGAGGTCGGTCAGGACGTGGTCGGCGGAGAGGACTTCCAGGACCGGGAGGTCCGCCAGCGGCGCCAGTGCGTGCTGGAACAGCTGCAGCCGGGCGGGACCGGTCCACGCACCCCTCACGGTGATGTCCTCGATCCGGAACCGGACCAGTTCGCAGATCCGCGGCTCGCCGGTGTATCCGGGCAGATCTTCAGCATGAAGGTGGGACAGCAGATCCCCTCCCGGGCCCGGTCCGTGTCGAGCGGCGCGTGCTTGTAGCCCATGGTGGCGGTGGCGACCCGCAGCGAGCCGTAGTCGAGCGTGCCGACCAGGGTGTCGGAGTCGACGGCCAGTCTCGGTGCACCGAGCTTCTTCGGGTAGACGCTGATCTCCCGGCCGCTGGCGATGGCCGGGAGGCTGTCCACGTACATCGCCAGGACGTACTCGCCGCGCTCGCCCTGGTACTCGACCGAGAGCAGCTGGCCGGACTCGGTGTAGTCGCCCAGGCCCGTGGTGTCGGGCATCCGGATGACCTCGAAGCGCACGGTCGGCTCGGCGATCCGCAGGGGTTCGGGGACGAGGCGTTCCAGCGGACGCGGGTCGGTGCGGTAGGTGATGGTGAAGTACTCCCGGTCGGTGAAGCGGTACGGGCCGGGAGGGTAGGCGGGGGCGTTCAACGGGGTGGTGAGCTGCTGGGTCACGTCTTGGCTGCGCATGGTCCGACCTGGGTTTCCTCGCGTGGGACGGACGGCTGCGCCCGCAGGCGCAGCCGGTGGCGGCTGGCGGGGGCGAGGTCAGCGGCGCTGCCAGTGCGGCTCCCGCTTCTCCGCGAAGGCGCGGGCGCCCTCCTTGGCGTCCTGGGACGCCAGCACGGGTACGACGATCCGGTCATGCCGCGAATGCCTTGAGGTCCATGCCCGCGCTGAAGACGCCGCCGGCGCCGGTGAGGACGCCGACCATGAGGTCGTCGCGGGCATCGAGCTGGTCGAGGGCGGCGGCCAGTGCCCGGGCGGTGGCGCCGTCGATGGCGTTGCGTGCCTTCGGCCGGTCGATGGTGATCACGAAAGTGCCGTCGTGTTCCTCTGTGCGCACCGTGGCGCTGTCAGCGGCCTCAGTCATGACGAGGACTCCTTCTCTTCTTCCTGGGTTCAGGCGATGGCTTCCGCCTTGCGCAGGTCCTCGATGCCGGCGTCGTCGAAGCCGAGGTCGCGGAGCACGGCCTCGGTGTGCTCGCCGAGGTCGGGGGCGGGCCGCGGGGGGACCTTCCGTTCCTGGTCCAGCCGCACCGGGCTGTCGATGGTCAGGTGGGGTTCGGCGCTGCCGTCCTCGATGGGTACCAGGACCTGGTTGGCGAGGAGTTGGGGGTCGTGGGCGCACTCCTCGAGCGTCTGGACGATTCCGTAGGTGAGGCCCGCGGCGTCGAGCAGCTCACGCCACTCGGCCAGGGGACGGCTCGCGAACGTCCGGTCCAGCACTTCGACGATCTCGGCGGCGTTGGCGCGGCGGCTCGCGGTGTCGGCATGGTGCGGGTTCCTCGCCGCCTCGGGCTGGCCGATGGCCTTCAGGAACAGCGGGACCTGCTTGTCCTCGTTGGCGAAGGCCAGCAGCAGCCAGCGGTCGTCCGCCGTCCGGTACACGTTCGCCAGCGCGTTCGGCGGGTGGAACCGGTCGACCGGGCGGGGATTGCGTGCACCGACCAGCATGGCCTGGAGCCATACGCCCGCCGCCCAGGCGCCCTCCGCCAGCAGTGACGCGGTGACCCGCGCCCCCTGGCCGGTCCGCTCACGGCGGTAGAGCGCGGTCATGATCCCGGCGTACAGGCTGATCGCCGTCGCGTGGTCGCCGGCCCCCGACACGTTGATCGCCGGCGGCGCGTCCCGCTGGCGGGTCACGTCCATCAGGCCGCTGCGTGCCCAGTACGCCGTCACGTCGAAGCCGGGAAGGTGCGCGTCCGGGCCCACCTCGCCGAAGCCGGTGACATCGGCGTAGATCAGCCGCGGATTCCAGACGGCCAGATCCTCGTACTCCAGACCCAGCTTGGCCCGCGTCCGTGGCGGGAAGTTGGTCACCAGCACGTCGGCCCAGTTCACCAGCCGTTCGAGCACGGGCCGGGCGCCGGGCGACTTCAGGTTGAGCGTGATGCTGCGCTTGTTGCGATTGTCCAGCTGCCAGGCGTAGTTGACCCCTTCGACCTGGGGGTTGGGAGGCACCCGGGTGAGCGCGCGGTAGGTGTCACCGACGTGCGGTGGTTCCACCTTGACGACGTCGGCGCCGAAGTCGCCGAGCACGGTGGCAGCGGCGGGACCCGCGATGAAGCTGGCGAGATCGACGACGTGCAGCCCCTCCAGCAGGGGTGTGTTCTCCATGACCGATCCTCTCCTCCGGAGGGCTGCGGTACGGCGAGTGCGCTCGCACCCGCGGCGGTCGGCGTCGGTGCGGGGCGTCCCGGCTCAGCGGCTGGGAGCCATCGGCGCGAAGGCGTTGTACCCGGTGATGTCCCGGCCGACGATCAACGCCTGCACGGTGTCGGTGCCCTCGTAGGTGTCGATGGCCTCGATGTCGCACAGGTGCCGGGCCACGTGGTAGTCGAGCACGATCCCGTTGCCGCCGAGAAGTCGCGGACCCGCTGGCGAAGGGCCCGCTGCTCGTCCGTCAGGAGTTCCCCCAGCAGGTAGTAGTCGGAGTGCTCCGGTCCGCCCAGCACCGGCGGCTCAACCTGCCCGTTGCCGCTCGGGACGGCTGCACCCGGGACGCCCTGCCCCTGGCCGGCTCCGGTGGCGTGCGTCGAGTTCATGGCCTGCGCTCCCTCCGGTTCAGGATCGGATTGCGCCACGTCACACAAGCTAGGGGCAGGCGGACGGGCGGCCATCGGGCGCGGGACACCATGTTCCGGCCCGGGCTGGTGCGCACGGACCAAACCGCCAGGTGCGGTGCCGGGATCCGAAGACCAACCCGCGAGCCCCGCAGCGAACAGCACTGCGAGGCTCGGTGTTGCTGCGGTCAACGGATCGCCCTCGATGGTTTCGCCGCGCCGCTACCTAGCACTGCGGAAGCGAATTGGAGCTGAGATTCACGAAGTCACGGGGAATGTAATATCCGCCGGAGCTGGACATCTTGAAGAACGGGTACTGATGCGTAGGGTTCGTCCAGCAGGCGAAAGAAATCTTCTGATCCTTATAGGCCATTCCCATCTTCTGGCTGTCGAGGGATGGTCTGAAGTAAATGCCAGTGTCGCGTATAATCGTCCCCTCGACGCTCGCAGGGGCTTGGGGAGCGGCGAGAATTTCCGCCGCAGACGCAGGTCCAGCGGCCAGCAGGCCTATCGATGCCACAGTCACGATTGCAGCAGTGGCGGGGAATGCGCGAAGGTTCATGTTCATCACGGACACCCTTTGAGCTGGGGGAGACCTTCTTTCCCTGGGTAGCAGACGGTGTCAGGTGCCGCAATCCGGGCTTCAGATCGTGATGCCGGATTACTCCGAGCCCTTCCGATGGCCGGGGGAGAGCCCCCGAGCAATGACGTTTTCCCAACCGGATTCCCTCAGTCACCCCGCCGTCACCAACCTAGCCGCCCCGACCAGCGAGATCGTCACCCGGACACTTCTGAATGCTCCGTAGGCTCCGGACACCTCGTGCCCGAGACTGAGCGCACCGGCGGGCGAACGCCGGTGGCCGCCCGCCCGGCGGCTCAGCGCCCGCCGACCATCGCCGAGGTGCCTTGAACTTCCCCGAGGGCGCGGCGGGTTCAGCCGCGGGACACCGCTCTCTTGGTCAGCTCCAGGAGTGATTCGAGGTCGTGTGATGCCTCCGCGGCACACAGGCCGGTGGCGATGAGCAGGACGATCAGGGCGCTTGAGGACAGCAGGTGCCCGCGGCGGCGCGGGGCGAGCAGGGCGGTGACGCGACGGGGGACCGGACCGGTGCCGCCCGGTCGCAGGCGGTCGAGGACGCCCCGGGCCGCCGCCGCTCCGAGGAAGCCGAAGAGGGGCTGCCGGTTGCGGGCCCGGGTCCGCTTGGCGGCGATGGCTGCCTTGCCGATGGTGCGGGCGACCCGTTCGCGGCTGCCGGTCGCGGCGGCGGCGCTCTCGTCGGCCCAGCGCTCGACGGTGTAGCCGACGGTGTCGGCCAGCGGCCGGAGCAACGGGTTCGCGGCGGCGGCGAGTTGGGCGAAGGCGACGAACAGGTAGTGGTGGTGGCCGAGATGGGCGCGCTCGTGGGCGAGCAGGATCTCGCGCTCGGCGGGGTCGAGGGCTTCCAGCATGCCGGTGGAGACCACGATCCGGCCGGGCCGTCCGGGGAGGGCGTACGCCTCGGCGGCCCGGTCCTCGACGACGACGAGCTGGTCGCGGCCGGGCAGGCAGGCGGCCTCGGTGGCGCAGTCGGCCAGGGCGCGGGCCCGGCGCCACAGCAGGCGGCCCGCCATGGCGGCCGCCACGGCCAGGAGCAGGCCGGCGAGCACGGCGGTGGAGAAGGCGGCGGGGTCGTGGCTCTGGGCCGCGTGCGCGGACCAGTGGTCGTGTGCGAGCCTGGCGAGCAGCGGGATGCGGATCAGCCCGGTGATCGCGAGCATGCCCAGGACCGCCGTGCTCCCGGCGGCCAGCACCAGTGCGCCGACGGTCAGCAGCCAGGTCGCCTGACGGGGCGGCAGCCGCTCGCCGGCTGGGCGGGCGATCAGCGCCGCCAGCAGCGGGAAGAGGAGCGGCAGGTAGACGGCGACGCGCATCCGGGCGGCTCCTACTTCCCCGTGTCCAGCAGCCGGCGCAGCAGCTCCTCGTCGTCGTCGGACAGCTCGTCGACGAAGTGGGTCAGGACGGCCTCGCGGTCGCTGCGCCCGTCCAGGAGCTTGCGCATCTGGCGGGCGGCGAGCCCTGAGTCGTCGGCGACGGGGGAGTAGGCGAAGGCCCGGCCGCGCTTGGTGCGCTGCAGCAGGCCCTTGGAGTGCATGCGGGACAGGGCCGTGACGACGGTGGTGTACGCGAGCCGGCCGTCGAGGCGTTCGCGCACCTCGCCCGGGGTCAGTGCCCCGGGGGTCGCCGCGTGCAGCGCGGCCAGGACTTCGGCCTCCAGCTCGCCCCTGGCCCGGCCCTCGGACGTGCCGGGTTCGTGTACGCCCATGGATTTGATCGCCTCCTCCGCCATCTTCTACCTTCTCGTAGAAGTTCTACGATCTCGTAGAAGTTGCTGCCTGCCCAGATTCTGTCATGCCCGCACACCCCGGGCCGGCTCAGGGCGGCGAACCCAGGAGGATCTGCGTGAGCACAACAATGGCGGTCGACACCCCGCCGCCGGCCGCCGCGGCCCGCGCCGAGGGACTGACCAAGGCGTACGGCTCCGGCGAGACCCGGGTGGTGGCCCTGGACGCGGTCAGCGTCAGCGTGGCGCGCGGCGAGTTCGTCGCGATCATGGGTCCGTCGGGTTCGGGCAAGTCCACCCTGATGCACTGCCTGGCCGGCCTGGACACCGCGACCGGCGGGCAGATCTTCATCGGCGAGAGCGAGATCACCCGGCTCAAGGACAAGAAGCTGACCCAGCTGCGCCGGGACAAGATCGGCTTCATCTTCCAGGCGTTCAACCTGCTACCCACCCTGACCGCGCTGGAGAACATCACCCTCCCCATGGACATCGCGGGCCGCAAGGCGGACCCGGCGTGGGTGCGGCAGGTGATCGACACCGTCGGCCTGGGCGCACGCCTGAAGCACCGCCCGACCGAGCTGTCCGGCGGCCAGCAGCAGCGCGTCGCGTGCGCGCGGGCGCTGGCGGGCAAGCCGGAGATCATCTTCGCGGACGAACCCACCGGCAACCTGGACTCCCGGGCGGGCGGCGAGGTGCTCGGCTTCCTGCGCGGTTCCGTCGACGACCTGGGCCAGACCATCGTGATGGTCACCCACGATCCGGTCGCCGCCTCCTATGCCGACCGGGTGCTGTTCCTCGCCGACGGGCGGATCGTCGACGAGCTGCTCGACCCGACGGCGGACTCGGTCCTCGACCGGATGCGCAAGTTCGACGGCGCCGGACGGAAGAGCTGACCGATGTTCGAAGCAAGCTTCCGCAACTTCCTGGCCCACAAGGGCCGGATGGCGCTGTCCACGCTGGCCGTGCTGCTGGGTGTGGCGTTCGTCTCCGGCACGCTGGTGTTCTCCGATACCATCAACGTCGCGTTCACCGGCATCGCCGGCTCCACCGCAGCAGACGTGACGATCAAGCCGAAGCAGGCGTTCACCCCGGAGGTGGAGGACCGCGGTCTGTCCGGCGAGGTGCCGACCCTGCCCGCGTCCGTGGTGGCGAAGGTCTCCACCGTCCCCGGAGTGCGGGCCGCACACGGGCAGGTGAGCCTGCAGACCCTGACGGTGGTGGACCGGGCCGGCAAGCCCGTCGGCGCGACCACCGGCGCACCCACACTCGGACAGAACTGGTACGACGATCCCCAGGTCCGCCTGGTCCAGGGCCACGCCCCCACCGGAGCCGGCGAGTTGGTGATCGACCAGGCCAGCGCGGAGCACAAGGACATCCGCCTCGGCGACCCGCTGAACATCCTCACCCCGACCGGATCCACCCCGGGCACCGTGGTCGGCATCGTCGCCTTCAGGAGCGGCAACCCTGGCGTGACGATGGTCTACACCGACACCGCGACCGCCCAGCGGCAACTGCTCGGCAAGCCCGGCCAGTTCACCGGAGTCACGGTGGACACCACCCCCGGTACCAGCCACACCACCGCGCAGACGAGGATCAAGGCGGCGCTCGGCGACGGCTACTCGGTGGCCACCAAGGAGGAGCAGGCGCAGACCGCCGCACAGCAGATCAGCTCCTTCCTGAGCGTGGTCACCCTCGCCCTGCTCGGCTTCGCCGCACTCGCCGTCCTGGTCGGCGCCTTCCTGATCCTCAACACCTTCGCCATGCTGGTCGCCCAGCGCACCCGCGAACTCGGCCTGCTGCGCGCCCTGGGCGCCGGACGCGGCCAGGTGATGCGCGCGGTGCTCACCGAGGCACTGCTGCTCGGCGTCATCGGCTCGACCCTCGGACTCGGCACGGGCATCGGCCTCGCGACCGGACTGAAGAGCCTGATCTCCGGCTTCGGCGTCGACCTGTCCGGCACCGCGCTGGTCATCAACCCGCTCACCCCGGTCGCGGCCTACGCCGTCGGCGTCCTCGTGACCGTCGTCGCCGCGTCCCTGCCGGCCCGCCGTGCCGCCCGGATCTCCCCGATGGCCGCGCTGCGCGAGGCGGCCGCACCGCCCACCAGGCCGCTCGGCCCGCGCACCGCGCTGGGCACGGCGCTGCTGCTCGCCGGCGGCGCCGCCCTGGCCGGGGCGGCCGAGTACCACGACACCCTGGTGACCGGCGCCGGCCTGCTCGGCGGCGGCATCCTCGCCACCCTCATCGCTCTCGTGATCCTCGGCCCGGCGCTCTCCAGAGCGGTCGTGTACGGGCTCGGTGCGGTCTATCCGAGGCTGTTCGGCGCCGTCGGCCGGATGAGCCGCCTGAACGCCGTACGCAACCCGAGGCGCACCGGCGCCACCGCCGGCGCGCTGATGATCAGCCTCTCCCTGGTCGGCGCGGTCGCCGTCCTCGCGGCCTCGCTCACCACCTCGGTCGACCGGGACGTCGACAGCACCTTCGGTGCCGACTACGTACTGTCCGGCAACGGTGCCACCCCGATCGGCCAGGAGGTCACGGCCAAGGTCAGGGCCATCCCGGGCATCCAGACCGTCACCCGGCAGCGCTACGCGGTCGCCCACCTGAACGGGTACCAGCTGGTGCTCTCCGGCGTGGACGTCGCCACCGTCGACCGGGCCGTCAAGCCGCAGTACCTGACGGGTTCCACCGCCGATGTCGCGGCCGGGAAGCTGATGGTCGACCAGACCACCGCGAACGCCGACCACCTCGCGATCGGCTCCAAGGTCGAACTCCACTTCCTCAACGGCAACGTGGGCACCCTCACCGTCGGCGCGATCTCCAAGCCCCCGGCCGGCGCGGGCAAGGACGGCGGCAGCTGGGAGATCTCGCTGGACACCCTCAACAGGTTCGCCCCCGAGGCCCGGGACTTCACCCTCTACCTCAACACCGCGCCCGGCGCCGACCGGAAGCGGGTCCAGGCCGCGCTGGACGCCGCGCTCGCGGGCTACCCGCAGGTCAGTGCGCAGAGCCAAGCCGACTACAAGAAGCAGATCACCGGCCAGGTCGACACCGTCCTCTACCTCGTGTACGCCCTGCTCGGCCTGGCGATCGTGATCGCCGTCCTCGGTGTGATCAACACCCTTGCCCTGTCGGTGATCGAGCGCACCCGGGAGATCGGCCTGCTCCGGGCGATCGGCACCTCGCGCAGCCAGGTCGGCAGGCTCATCCGGCTGGAATCCGTCCTGATCTCCGTCCACGGCGCCCTGCTCGGCCTCGGTCTCGGACTGGCGTGGGGCATCGCCGGGCAGAAGGTGCTGGCCCTGTACGGGATCACCGCACTCAGCATTCCGTGGACCACCATCCTCGCCGTGCTCGCCGGATCGGCGCTGGCGGGCCTCGCCGCGGCGGTCCTGCCCGCCACGAAGGCTGCCCGGATGCCGGTGCTGGGGGCCGTCGCCACCTCCTGAGACCGCCGGTCGGCCCCGCACCCCGGACAGCCGGGGCCGACCGGCAACCCGCGTCGGGGGCCGCCCCCTGAGGGGGAGCGGCCGACCTGTGGACGCGACGATCCGGGGAAGTCAGGGGCGGACGCGGGGTGGGTGGGGCCGGCCGGCCCGGCGTCCCCGTACCCGGACCCGGGGTCGGGCGGGCCGCAGGCCGCGGTCGTCCGGGGCCCGTGGTGGGGAACGCCGTCGGTCCGGCTAGAATCGCTGTTCAGCCTGTGCAATCAAGAGGCTCGGCCCAGCAGGTGCGCGGGGCTTCACCGGCCTGGCACCTCCCCGCATCCGAGGAAGACGTGAGTAGCGAACAGTCCGCCCCCGTCCTGCACGTCCTCAGCGAGGCCGGCCGCCGCCGGACCTTCGCCGTGATCAGCCACCCGGACGCCGGCAAGTCCACGCTCACGGAAGCCCTGGCCCTGCACGCGCGGGCGATCACCTCGGCCGGCGCGGTCCACGCCAAGGGCGGGCGGCGTGGCGTGACCAGCGACTGGATGGAGCTGGAACGCGAGCGCGGCATCTCGGTGACCTCGGCGGCCCTCCAGTTCGAGCACCGCGGCCAGGTGATGAACCTGGTCGACACGCCCGGTCACGCCGACTTCTCGGAGGACACCTACCGGGTCCTGGCGGCCGTCGACTGCGCGATCATGCTCGTCGACGCAGCCAAGGGTCTCGAGGAGCAGACCCGCAAGCTCTTCGCGGTCTGCCGTCATCGCGGTGTCCCGGTGATCACCTTCATCAACAAGTGGGACCGCCGGGGCCGTGACGCCCTGACCCTGCTCGAGGACATCGAGACCCACCTGGGCATCACCCCGGTGCCGGTGGTCTGGCCGGTCGGAAACGCGGGCGACCTGCGCGGCCTGGTCGAGGCCGGGAACACCGAGCAGATGCTCCGCTACACCAAGGTGCCCGCCGGGACGCACGCGGCGATCGAGGAGAAGCTCACCGCCGGGCAGGCCGCCGAGCAGGAGGGCGAGGCGTGGGAGACCGCGCTGGAGGAACTGGAGCTGGTGCTCTCCTCCGGCCCCGGCTACGACCAGCAGGCATTCGAGGAGGGCAAGATCAGCCCGGTCTTCTTCGGTGCGGCGCTGACCAACATCGGTGTGAAGCTCCTCCTGGACGCCGTGGTCGACCTGGCCCCGTCGCCCGGGCCGCGTCCGCTCGCCAACGGTGGCGTCCGCGAGGTCGGGGAGGAGTTCTCGGGCCTCGTGTTCAAGATCCAGGCGAACATGGACCCCGCGCACCGCGACCGGATCGCGTTCATCAGGGTCTGCTCCGGCGTGTTCGAGCGCGGCATGAACGTGACCCGGGCGGCCAGCGGTCGCTCCCTGACCACCAAGTACGCGCACACCGTGTTCGGGGCCGAGCGCACGGTCGTCGACAAGGCGTACCCCGGCGACGTGGTCGGCCTGATCAACGCGAGCGCGCTGCGCGTCGGCGACACCCTCTACACGGGCGGGAAGGCGGAGTTCCCCGGACTGCCGGCCTTCGCCCCCGAGTACTTCGCGGTGGCCCGTCCGAAGGACATCAGCCGTTCCAAGCAGTTCCGCAGGGGCGTCTCGCAGCTGGACGAGGAAGGCGTCGTCCAGGTGCTGGTCTCCGACCGGCGCGGTGACCAGGCGCCGGTGATGGCGGCGGTCGGCCCGATGCAGTTCGACGTCGTGCTGCACAGGATGGAGCACGAGTTCTCCTCCCCGATCACCCTCGACCACCTCCCGTACCGGCTGGCCCGCGTCACCGACGCCGCCGGCTCCGACGCGCTGGCCAAGGACCGTCTCACCAACGCCGAGGTCCTCACCCGCCGCTCGGACGGCGTTCTGCTGGCCGTCTTCGCCGACAAGTGGCACCTGAACTCCTTCCAGCGCTCCAAGCCGGACGTCCTGCTCCAGCCGCTCATCGCCACCGCGGACTGACCGCAGCCGCCCGCCCCAGTACGCCGCCTGGGGGCCGTCACCACCTCCTGAGACCGCCCGTGGGCCCCGCACCCCCCAAACGCCCCTCGGCGGTCCGATGACTCAGGGACATCGGACCGCCGAGGGGCGCTGTCGTCTCCGACACCCCGGTGCGTCAGGTCCTACCCGGCGTCATTCGTTGGTCAGCACCACGCTTCCGTAGCGCGGGCGGGATCCGGGCGGGGGGACCGTCAACGCGGCGGCCAACTCGGGAGGCGCCTCGAGAGGCACGGGTGCCAGGACGACGGAGGGAACGCTGGTGCCGTCCCACAGGCCCTGCTCGCGCAGCGCACGGAGCTGGTCGGTCACGTCGAAACTGAAGTCGAATCCGCGGCCGCCGTGGTGGTGGATGTCACCGCCGATCGCGCCGAAGAAGTCGAGGTGGCCGACGAAGTACGGGCTGTCCGGGGCGAGGTCTGCCTCCCGGTCCTGGTCCGCGCCCAGCAGGACCCGGAAGGTGGTCCCGGGCGACTCGTCCGCGCGCACGTCCCTGATGGTGAGCACGACGCGTTGCCCGTTCCGCGCGCTCTCGGCCTCGGCCATGCTGCTCAGTGCCCGGGTGGCGCTGGTCTCGGGCTGGACCGGGACCGTGACCGGCTCGGGCCCCAGTTCCCCTCCTCCCGCGGTGCCGAGTACCTGGCCCGTGGGGCCGGGGTTGGCGGCGACCAGCACCACAGCCTTGCGCTCGGCCTTCACCGGGTCCTCCCAGACCTCCAAGTCCTCGTACTTGTAACCCAGTTGCTTCTCGGTGTCGAGCATGCTCTTGGCGGAGATGGTCTGCTTCTTCGCGGTGCGGTCCCAGAAGGTGAACGGTTTGAGGAGCCAGTCCTCGGTCTCCGGGTTCTTGCGTCCTCCGCCCTTCGCCAGCCAGGCGGGCCAGATCCGGTCGATGTTGGCGTGGTGGAGCCAGAAGATGGGGTCGCGCGGGGAGATGAAGACGCCCATCCAGCCGCCCACGAAGAGGTGGATCTTGTTGTGCGGCACCGACTCCAGGCAGCCGAAGTCCCCCTTGTCATGCGGTAGTTCGGCGCCGGTGTCCTTGCTGCCGAAGTGGTCCGGCCGCACGCCGGGGTACCTCAGGGAGCGCATGGCGTCGGTGGGATTGACCAGCTCCCAGGCGACACCGAAGCCCTGGTTGGCCGTGCTGTTCCGCTTGATCATGTCGTACAGCGGGTTGTCGACCTCGACCCCCAGCGCGTAGTGGGGGATCTTCGGAGTCCGGAACGCCTCCGGGAGCTTGCGGAACTCCTTCGAGGCGTCGTTCAGCGGATCGTGGTTCGCCACGCGGGTGTAGTTCCAGTACGGAAGTGCCCAGTTCTCGGGCCCGCCGAGCTTCTTGACGACCGAGCGTACGATGTCCTCGAAGTAGTACAGATAGCCGCGGTGCCAGGGCAGGAAGAACCATCCACCGTGCGGACAGTGGTTCCAGTCCGGGTTCGGCTTGGGCGGGGGGCTGTCGGGATCGGGGCTGCCGGAGCCGTGGATGTTCGCCTGCCAGCGCCAGCTGCGCGGGTCCTCGTCGTAGTCGTTCATCATCACGCCCACCGCGTGGGCGTACCAGAAGATGTCCGAGTTCACGTCCCAGCCGCTGGGCCCGGCCTTCATCTTGGTGACGTCACGTCGTATGCGCACGCTATTGGTCATGGCGATCTCCTCTTACGAAGTTGCTCACACGGAGCTTGAGTTGGGCGGCGGACAGACTGTTCGGGATGGTGCGGCAGCGGGGATGTGCGGCGGAACGCCGGATGGCCCGTCAGTGCAGCAGCAGGACGACCACGGTGGTGACGGCCAGTGCCGCACCGAGGGCCAGCGCCGCGAGCGGGCCGCCCTGCTGCGTCGCCAGGTGCCGCCGCCGGGCCAGGGCGGCGGCCGCGGCCGCGCCGCGCAGCAGCACACCCGCGGCCGCGGCCACCAGCAGCGCCTGGGCGCTCTCCGGTAACCGGGCGACCTCGGTGACCAGGCCGCCGAGGAGCGGGCCCGCACAGGCCAGCGCCAGCCAGGGGGCCAGTCGCCGTCGTCCCTCGGCCTCCAACAGGGCCGTCAACGCCAGCCCTTCGCCGGCGGAGTGTGCAACCAGGGCCGCGACGACCGGGAGTGAGGGGAGCAGGACCACCGCCATGCCCTCGATCACCCGGTGCAGGACGAGGGCGGCCGCCGTGCCCACGCCGTGCGGCCGCCGCCCCCGATCGCACCGGGCGAGCAGGGTGCCGCAGGCGGGCACCACGACGCACCCTCCGACGACCATGGCGGGCACCGTCCACAGCGGAAGCCCCGTCTCACGTGCGTCGTCAAGTGCGTGCGGCAGGAGGTCGACCGCCGCCATGGCCAACAGGACTCCGCAGGCCGCGGGCAGCAGAACCATCCCGTGCCGTGGCCAGTGCCGAACGGACCAGGCGCCGGCCAGCGTCCCGAGGGTGATCAGCAGTAGCCCGAGGTAGGCCCCGGGTGCGAAGCCCAGCAGTGAGACGGCCGACAACGTCCCGGGGGTCGTCGCAGCTCTCATGGAAGTCCTCTCGCACGACCATCTGCATGCATACTTACCTGTGATGTGGATCCTTGCCATCCAGCGGCCCCATCGTGACGCTCAGTTGCGTCTTCGATGGACCGTCACGCATCGCCGAGCACGGCGATCCGGGTGGTGAGGAACGTCCACCGTGCGCGCCACAGTGCCGGGCAGGCCGGGCGGCGAACGCGTACCCGGTGTCGTCACCACCGATTGCGGGGCAGAGTCGGCCAGACGGTGATGGCCTCGGGCGGCAGGTGGATCCGGCAGTCGCCGGTGGTCGCGGGTACGGCCGGTGTGGTCACGGCGATGCTCAGGGAGTGCCCGTTGGCCAGTACGGCGTGCATCTCGGTGACGGCGCCGACCTGCACGGTGTCGAGGATGGTCGCCGGGTGGCCGCCGGTGTTGGTGAGGCGGACGTCCTCGGGTCGGATGCACCAGGTGACCGGCGTGCCGGCGGGCAGGTCAGTGGCGGCCACGGTGATGCGGGTGCCGTCGACCACGAGGGTGCGCGGGTCGGCGAGGCGTCCGGTGTGCAGGTTGCGGATGCCGAGCAGATGCGCGGCTTCCGGGGTGGCGGGGTGAGCGAAGACCTCCCGCTGGTCTCCGGCCTGCAGCAGCCGGCCGTGGGCGACGATGAGGATCTCGTCGGCGAGCAGGGCCGCGTCCTCCGGATCGTGGGTGATGATCACGGTCGTGGGAGCGGTGCCCTGCTGCAGCCGGCGCAGCTCCCAGCGGAGTTCGTCGCGTACCGGGGTGTCCAGGCCGGTGAACGGCTCGTCGAGCAGGAGTAGCCGCGGGTCCCGCGCGAGGGCGCGGGCCAGGGCGACGCGCCGGCGCTGGCCGCCGGAGAGCTCGTGGGGCAGGCGGTGCTCAAGACCGTCCAGGTGGAGCTGGCGCAGCCAGTAGACGGCCAGGGCGGGGTCCGTGTCGGGGCCGAAGGTGATCTGGTCCCAGACGGCCAGGTGCGGCAGCAGGCTGGCGTCCTGCGGCACGTAGCCGACGCCGCGGCGTTCGGGTGGCAGTGCCGTGAGGTCGTCCTCGTCGAGGCGGACGTAGCCGGCCTGCGGAGTGGCGAGCCCGGCGACCAGGCGCAGCGTCAGTGACTTGCCGGACCCGGACGGGCCCAGGATGGCCAGGTGGCGGCCCTGGGCGGCGTGTGCGATCCGCAGTTGGAAGGTTCCGGCCCGTGCGCGCAGGTCGAAGGTGAGGCGTGAGCTGGTCCGGGCACGGGGGGCCCGGGGCGGGGGCAGCGCGGTTCGGTGGCGGCGGTGTAACCGCAGGTGCGCGGTGTAGTGGCTGACGGCCAGGACGGCCACGGCGGCGACCAGGCTCACCGCGACGGGCAGCACGGTGGTGTCGAGCCCGGCGCTGCCGAACTGGACGTAGGTGTACACCGGCAGCGAGTAGGGGTGGTAGGCGAGGACCACGGTGGCGCCGAACTCGCCGAAGGCGCGCAGCCAGGCCAGCAGCAGCCCGGCCCGGATGCCCGCGGCGGC
This sequence comes from Kitasatospora cystarginea, assembly GCF_039533515.1. Classification (NCBI taxonomy): domain Bacteria; kingdom Bacillati; phylum Actinomycetota; class Actinomycetes; order Kitasatosporales; family Streptomycetaceae; genus Kitasatospora; species Kitasatospora cystarginea. The sequence continues at coordinate 92,346 of NZ_BAAATR010000015.1, read as the reverse complement.
GCCGGGCAGGGCGACCCGGGCGAACCGGGAGAGGCGTCCGTGGCCGAGAGTGGCGGCCACGTCCGCGAGATCCGGGTCGAGGGCGGCGAAGGCTGAGCGCGCGGCGACGATGAGGAAGGGGGCCGCCACGAAGACCTGTGCCAGCACGATCCCGGCCGCGTGGTCGGTGAGCCGGCCGCCGAAGAGCCGTCCGAGTGGGGCGTAGGGTCCGACGACGTACAGCAGCAGGATGCCGCTCATCAGCGGTGGCAGGGCCAGCGGGAGCTGCACCGCGATCCCCAGCAGGGTGGCGATCCGGCCGTGGACCTGGGCGAGCAGGTAGGCCAGAGGTACCCCCAGGACGGTGATGATCGCGGTGGCGACGGTCGCGGTCTCCAGTGAGACGGTCAACGCGTCGCCGATGCCGGGCGCGGTCAGCACACCGGGAGGCGCGTTGGTCGCCCGCGCGACGAAGGCGCCCAGCGGTGCCAGCAGGTACAGCAGGAGGAGGGCGCCGAGCCAGGGGAGCGGCGTGCCCAGGAAGCGCACCTGGTCGCGGGGCTGCGTCGGTCGTGGACTCACCGTCCGGCTCCTTCCTCGGGCCCGCGCGCCGTCAGCCGGTGGTCCCCGGCTGCGCCAGTTCGGAACGCAGCGACGCCGGGACGGCCGCTCGGTCGCCGGAGACGGTGGGCGGTGAGAGGGTCACGTTGTGCGCGGCCAGGCTCGCCCTGCCCCGGTCACCCAGCAGGTATTGAACGAAGGCGGTGGCGCCCGCGGGGTCGGGTGCGCGGCCGACCACCGTCACGGTGAAGTGGGCGGCGACCTTCACCTCGCCGAGGTCGACCGCGGGTACGTGCTGCTCGACCGCTTCGTTGCTGTAGAAGAAGGCGGCGTCCAGTTGTCCCGCTTCCAGCCGTCCGTCGAGCTCCTGTTCCGGGAAGACCTGGGAGGACTTCTCCACCGAGGAGGCCAGGCCGGGATCCCGGTAGATCTCGGACGCCTGCTGGAGGGCCTGTACGGCCAGTTCTCCCTTGGGATCGAGCTTGGGGTCGGTCCGGCCCAGCCGGAAGCCCGGTTCGGTGATCACCTGGTACCAGGGTTTCGTCTTCAGCTCGGCGGCGAACGGGCTGTGCGGGTTGTAGGCGATCATCACCGGTGCGCTGCCGAACGTCACGTACCAGGACACCCAGTCGCCGTTGGCCGCTCCCGCCAGGGAGTCGTTGACCTTCGGGCTGGCGCTGACGAAGACGTCGGCCTGGCGTACCTTGCCCTTGATCTGGTTGGCGAGCTCGGTGGAGCCCCCGCCGACCCCCTGGTACCGGTAGCCCGTCGTGGCACTGAACTTCGGGCCGAGGTCGTGCTCCATCAGGTTCTGCAGCGACCCGCAGTACAGCACCTGAACGGTGCCGTGGCCGCCGCCGGCCGCCTGGCCGCCCGTCCGGTCGCCGCCGTCCCCGCTGCAGCCGGCGACCAGGGCCACGGCCGCCGCCAGCACACCCGCCACCCGCAACCGCGTCCGCCGCCGAGCCGGCACTGCCATCCGCACGAGCCGTCACCCTCTCCGTCCACCGCGGGGGAAGAGCACGCACCGATCGGAACACAGCGGTCCGGCCGGCATGCTCCGGAGGGCGGCTGCCGGACTTGGTGACGCTGCCGCACGCCGACCAGGCTCCGGGGATCGCGCTGGAACGCGCGCTCCGCTCCATGGGTACTGGCCACCCGGACCCGCGGACCTGCGTGGGAGCCCCGGGCGCGTTTCACGTACCTCGGCCCCGGACGGCCCGGGACCGAGCCGACCAGGAAAGATCCGTCGAGCACCACACTATCCGCATCCGCGTTGGACCACCTCGTTCGCATCCGCGGACGCCGGAGCGGCCGTGGTCGGCGAACTCTCGGCTCCGGGCAGCAGGCTCTCGACGGAGCGCGGCCGCAGTGGGCGCACCGTGGTCGACGACCCGTCCGTCGCGCACATCACCCCGCTTTGGAAGGGCGGTCGCGGAGCGGGCACCGCCGACTGGCTCGCCGAGCACGGCTGGCGGACCGAGATCCATCCGCTGGGCGAGGTGGCGGCCCGGTACGGACGGGCGGTTGTCGGCCCGGCCCACACGGGTTTCCTCACGGCCGTGCGGGAAGGGACCGCCGCCGCGTCGGGACGCTGAGGAGTCCTCCGCCTTTCAGTCAGCCCAACCGGCTCCGGATCACCGGAGGGCGCCCGAGGCACCTCATCCGCCGCACCGTGGACCGGCGCAGCATGCGGACGCACAGCCGCCACAATCGGACAACTCCCGTTCCCTGCAAGGCCGTAAGAGCCGGCTTTGATCAGGTCAGCTCGGTGCTCCGCCGCGGCTGGGCAGAGCCGGCCGAGTCGGCGGCGGTGTAGCTGTCGAGGAAGGCCAGAGCCTCCTCGGCGGGACTGCCGGGCGGGGCCGTGTAGATCACGAGGAGGTGGTGGGCGGCGCCGGGGGCCCGGAAGGTCTGGTAGTCGAGTGTCAGGTCACCGACGGCGGGATGCCGGAAGTGCTTGAGCCCGTGGGTCTTCTCGTGTACGTGGTGGCCGGCCCAGAGCTTGCGGAAGACCGCGCTGCCCAGGGAGAGTTCGCCGACCAGGCGGACGAGTTCCGGGTCGTGCGGCCGGCGTCCGGCGGCCATGCGCAGGATGCCGACCGTGGTCCGGGCGGCTTCGTCCCAGTCGAGGTGGACCTCCGGTGCGTCCGGGTCCAGGAAGATCCGGCGGGCCATGTTGCGCTCTCGTGGCGCGAGGTTGGGGAAGTCGGCGATCAGTACGGCCGCCAGCCGGTTCCAGGCCAGGACGTCGTTGCGGTCGTTCATGATCAGGGCGGGGTTGGCCGGGATGGCTTCGACGACCTGACGCAGTGCGGGGCGCAGCACGGCGTCGCGTCCGGTGGCGGCCGCCCTCGCCACGGCGCGGCGGGGCGGCCGGGCCAGGTCGTACAGATGGGCGCGCTCGGCGGGTCCGAGCCGCAGAGCTCTGCCGAGCGAGTCGAGGACCTCGTCGGAGGGGCGGTCGGCGCGGCCCTGCTCCAGGCGTATGTAGTAGTCGGTGCTCAACCCGACCAGTTCCGCGACCTCTTCGCGGCGCAGGCCGGGTACGCGGCGGCGGCCGGTCGGCGGCAGGCCCACGTCGGCGGGTGACACCAGGGCCCGCCGGGTCCGGAGGTAGTCGCCGAGGCTGTTGGCGGTCATGAGGGTGTCGGCCATGGGCCCCAGTATGGGGGCCGCCATCGGGGGCGCGGCGGCCGGAAGGTGGCCCTGTCACTCCCAGGGAACGGCGGTCTCTTCATCCGGCGATCACGCCGGCGAACGATCGGGGGCATGACCACATCCCCCTCTTCCGAAGTCTCGGACCGCCCTGGTCCGGAGCGCACCCGCGGCACGGGCGGTGCCGAGGCCGCACCCTCCTCGGCATCGGCACCGCACCGAGGTGTGGACGGTGGTGAACGCGGCTACTGGGTCACGGTGGTGGCGGTCGCGTGTGCCGCCATGCTGCTGCCGTTCTCGGTGACCGGGGCCGCGGTGGCACTCCCGAGCATGGCGGCGCACCTGGGCGCCTCGGCGGACACGGCCCAGTGGATGCTGAACGCCTTCAACGTCACTTTCGCGGCCCTGCCGCTCGCGGCCGGCGGCCTCGCCGACCGGTTCGGCAGGCGCCGGGTGCTGCTGACCGGTATCGCGCTGGTCGGCGGCAGCTCCCTGCTGGTCGCGGTGGCGGCCTCGATGCCCGTGGTCGACGCGGCCAGGGCGGTCCAGGGGTGCGGGGCCGCGGCCGTCCTGGCCTCGGGAGCGGCGGTGCTCGCCCACGCCACCTCAGGACGGCGCAGGCAGCTGGCCTTCGGGATGCTCGGTACCTCCTTCGGTACGGGCCTGGCGATCGGACCGCTGGCGGCCGGTGCGCTGGTAGACGCGGCGGGCTGGCGGTCGGTGTTCCTGTTGGTCGCGGCGGTGTCCGTACCCGTGTGGCTGTGCGCGACCCGGGCTCCGGAGTCCCGTGACACCGACCAGCCCGCCTTCGACCTGGTGGGGCCGGTCTGCTTCACCGCCGGACTCGCCGCGCTGTCCTCCGCGTTCGTGCGGGCCGGCGGTGCCGGCTGGACGGCGTGGAGCACCCTGCTGCTGCTCGGCACCGCCGTCGTGCTGATCGCACTGTTCGCGGTGGTGGAGCTCTGCCTGGCCGAGCGTGCGATGTTCGACGTCCGGCTGTTCCGCAGGCCGGAGTTCCTCGCCGTGGTCTGCCAGCCGTTCACGGTCACCCTCGGCTTCGTCGTGCTGCTGGTCTACCTCCCGGCCTACCTGCAAGGAGTGGGCGGCCGAAGCGTCCTGAGCAGCGGTCTGATTCTGCTGCCGATGACGACGCCGGTACTGCTGCTGCCGCTCGCCGCAGGCCACCTGGCCGCCCGCAGCTCCGTGCGGGCGGTGCTGACCGGCGCTTCCGCACTGATCGCGGTAGGCGCCCTGCTCCTGGTGACCGTGCACAGCGACGGATCGTGGACGGCCCTGGCGCTGCCGCTGCTGCCCTTCGGTATCGGCGTGGGTCTGGCGTTCGGTGTGATGGACAACGCGGCCGTCAGCACCGTCCCGGTCCAGAGGGCCGGGGCCGCCGCAGGCATCTTCAACACGATGCGCATCACCGGGGAGTCCGTCGCGGTCTCCGGAGCCGCAGCCCTGCTCACCACGCTCGCCGCCGCCCGGCTGAACGACAGCGGCCTCTCCTCCGGCGAGGCGGCCCGGATCGCCGGGCAGGCCGTCCAGGGTCACGTCGCCGAGGCGCACCGGGCGGCCCTGGCCGCGGGCCTCACCAGCGCCGTCCACACCCTCGGCCTCGCACTCGCCGCCCTGTCCGCACTCGGCGCCGTCCTCACCCACCTCGCGCTGGCACCCACCACTTCGCGGCAGGAGAGGACGAGGGGCTGAGGCTCGGTCAGGCGCGAGCCCGGACAGGCGCCGGGCGCGGGTGGAACGCCCCCATGGCGCGGGACGCCCGGACTTGCGTGAGACCCGCATGCCAAGGGCGTCTCACACGAGTCCCGGCCCGTACGCATCGAGGGCGGCGGTGAACGCGCCGGTTCATCGGCGACCTGGTTCTTCATCGCGTCGGAGAACGCGTCGCCGTTGAGGAAGACCATGTCCCGCCCCGCGGCGCGGGCGAGGCCGGCGGTTGCCGCGGTGCGGTACCAGCCGGCCGTGGCGGTGCGCCGCGGGCCGGGTGCCTTCTCGAAGCAGACGCCGATGCCCCGGATGCCTGCGCGCTTGAGTCCGGCGAGGGTGGCAGCGAGGCCGTACCCGGCTGACGAGCCGATGACCACGGCGACCGGCCCCTCATCTCCGGGCTCTTCGTTGGGGGAGGGAATGTCCCGCCACATGCCGGCCACCAGCTCGTCGCAGCCCGCCGGGTGTGAATCGAGGAAGAGGAAGCCGCGGCTTCGGGGGGTGATGACGCGATCGTTCGCCAAGGGAGTCCTCCTACTGGCCCGGACGGGACGCGACGACCAAGCCGGCTGTCGCGTCCTGCAAGTCTTGTGTGTTGTGGACACGGGCAGTGATCTCATCGGGCACAACAATGCCGTGGCGGTTTTGGAGTGTTTCCATCACTCCGAGGAGCGCCGAGCTGTCCGGCTCCAGGCCGCGTCGGTCCGGGCGCTCATCCCGCGGCCTTGACGGCATGGTGCGTCGGCAGTTGTTGTCTTTGATGGTGCATCAACAGAATAAGTGGGCCGTGCCGATGTGGTGTTGATGGAGTGACGGACCGTCGGCGGAGACGGGATGCAGCTCCGACCGGTGCGACAGCCTGCCGATTGTGGCGCTCACCGTGGACCGTCATGGTTCGTCAACATCCGGGCCGGCGCCCTGATGTGGCGGATTCGAGGAGGAATTCAAGAGATCGCGCCAGGCTGGCAGGCCGCCGTTTCAGCATGATCGCTAGCCTGTGCTAACGTCTGACGCATTGTTATGCATGCATCTGTTCACGGGGGTATCTGATGCAGCTCGCACCAAAAGTAGGTTCTGCCGCAGCCTTCGAGCCGGCAGCTGTCAAGCGAAGCCGACAGCAGGCCATTTCCTTCCCGCTCTCCGCAGCTGTTTCTTCCGTCGAATCCGGCCGCTGACACCTGCTGAAGCGGTCGGCCGCAGAATCGGCCACCGACTGCCGTGTTCAGCGAACACCCGCTCCGGTCGGTGCCGGATCGGGTCGCATCTCGCCGCCCTGCGGTCCGCCATTCTCGGTTCCCTGTCGCCGGACCGGCAGACGATCCATTCTTGCCCGGAGTAATTGAGTGCCATCCTTCTCGATCCTTGTTCCATTTGTGCCGCGCCGACCGGAACAGCTGGCCACATATGCGGCGCTGGTGCACTGGACCCGGGCCGAACGCCTGTGGCAGGGGCAGTCGTTGGCGGTCGAGGCGCACCAGGGGTTCGCGCACGCGGCGGGGACGGGTTTCGGCGTGCCGACGGGGCTGGGCGTCAGCCTGATGCCGCTACGCCACCCCTATGAGGCGGCCATGCAGGCCCGCTCGCTGGCGCTCTCCACCGGGCACCCGGTGCTCGCGGGCTTCGGCCCCGGCGGGCGCTCGCTGCAGAGCGCCATGCGCGGCGAGCCCTACGCCAGTCCGCTGACCGCGGCCGAGGAGTACCTCACCATCGTCCGCGGCCTGCTGCGCGGGCAGTCGCTCGACTTCAGCGGCGAGTACTACCACTGCCAGGGCGCGCTGCTGCCCTCTCCGTCGCCGGAGGTGCAGGTCGGGCTCGGGGTGCTGCGACCGGGTATGGCGCGTCTCGCCGGCCGTCTCGCGGATGCCGCCATCACTTGGCTGACTCCCGCCTCCTATCTGCGCGAGACGGTGCTTCCCGCGCTGCGCGAAGGCGCCGAGGCGGCGGGACGGCCGCTTCCCAGGCTGGTCGCGATGGTGCCGATGGCGCTGCCGCTGCCCGACGTGGACGCCGAGGCCGTCGCGGTCGCCAGCAACGGATCGCACCTGCAGGCGCCGCACTACGCCGACATGCTGAAGCGCGCCGGAATCGACGTCAGCGGCAGCGACCCGCTGGTGAACGCGCGAGCCCTGATCGAGGGAGGCGCCTTCCTGGCGGGCGAGGTCGACGAACTCGTGGCGCAGATCGAGGAGTTCTGGAATTCCGGTGTGGACGAAGTGGTCATCAACCTGACCGGAGTCGCCAATATCCGCGGGCCGCAGGCGGCCATGCGTCAGGTCAAAACGATCGTCACTGCGCTGAGTGGCATGGAGGAAACGCGATGAGCGGCGAGAAGCGCGATCTGATGGCTTGGGCCACCGGCAGGCCGGGCCGGAGCCGGGTCATTGTCCTGGAGGACACCCGGCATGTCGGGACGGTGCAGGAAATGCTCGGCGCGGAGTCCGAGGGCCGCAGCCACCTGATCTTCGCTCCGGGCGAGGGGACGGAATCCGACGAGAACGTGGTCGGTTACGGCGGCTCCTTCGCCGAGTGCAACGCCGAAGCATCCCTGGGCGACGACTTCTATCTCCAGGTACAGAATTACAGCATCAGCCAGTACGTTTCGACGATGGGGCCGACACTGGTCCGCATCGCCGACGAAGCAGATTTCGAGGTCTGGCTGAGCGACGCCGACACCGCTCGCGAGAAGGGCGAATTCGCGGAGTTCCTGGCGGATCCCATGCTGCTGCTCGCGGATCTCCCGGGGCTGGGCGCGCCGCTGGACGGAGCCGGTCCGCGTCATCGGCTCTACGTCCGGGCCGACGGCGAGGTGACGGTCTCACCGTACGGTTCGGCGCTGGGCAGGGTGGGCGACGACCTGAAGGACCTGGAGGCCGCCTGGCGACAGGCGAACGCTGCCGGCGCGCACCCCTGCGCCGTCACACTCGCCACCGCGGTCCCCGAAGCCCTGCGCGCCGCGGCTCTGGAGAGCCGTCCGTGGCTCGCCGAGTACCTCCTGGCGGTGGACGCCCTGCGGGACCTGCGATCCCGCGGCGTCCTGCGGGCGCACGTCTCCGGCTTCGGCGGACGCCTGCGGCCGGAGAACCGCACCACCGAACAGGTTCAGACGCAGCACGTGCTGCTGTGGACCGACGAGTCCGCCTACCTCCACACCTCGGAGGGATCCCGGACGTTCGCCCTCAACCGTGCGGCGGGAGAACTCGCCGAGTTGATCCTCTGTCAGGGGTCCGTCGACGCGGCCGCTCAATACGCCGGTCGGCCAGCGGTCCTGAAGGTCCACGAGTTCTTCGAGCGGGCGGGAGTCGTCCTGTGAGTGCACAGCTGAGGGCCGCCGTTCCCGGCCAGGCCGGTGCGCTGCTGGCCGAACTCGGCGACAAGGCCGTGGTCCACGACCTGTACGACGAGGTGGGCGCACTGGTCTACCACGCGATCGCGGGCGACGACACCTTCGAGGTGCGCGAGCTGGTCGGTTCGCTGCGCTCGACCACCGGCCCCATCCTCGAGCTGGCCGCCGGCTCGGGTCGGCTGACGCTGCCACTGCTCACCCTGGGATGCGAGCTGGTCGCCCTCGAACTGGCGCCGGGCATGATCCGGCTGCTGGAGCAGCGCCTGCGGACCGTACCCGCCTCGCGCAGCGACCGCTGCACCGTCGTCGCGGGCGACATGAGCGACTTCGACCTGGGCCGAACGTTCGGTGCGATCGTGCTGGGCACGACCTCGATCTCGCTGCTGGACGCGGCCGGCCGGGCCGGCCTCTACCGGTGCGTGCGCCGCCACCTCGCGCCCGGGGGGAGGTTCCTGCTCACCGCGGTGGACGTGCCGGGCTTCGGCTGCTCCACCACCGAGCAGGTGCTGGACGTCGACTGCGCCGACGGCACCCGGTTGCGCATGCACGAGCACTGGACGGAAGGTGCCGACGTGCGCACGGTCACGATCTTTCCGCGTCCCCTCGAGACGGCGGAGCCGCCGATCACGGTGTGCACCACCCGGATCGGGGTCTTCCCGGCGACGCAGTTGGAGACCGAACTCGCTGCGGCCGGACTGCTGGTGACGACTCGCCAGGCCCTTCCGGCGACCGCCAGTCACCACCACGACGTGCTGCTGGTCGCGGAGGTGGCCGGATGAGCGCCCTGTGGCCCGCACTGCTCGCCCCGAGCCGGCACGGCCGTGACGATCTGTGTGCGGTATCGGCCCACGGCGTACGAGTGCGGTTCGCGGACGGCCGTGAACTGCTCTGCGGCTCCAGCGGGTTGTGGAACACCGCACTCGGGTACGGCAACGAGGCCATCGCCGACGCCATCGCCCGGGCTGTCCGCGACGCGTCGTACCTGAGCGTCTTCCGCTACGAGAACACCCATGCCCGCCGAGCCGCCGAGGCACTGGTCGACCTGTGCGGCAGCGACCACTTCAGCCGGGTGCTGTTCTCCACCTCCGGCGGCGCGGCCAACGACCTGGCGATGAAACTCGCCCGCCAGTCGCAGGCCCTGCGCGGCGAGGCGCAGCGCACCCTGGTGGTCGGCCTCCGTACGAGCTACCACGGCCTCACCTTCGGGGGCTTCGCGCTCTCCGGCAGTGACATGGGCCAGCGGACTTACGGGGTGGACCAGCGGCTGATCCGTCACATCAGCCCCAACGCGGTCGACGAGCTGAACGCTCTGTTCGCCCGCCAGGGCGGGCAGATCGCCGCCGTGGTCGTCGAACCGGTGCTGGGCAACGGTGCGGTGCCGCTCGACGAGGAGTTCCTCGCGGAGCTGCTGCGGCTGCGCGAGGAGCACGGCTTCCTGCTCGTCGCCGACGAGGTCGCCACCGGATTCGCCCGTACCGGCCCGTACTTCGCCTCCAGCCGGTGGCCCGTGCGGCCGGACCTCCTGATTCTGTCCAAGGGGCTGACCAACGGCACCTGCGCCGCTGCCGCGGTCCTGGTCGCCCACCAGGTGGATGCGGCCTTCACCGACGCCGACGCGGTGTTCGTCCACGCCGAGACCCAGGCCGGAACTCCGATGACCTGCGCGGCGATCGTGGCCACACTGGCGGAGATGCGGCGGCTGGACGCGGAGGCGCTCAGCCACCGCCTGTCCTCCCGTCTGGACGTCGAGTTGAAGTCCCTGAGCGACCGGCTGCCCTTCCTGACCACCACCGAGGGCGTCGGCTGCTTCCGCTACCTCGGCTTCGGTACCCCCGACGGCGGTCCTCTGACGGCGCAGCAGGTCGCAGACCTGGTGGCGGCCATCCGGGAGGCCGGTGCGATCGTCCACCCCGGCCCGCAGGGCGTTCAGCTCATCCCGGCGCTCACCTACACCGACGAGGACCTGGACGAACTGCTGGACTGCGTCGCCCGCGGCGCTGAGACGTTCTTCGCTGCCCTCGGCACATCGGCGGGAGGCGGCCGGTGACCGGCGGATGGCAGCAGCCCACCCGGGTGCTGTACAGCGCGGCGGAGTTCGCCTCGTGGGCGGCCGAGCAGGAGCCCGGGACCGCCACCACCCTGCTGGTGGACGCCCGGCTCACCGACAGCGCGATCACCTCGCTGGTGGCACGGGCGCTCGGGGTGCACGAGGTGATCCCGCTCGACGGGCCCGGCGAGGTGGACACCGTCGTCGACCTCGCCGACCGCCTGCGGCACGGCCCCGGCCGGCTGGTCGCCGCCGTCGGAGGTGGCAGCCTCCTGGACCAGGCGAAGCTGGCGACCGCACTGGCGGGTGACCGCGGTGTGCTGTCCCGGCTGACCGCCCCGCAGCGCAGCGGGCTGATCCTGCTGCCCCGGCACACCTCGCGGCCGCTGTCGCTGCTGGCCGTTCCCACCACCCTCGGCACGGGCTCCGAGGTCAGCCAGGTCGCCTGTCTGCGCACCCCGCAGGGCAAGCGGCTGGTGGCGGGCCGTTCGCTGCTGCCGGAGCTGGCCGTGCTCGATCCGCTGGCCACCAGCACGCTGCCGGCCGAACTCGTGGTCGAGGGCGTGCTGGAGGCGCTGTTCCGGGTGGCCGGGGTCTACGCGGGCGATCTGCGGGACCGTCCGGTCGAGGACGCGCTCGCCCTGACGATCGCCGGCCAACTCCTGAACCTGGGCTACCGGGCGGCCGACGACGGCGGGGACGACCAGGTGCGCGGCGCGATCGCCCGGCTCAGTGCCCTCACCCAATGCGACTGGCTGCAGCTGGACCGCGAGCCCTTCGCCCTGCGGGGCTGGTACATCGCCAACGAGTTGTCCACCTCCCTCGGCGTCCGCAAGATGACGGCCGTCGCGGCCCTGCTCCCCTCGCTGTTCCGGCGCATCGCCGCCGGCGACCGGCGGCTCGGCTCGGCCGAACGGCTCGAACGTCTGTGGCGCGGGCTGCGTCCGGCCGCCCCCAGGCCGCTGCCCGCCGATCCGTCGGCCGGCATCGCAGCCCTGCTGGAGCACTGGGGCGTCGAGCGTCGTCTGACGGCGCATCCCGCCGACCTGGGCGCGATCGCACAGCGCACGGTCCGCGCCTGGGGAGCAGGACTGCCCGCCCTGGGCGAGCTGACGCTGGGCGACGTCCGGGCGGTGCTCGGCGACGCCGTAGCCACCACACCCGGACCCGAGGCGGGCTGAGCAGCCCGCAGCGGCGCCTGACCAACAGCTTCCGGTCCACGCCCGAGCGCGGACGCGGACCGGACCACTGACCGTTTCCGAGCACCGGAGAGGAGGAGAACACAATGCAGGAGAACATCAACAGCTCGCTGGAGCTGGAGCTGGGCATGCAGGACCTGGAGCTCGACATGCAGGAGCTCGAGGGCATGGACGCCCCGTTCAACGTCAACTGGAGCAACGCCGTGTGGAGCGTTGCGACCGTCAGCATCGGCAGCATCATCGTCGCGACCTGACGGCATGACACCGGGACCGCCGCGGGATGCCCGACGTCCCGCGGCGGGCCACGGAGTCCGACCGTTCCCGACCGTCGGAGAGGAGGAGAACAGAGTGCAGGAGAACATCAACAGCTCGCTGGAGCTGGAGCTGGGCATGCAGGACCTGGAGCTCGACATGCAGGAGCTCGAGGGCATGGACGCCCCGTTCAACGTCAACTGGAGCAACGCCGTGTGGAGCGTTGCGACCGTCAGCATCGGCAGCATCATCGTCGCGACCTGACGGCATGACACCCGGCGGTGCCGGGCCGCGGCGGAGCCCTCCCCGCGTCCCGGCACCCGCTCCCGTCCTCGGCCGCAGCCGGGTCCCGGAGCGACCTGAGGGAGAGACCTTGACCAGCGATACGGCCGTCGCCCCGCAGGAGGGGAACGGAACGGGCGGCGAGTACGTCAGCCGCCCCCGGCTTGCCGACGACGTGTTCGTCCATCCGCCGATCAGTGTGGACGCACCGTGGATCATCCAACGCGGCGAGCACTACCTGCGGGTGGGTGCCGACCTGGCGCGGCTGGCCCAGGCCGCCGACGGCACCCGGGGACACGAGGAACTGGCTGCCGTCCTCGGCGCTCGCTGGACCACCGCCGCGGTGGACACGGGTGTGCGCAAACTGGTTGCGGCGAAGGTGTTCCACGGCGGTGCCGACATGCATCGCAGCGCGCCCCGGCGCCTTCCCCGCCTGAAGGTCGTACCGCCGTTGACCGTGCAGCTGACCGTCGTCCACCCGCAGCGGCTGCTGTCCGGCGTCCTTCCCGCCATGGCCCTCCTGGGGCTGAAGCGGTGGGGCGTCATCGGCGCGCTCCTCGCCGCCGGCGGCCTGGCGGCGCTGGCGGGGCTCGGCCCCGAACTGTCCGGGCTCCTCGGACGACCACTGCCGCTGAGCGTGTACGCCGGCGTCATCGTCGCCATGCTCGTCGCCAGCGCACTGCACGAGCTGAGCCACGCGGCGGTCCTCGCCTACTACGGCGGACGGCCGAGCCGCATGGGCGTGATGCTGTTCTACCTCTCGCCCGCCTTCTTCTGCGACGTCTCCGACGGCTGGCGGCTGTCCCGCAACGAGCAGCGCGTCCGGGTCTCCCTGGCCGGCATCGCCACCCAGTGGGTCATCGCCGGCTCCGCGGCGCTGGCCGCGCTCGTTCCGCCGCCGGGCCGGTGGCAGGACGGCCTGCTGCTGTTCGCCACGGCCTGCTACCTCGGCGGAACGGTCAACCTGCTGCCGGTGGTCCGGCTGGACGGCTACCTGGCCCTGATGAGCCACCTGGACATCCCGCACCTGCGCGACCGGGCGATGGCCGATGCCCGCCACCGGATCGCACGACTGCTCTACGGTGGCCGCTACCGACCGGAGCTGCCGCAGCTGCGGTGGGCCGTCGCTTTCGGCCTCGCCTGCATGGCCGCCCCCCTGTTCATCGTGATCCCAGCGCTGGGCAACTTCGCCTCGCTGCTCCAACGGATGGGCACCGCCGGAGCGATCCTGATGGTGTGCGCATCGGGCTACCTGATCTGGCTACTGGTACGCGGCGTGGTGCGCACGGCCGTCGAAGCCCGCACGGCCGGCGCCACCCGGTGGCGGATCGCCCTGTCCGCCACCGCGGTCACAGCCGCCGTGGTCTGCGCCCTGCTGTTCGTCCGCATTCCCTGCACCGTGGCCGGCGGCTACACCGTACGTGACGGCGGGCAGGTGGAACTGCTCCTGCCGTCCTCGGTCGACCGTTCCGTCATCCACGCGGGAACGGCCGTACACCTCTACCGAGCCGGGTTGATGGGACGCACCACGACGGGCGAGGCCGTGATCGGGTCCGAGCGGAGCACGGCCACCACCGCGCCGCTCTCGGCATTCGCCCCCGTGACCAGCACCACCCTGTCGCTGCCCGCTGCTGCTTACCCGCTCATCACCACCCGGCCCCCTTCGGACCGGACCGGCAACGCCCAACTCGCGCTGGGGAAAAGCACGCTGGCCCACTGGCTGTACGACACCTATCTGGCTCCCTGCTGGCGCTGAGCCGCTCCGCCACCCGACCTGACCCTGGAAGCACACGGTGTTCCTCCACTACCTCCAGCACTGCCAACCGGACAGCCCGTACTTCGACCTCCCGTCAGAGGACCATGCGGCGGCCGACTATCCCGCTGTCCGCGAGCCGCTTCCCGATGGCTGGACCCGTGAACTCAACCCCCACTGGTCCTTCCACGTCCCCCACGGCTGCCGGCTTCCGCTGCAGGGCTGGAAGATCCACGTCTCGACGGTGCCGGACCGGGCCGAGCCGGTCCTGGCGATCGTGCGCGCCTTCTGCGAGGCCCGGCGGATCCCCTTCAAGTTCATCCGCAACCCGCACGTCCTCACGAACCGAAACAGCAAGTACGGCGACCGCAGCAGCAGCGGCAAGTTCATCACCGTCTACCCGCTCGACGAGCAGCAGTTCACGACCATCCTCACCGAGCTCGGCGAACTGCTCGACGGCGAGCCGGGGCCGTACATCCTCAGCGACCTGCGCTGGCGCAACGGCCCCCTGTACGTGCGCTACGGCGGTTTCGTACTGCGCTGCATCACCGACGCACGCGGCCGGCAGATCCCCTGCATCGAGGACCAGGACGGTCGCCTGGTGCCTGACAAGCGCGGCCCCGGCTTCCACCCGCCCGCCTGGGTGACCCTGCCGGAATGCCTCGACGAGGCCGTGGCCGCCCGCAGCGCCGGCACCACCCGCGCCCTGCCCTTCAAGGTGCGCAAGGCCCTGCACTTCTCCAACGGCGGCGGAGTCTACGAGGCGACGGAACTGGCGACCGGTCGCACCGTTCTCGTCAAGGAAGCCCGGCCGCTGGCCGGCCTGGACGGTCAGGGAACGGACGCGGTCACCCGCCTGGAGCAGGAGCGCTGGGCACTGCAGACGCTGGCCGGGATCCCGGCCGTTCCGGAGCTCATCGACTATCGCAAGGGCCGCGAGCACTACTACCTCACGCGTGAACTCGTCGACGGGGTCGCGCTGAACCGCGGCGGCGGGATGGCCAATCCATGGGTGGAGGGCACGCTCGACGACCGAAGCGGCCACCGGTACACCGCCTGGGCGCTCGACGTCCTCGCGCAGACCGAGCAGACGATGGACGCCATGCACGACCGCGGCGTCGTCTTCGGTGACCTGCACCCCGGAAACGTTCTCGTCCGGCCCGACGGCACCGTCGCGTTCATCGACCTGGAGACCGCCACCCCGATAGCGGCCGCAGCACCCCAGGTCATCGGTGTCCCCGGGTTCCGCGCCCCGAACCACTACCGCGGTGCGGCGCTGGACCGCTACGCCCTGGGCTGCCTCCGGCTGGCCCTCTTCGCGCCGATGACCGCCCTGCTCGACCACTCACCGCAGAAGCTGGACCAGCTCCTCGCCCTGATCACCGCCCGCTTCCCGGTCCCTGACGACTTCGAGCAGCAGGTACGCCGTGACCTCGGCGCCGGACCGGACGCCGGACCGGCCACCGACCGGATCCGGCCGACGACTTCGCCGTCGGAACCCACGGCGGCGGACTGGCCCGCGCTGCGGGACGCCATCGCGGGCGGCATCCTGGCCAGTGCGACCCCCGACCGCACCGACCGCCTCTTCCCCGGTGACATCGAGCAGTTCACCACCCCGGGCGGTGGAGTGGCCTTCGCCCACGGCGCGGCCGGAGTGCTGTGGGCCCTGGCCGAGACCGGGGTCGACGTCCCCGACGCCCACATCCGCTGGCTGGAGGACGCCGTGCACGCCATGGCCGAACCCCGGCTCGGCTTCTACGACGGCCTCACCGGCATCGCCTTCGCCCTGCACCGGCTGGGCCGCACCGACCGGGCCCGCGAGATCCTGGACCGGGTGGTCGGCTCCGGCCCAGACGGCCTGGACCACAGCTTGTTCGCCGGCCGGGCCGGCATCGGACTCGCCCTGCTGCACTTCGCCGAGTGCACCGGCGAGAAGGAACTGCTCGTCCACGCCCGGGCACTCGGCGACCGGCTGACCAGTGCCACCGGGGCGGCCAAGCCCGGACTGCTGCACGGACGTTCGGGGGCCGCGCTCTTCCTGCTGCGTCTCGCCGAGGCGACCGGCGACCAATCGCTGCTGCCGGCTGCGGCCGAAGCGCTCCGGCAGGACTTCGCCGACCTCGGCCTCCCGGCGGCCGGACCCGACGAGCGGCCCGAAGCCCGATGGCGCATCCCGTACCTTCGCGCCGGCAGCGCGGGCCCGGCTCTGGTCGCCGCTCAGTTGCTGCCGCACCTGGCCGAGCCCGATCCTCACCTCAGCAGGGCACTGGAACGCAGCCACTCCGCGCTGACCAGGGAGTTCCACCCGCGGGTCGGCCTGTTCACCGGCCGGGCCGGCGCGGTGGTGGCCCTGCGGCAGCTGCACCGCGGCACCGCTGACGACACCGAGGCCATGCACCGCCACCTCGCCGCCTTCGACTGGCACGCCATCCGCACCGGGCAGCACACCGCCTTCCTCGGCGAGCACTCCCTGCGCCGTTCCACCGACCTCGGCACCGGAGCGGCCGGGGTGCTCCTCGCCCTGGACGCCGTGCTGGGCACCGGGGCCGCCAGCCTGCCGTTCCTGGCCGGCCGGGGGTGAGCCGGGCCGTCCGGCAGCCGGCCCGGGAGCTCATCCGGGCCGGTACTCGGTGAGCAGCAGGGCGATGTCGTCGGAGCGGAGCGGCGAACGCCGGGCCTTGCGCAGCAGGTGGTCGGCGAGTTCATCGAGGCTGCCGGCGCGGGCGTGGGCGAGTGAGGCCCGCAGGTGGTCGATGCCCAGACCGACGTCGCTGCCGCGCTCCTCGACGAGCCCGTCGGTGTAGAGGGCGAGGATCGATCCCGGCGGAAGGTCCACCCGGGTCTCGGGGTAGGTGCTGGCGACGTCGACGCCGAGGAGCGGGCCGCCTGCCAGGTCCAGCACGTCGGTGCCGCCGTCGGGGCGGCGCAGCAGCGGCGGGCAGTGCCCGGCGCGGACGGCGTGGGCACGGTCGGTGCTCGGGTCGATGCGGATGTAGCAGCAGCTGGCCAGCAGCCCGGGGTCCAGGTCGGTCAGCAGCCGGTTGGTCCCGGCCAGGACTGCGCCGGGGGAGTGGCCGGCCGTGGCGAAGGCCCTCACCGCGCTGCGCAGTTGGCCCATGGTGCCGGCGGCGGCCACGCTGTGGCCCTCGACGTCCCCGACGACCAGGGCGACCGCGTCCTCGGTGGGGATGACGTCGTACCAGTCGCCTCCGATGTCCATTCCGCTGGTGCCGGGCAGGTAACGGCCGGCGGTGCGGATACCGGGCAGGTCGGGCAGCCGGTGCGGCAACAGCGCGGTCTGCAGGCCGTGGGCGAGGGCGGACTTCGCGTCGTAGAGGCGGGCGCGTTCGAGTGCCTGGGCGATCAGTCCGCCGAGCGCGGTCAGCAGGCTCCGGGCCTCGGGGGTGAAGCGGTGGATCTCGTCGAAGCCGAGGATGCAGGTGCCGACGGGACGGTTGGAGGCGATCAGCGGCAGGTACGCCCAGGCCCCGGTACGGTCCAGGGAAATCACCGGCGGGACTTCGGTGAGATCCTGCTGTGACTCGATGAACCTGGGCAGCCCGGAGCCCGGCGTCCGCGTCCCGGGTAGCGGGGCACCGAGCGGTCTGCCCTCCAGCCAGCGCAGGAAGTGCTCGTGGCGGCTGGTGTGGAAGAGCAGGCGGAGCCGGCCGTCGTCGATCACGTAGATGGCCAGGTGCTGCCCGCCGAAGGCCGGCAGGAGCTGGTCGGCGACCACATCGCACACCTCACCGGTGGTGACGGCCTCGGTCAGCGCGCTGCCCAGCTGCAGCACGTGGTAGATGGCGCCCAGCCGCGCCGGTACGGCCTGGGCCGCCGGGGGAGGGCCGAGCGCGGTGAACGC
Organism: Kitasatospora cystarginea; assembly: GCF_039533515.1. Taxonomy (NCBI): domain Bacteria; kingdom Bacillati; phylum Actinomycetota; class Actinomycetes; order Kitasatosporales; family Streptomycetaceae; genus Kitasatospora; species Kitasatospora cystarginea. Next base: position 74,685 of record NZ_BAAATR010000015.1, on the reverse strand, counting down.
GGGTGGGGAGACGGACCGGGTCTCCCGCCCGGGCGCCACCGCGGGCCCGTCCGGGGCCGCCGACGGGTGGGGTGGCCCCGAGGATGCCACTCGGCCGGTCACGCCGTTCGCGTCCGGGTGGAGGGCGAAGGCGAGCCACCGGTCCGGCGGGCGGCAGGCCAGGAAGTCGGTGGGCAGCTGCGAGACCATCGCGGCCCGGTGCCGGTCCTCGAAGGCCGGATCGGACAGCCACGGCAGGACGTCCCACAGGCGGTGGCCGAGCAGCTCCCGGCCACTCACGCCGAGCAGCGGCTCCAGACTGCGGTTGGCGTAGGTGATCCGCCCGTCCGGGTCGAGGGCGAACAGCCCGTCCCGCAGCCGTTCCACCGCGGTGACCGCCGCAGCGCCGGGCCCGGCGTCGAGTACGCCGCCGATCAGGTGGGCCCGCGCCTCCTCCCCTGGAGCCTCGGGCACCCGGCCCCAGAGCTCCACGGTGCGGTACCCGTCGCCGGCCCGGACGCGCAGCCGCCTGGCGAGGACCCGGCCGTGCGTGACGGCCGCGCGGGCGGCGGCCCGGAGCGAGGCCCGGTCGCCGGGGTGGAGCCGGGAGGCCAGTGTGTCGGCCCGCCCGTCGAAGGCGCCGGGCGTCAGCCCGAAGATCGCGCACAGCTCCTCGTCGGCGGCCAGGGCGCCGGTGTCCAGCCGCCAGTCGAACAGGCCGACCCGTACCGCCGGTGCGTTTTTCGGCGCCGGGATCTCGACCGGGACGGTCCTGGTGCCGCATTCGAGGGTGTCCCCGCGGGCCCGTAGCGCGGCGAGAGCGGTGCCGAGGCGGTTGGCGACGGCCCGCAGGTGGCGGAGCTGCGATTTGGAGAGCCCCGGGTGCCCGGGCGGTGCCGCCCACACCACCGCGAGCGCTCCCAGGCTCTCCGGCCCCGCCCGCACCGGTACCGACGCCGATCCGAAGGCGTACGGCAGGGCCACCGCGAACTGGGGGAAGCGGCGCACCGCCTCGTCGGCGTTGGCCAGGTGGACCGTCCGTCCCGACCGGTAGGCCACGGCCACCGGGATCGGGCTGTTCACCGGGATGAACCGCCAGCCGCCGATCAGGGAGGGCGGTGTACCGCAGGCGGCGGCCAGCACGATCGAACGGCCGTCCCGGGAGCGGAGGAAGACGCTCCCGGCGTGGGCGCCGGTCTCCCTGACCGCCCTGACGGCGGCCGCCACCAGCACGTCCTCGCGCTCCGCCGCCATCAGCTCGGCCACCGCGGTCTCGGCAGCCCGTCCGGGACGGCGAGCACTTCTCACGACATCCGGGCTCGTCGCCGTACCGTTCCCGACGTGCGGGCCTGCCCGCTCCGCCGGCTCGGGCCGACCCATGCTTCTTCCTGTACGTCCGGTTGCTGCCGGTGTCAAGGCGGGCCACGCCGGACCGGGTCCTCGACCACCGCACAATGCAGGTCAGGAACGGTCCTGACCTGCAACGTGCTCACCGCCTCACATCGAGACCTGGGCGCCCATGATGACGCAGCGGTCGCTGGGAAGCCCGAAGTACGTGACGGGGCTGCTCGTGTTGTTGGCGATGGTCAGGAAGAGCTTCTTGCGCCAGCGCCGCATGCCCGGCTCGTCGGTCCTGATGATCGTCATCCGCGACAGGAAGTAGGACACCTCGTCGACCTGCAGCCCGTGGATCTGGCCCGCATCCGGGAGCTGTGAGGCGAGCCGCAGGACCTGCGGGATGTTCGGCTCGTCCATGAAGCCGAAGCGCGCGGTGAGGTGCGTGATGCCGTCGTCGTTGTGGCCGAGGTCGTCGAAGACGCATCGCTCCGCCTCGGGGACGTGCGGCACCCGTTCCACTACGGCCGACAGGATGACCACGTTCTTGTGCAGGGTGTGGTTGTGCTCGACGTTGGCGCGCAGTGCCAGCGGAGTGGTCTCGGCGTTGGCGTTGAGGAACACCGCGGTGCCGTCGACCCGGTGCACGGGCGGGTCCATCGCGTCGACCTCGTCGACGAACGCGCGCAGCGGGCCCTCCAGCGCCGTCCGGTTCGGGGTGACGATCTGCCGTCCCCGCTGCCAGGTGATGAGGATCGTGAAGACCGAGAACGCGACCAGCAGCGGCAACCAGCCGCCGTGCGTGACCTTGGTGAGGTTCGCCGCGAAGAACGCGATCTCGCTGGTCAGGAAGACGACGGCGCCGAGCACGATCATCCAGACCGGCTTGCCCATCATGATGCGGGCAACGGCCAGGAAGAGCACGGTGTTGAGCACGAAGGTGGCGGTGACCGCCACGCCGTACGCGGAGGCGAGCGCGGCGGATGAGCCGAAGCCCAGCACCAGGGCCACGACCGCGCCGAACAGACCCCAGTTGATCATCGGTGCGTAGACCTGGCCGACCTCGTGCTCCGAGGTGTGCCGGATCGTCAGGTGGGGGAGGACACCGAGCTGCACCGCCTGGCGGGTGACGCTGAACGCACCAGAGATGACCGCCTGCGAGGCGATGACGGTGGCCACGGTCGCCAGGATCACCATCGGGAACTGCGCCCAGCCGGGCATCAGGAGGAAGAACGGGTTCGCGATCGCCGACGGCGAGCGCAGGATGAGCGAGCCCTGGCCGAGGTAGTTGAGCGTCAGGGCCGGGAAGACCAGGAAGAACCAGGCACGGTGGATCGGCGCTCGGCCGAAGTGCCCCATGTCTGCGTAGAGCGCCTCGGCACCGGTCACGGCCAGCACGACCGAGGCCAGCGCGACGAACGCGATCATCCCGTGGTCCACGATGAACTGCAGGCCGTACACCGGCGACAGCGCCTTGAAGATCGCGGGGTGGCTCGCCACCTCGAACGCGCCGGCTGCGCCGATGATGACGAACCAGACCGTCATGATTGGGCCGAACAGGTTGCCGACCAGATTGGTGCCGTAGCGCTGGATCGCGAAGAGCAGCACCAGCACCGCGATCGTCACCGGGACCACGAAGTCGCTCAGACCTGGTGCCGAGACCTTCAGTCCCTCGACCGCCGACAGCACCGAGATCGCTGGCGTGATCATTCCGTCGCCGTAGAACAGCGACGCCCCGAAGATCCCGAGCGCCACCAGGATCACCTTGGTGCGCACCGACTTGAAGGACAGCTTCTGGACGAGGGCAGTCAGCGCCATGATGCCGCCCTCGCCGCCGTTGTCGGCGCGCAGGATGAACGTGACGTACTTGACCGACACGATCAGTGTGATCGCCCAGAACACCAGCGAGATGACCCCGTACACCTGGTCCGGAGTCGTCCCGACCGCGCCGTTGTCGGCGGTGAAGACGGTCTGGATCGCGTAGAGCGGGCTGGTGCCGATGTCACCGAAGACGACACCCAGCGCACCGAGAGTCAGGGCTGCCGTACCGGGGCGGATGCGGCGGGGTCTGTTGCCGTCGGGCGCGCCGCCGGGTTCGGGGGAGGCAGGACTGTCAGGCGCGCTCTTAGCGGGTTCTATACGCATAATGAGCGACGATGATACGCATGGCGCGATCGGGCGACGGAGCCCTGGCGCCCCCCAGAACACAGCAGGAGCCGTTGTTTCGGGACGGCTGTCGGACCTGGCGGAGATGCACATCGACGCAGGTCAGCTGCTACGGTCCAGTCGTCCCTTAGTGGTTGTGCCTTCTGGACGACGTCGGGACGCCAACAGGACAAGGCCCAGCGGAAGCCGGCTGGCCCGTCATCCGTTAACGCTTCTCTAACACTCCTTTTTACGATTCTTTGACGGGTGGCGATCCATGCGTCGCGGAGGGCACGCTCGTCGGTCTCCGAACGGTAGCCGGTGGACGACTCTCGGTGCTCGGCGGAATCACCTCTGATCCGCACCAGGGACGAGGGGAGCCCATGGGGAACGTCGATGCGCGTGGTCGGCTCGAGGACGGGATCACCAATGGTCGTCTCGCATTCAGGCACCACACCCTGAACCGGTATCAAACCCCTGAACGGGTGGAGTCCCCACACCGCTTCCTGGACGCAACCGCAACCGCAACCGCAACCGCAATCGTCGACCAGGTACTGCGACATCCCGGCCTCCAGCGACGTGCCGCGCACCAGGACACCGACCCGCGCCGCGTACTTGGCGAAGTGGATTGCGGCCTGGCCAGGGAGGCGCGCCTACACCTCGATGTGCGAGCCCATGATGACCGTGCCGTCGCGGGGGAGACCGAAGTACTCGGCGGCGTCGGCGGTGATGTACGAGGTGGCGATGAACAACCGCTTGCGCCAGGGCGCCATCGTCGGCGCCGTCCCGCGCCTGAGCTCGATCTTCGACAGGAAGTAGGAAGCGTGCTCCAGCTGTAGCCGCCCTTCGGTTTCGGCTGGCTCCAGCAGCGCCAGCGCGCCGGGCACGTCCGGTGTCTCCATGTAGCCGAACCGGGCGGCGACGTGGATGATCCCGTCCTCGGCATAGCCGAGGTCGTCGACGACGATCCGCTGGTCGGCCGGGACACGGGGCACGGGCTCGGTCTCGATGGACAGAATCACGACCTGGTCGTGCCGGACGTGGTTGTGCTCGACGTTGGCCCGCATGGCCAGTGGCGCGGTCTGCTTGCCCCGGTTGAGGAAGACGGCCGTGCCGGACACCCGGAGTGCCGGCATCTCGCCGGTGTGCAGCTGGTCGACGAACTCGCGCAGCGGGCCTTCGTGTCGTGCTCGCTCCGCGGTGACGACCTTGCGGCCGCGTTGCCAGGTCGTCATGACGGTGAACGCGGTGAGGCCGATCAGCAGGGGCAGCCATGCGCCGTGGAGAAGCTTGGTCGCGTTGGCCGCCACGAACAGCAGGTCCACGGTGAGCAGCACGGTCGCGCCGACGGTGACCAGCCACACCGGCGTGCCCCACCTCGCGCGGGCGACGTAGAAGAACAGCAGGGTGGTGATGGTGATGGTTCCGGTGACCGCCATGCCGAACGCGAAGGCCAGCGCCGTGGAGCTGCGGAACGCGAAGACCAGGGTGAGGACCGAGACCATCAGCAGCCAGTTGATCCAGGGCACGTAGATCTGACCCATGGTGGACTCGGAGGTGTACGCGATCCGCAGCCTCGGCAGGTAGCCGAGCTGAGCGGCCTGGGAGGCGACCGAGTACGCGCCGGTGATCACCGCCTGGGAGGCGATCACCGTCGCCGCCGTGGCGAGCACGACCATCGGCAGCCGTCCCCACGCGGGAGCGAGCAGGAAGAACGGGCTGCTGATGTGCTTCGGATCGGCGAGGATCAGCGCGCCCTGGCCGAGGTAGCTCAGTACGCACGCGGGGAAGACGAGGATCAGCCAGGCGCGGGTGATCGACCGGCGGCCGAAGTGCCCCATGTCGGCGTAGAGCGCCTCGGCGCCGGTGACCGCGAGCACGACCGCGGCCAGGGCGAAGAACGCGGTGCCGAGATGGCCGACCAGAAACCCCAGGGCATAGCTCGGTGACAGCGCTCTGAGGATCTCCGGGTGGTCGGCGATGCCTGCCACACCGCACGCGCCGATGGCCGCGAACCACGCGATCATCACCGGCCCGAACACCCGGCCCACGGCTGCCGTCCCCCTGCGCTGTACCAGGAACAGCACCACGATGATCGCCGCGGTGCCCGGCACCACGGCGCTCTCCAGCGACGGCTCGACGACCTTGAGCCCCTCGACTGCGGACAGTACCGAGATCGCCGGGGTGATCATGCTGTCGCCGAAGAAGAGCGACGCCCCGAAGATTCCCAGCGCGGCCAGCGCGGCGGTGGTCCGGCGGCCGCGCCGTGAGTCCGACCGCCGCAGCAGGGTGATCAGTGCCATGATGCCGCCCTCGCCGTCGTTGTCGGCGCGCATCGCCAGCAGCACGTAGGTGACCAGGACGATGATCACCACCGACCAGAACACGAGCGACACGACCCCGTACACGTTCTGTGTGGTGACCGGGACGGGGTGCGGGTCGCTCGGGTTGAACACGGTCTGCAGGGTGTAGATGGGGCTGGTCCCGATGTCACCGAAGACCACGCCGAGAGCACCGATGACCAGTGCGACGCGCGCCGTGTCGTGTTCGCTCGAATGGCGAGCCTCCGGCGGCCGCGGTGTGGAACCGCTATCGGCCATGGTGGTGGTCCTCCTCCGGGCGAGCTGCTCCGCTTCAGGGCTGGTTCCTTGCGGCGGACGATACCGATCACATGGCGCAACCGTCGGCAGGCGTGCACAGCTTCATCCCGATCGGTGTCCGTTGCCTGGCTCATGATCAGCGAGCGCCCGGCGGAGGTTCCTCGCGCAGGCATCGGGACGGCCCGGACGCGGCGGGCGCCCGCTCGGGTCGAGCGGGCGCCCGGAACCTGTTCGGGTCCACCCGGCCGCTGCGCCACTCGCGACCGGTGCGCGGGTGGACGCCCACGAGCCGGGACGCCTCTTTGCTGCTGTTGCCCTGCACGAGCCGGAAGTGTTCCTCCCGCTCGGCACGGAGCTTCCCGGGCCCCTGCGGCTTCCGGTCCCGGCGGATCTCGAAGTCCATCGCATCCCCTGAACCGGGATGTTGCGACGAACGCTCGAACCCAAGCGCGGGGTTCCCGGGGCTTAGGTGGTGGTGAACCCGGCGCCGGTGGCACGCGGCGCCGGGTGGCTCGGGACGGTTACTGGCCGGACTTGCGGCCGTGGTTCGCCTTCTTCTTGCGGCGGGCTTTCTTCTTCCGGGCGCGCTTGGACATGGCTCTCCTGATCTTCGGGGGATTCAGGCCCTGGTGGCGGTCAGCTGGTCGGCGAGCTTGGCGAGGCGTCGCTGTGAGCGCTCCTCGTGGACGGCGACGGCGGTGGGCGCGATGTCACCGCCGTCGTAGTACTCACCGTTGCTGAGCGGAACCGTGGGCAGGCAGAGGCGGACGACCGCGGCCGCTCCCTCGGCCGGCGGCGCGCCGACGCGCCCGTACAGCGGGAGCAGAGCGGTGTCGCACAGGCCGGGGTTGACGCTGACGGCGGTGATGCCGGAAGCCTCGGGAGCCATGTAGCGGGTGGCCATGCTCAGCGCCAGCTGGGACTGGGCGTAGGCGGCGACCCGGGAGTACTTCTTGACCCGGTTGGGGTCGGTCCAGTTCATCGAGGCGGTGCGGTGCAGGGAGGAGGAGACGTTGATGACCCGGGCGCCGCCGGCGGCCGCGAGCGGGCTCTGCAGCAGCTTGGCGAGCAGGTGGGCGGCGAGGAAGTTGACCTGGAAGGAGACCTCCACTCCGTCATCGGTCAGGGTGCACCGCTCGGGGGCCATGATCGCGGCGTTGTTGATCAGGAGGTGCAGTGCGGGGAAGGTGCCGGTGATGGTGTCCGCGAGGTTCGCCACTGAGGCGAGTCGGGTGAAGTCGGCTGCGACCATGTGGAGTTGGCTGCGGGACGCGCCCCGTGCCACCAGCCGTTCGAGGGCGCGCTCGCCCTCGTCCGCGGTGCGGGCGTGGACGATGACGGTGGCCCCTTGATCGGCGAGCAGCCGGGCGGCCTCCCACCCGATGCCGGAGGAGGCTCCGGTGACGAGGGCGGTGCGGCCGGAGAGGAATGCGGACATGTTCCATCCATGGGTGTGCGGGCACGCCCGGGGTGTCGGAGGCGCACGAGCGCGCGCAAGGCCGGGTGCCGGAGGTGCGGGAGGTGAAATCGGAAGGCCCGGACGGCTTTTGACCCCAGTGGCCGGGCGGCGGGAAGCGCAGACGCCGCTGCCGTCGTCCGTCTGCGCTGAGCGCTCGGTGTGCCGCTGCGGGGAGGCCGCGGCGCTACCGGAGGGCGCTGGTGGCCGTGGCGGCAGCGCGCGTCCGCGGATGCGGCGGACGGTCGTGGTGGCGTGCCGGACGGTTCATGTCGTTCATTCAAATCCAAAGGCAGCGGAGGGACAAGGGAGAGGCGCCCGCTCTGATGATTCCTTGATGCGCCGGTCAGAAGAGGAACTGAACGACCAGCAGGTCGATCAGCTTGATGCCGATGAACGGCAGGATCAGTCGACCACGTTCGAGCCCAGCTGATCGACCTGCTCCAGCTGCGCGGCTGCCGCTTCGAGTACGGCCCGTTCCTCGGCCACCCGCCGCGCCTGGAACACGACGGCTCGATCGCCGTCGGATGCAGGGCCGGGGCCACCGATGTCCTCGGGATGCCCGCCGAGGAGGTGGAGCTGCGGCTGTTCGACAACGGCAGATACATCGGGCGCTTCATGCTCGACCCCGTGCCGGGGAGCATGCCCGGTCGGCAGGTGCTGCTCGTCGCGGTGACCCTGGCCGACCAGGCCGGTGCGGCGCTGGACTCCGTATCCCGGCCCACGGCGGCGGCCTGAATCCCGTGCCGCGTTCGGGGCATCCGTTCCTACGGGCTTCCGAGTGCGGCTTCCTCCCGGTCGAGGTCGTGCTGCAGGCGTCTGCGGGTGGTGTCGCTGACGAGGTGCTCGTCGTACAGACGGTGCAGTTCGGCGTTCTGGACGGCTATCACCTCACGCCGCAGCTGGCGGTAGGTGGCCTCCGCGTTGCCGCCGTCCGGGCCGTCCGGGCTACGGTCGAGCCGGGCGCTCAGGTTCCGCCGGACCCGGTCGACGACCATCTCCGGTACGGCCTCAAGGGTGGCGAGGTGTTCGACGTGGTCGAGCCCGGAGCGGTTGAGGGAATCACGGGCATCGGCCTCTTCACGTGCGGTGTGCTCGGGCTCCAGTGCCAGCCCCGAGCGCCCGACCACCGCCGCCAGCGTCAGACCCTGCACCACCAGGGTGAAGACGACCACTGCCGTCGTGAGCACGAGGATCAGCGGGCGTCCGGCCAAGGCGGTGCCGCCGGTCCCGGTGAGCGGGATCGACAATGCGGCGGCCAGCGGCATGACGCCCCTGGTCCCGGCCCAGGTCACCACTCCGGCCACCCGCCAGGACAGCCGCCCCCGGCTGGGCTTGACCGTGCGGGTCAGCGGCAGCGTCCACAGCACCCGCACGGCGATCAGCACGACGGCCAGAGCGAGCGCCTGCAACGGCCACTGCCCGCTGCCCTTCGGCAGCCCGCGCACCAGCTCGGGCAGCTCCAGGCCGACGATGCTGAACACGACGCTCTCCAGCAGAAACACCACCACGGCGTAGACCGCGTGCAGCTGCAGCCGGATGTGGGCGTCGGTCAGGCGGTGGCTGGAGCGACCCAGCAGCACGCCGGTGACGACCACCGAGGTGACGCCGGAGGTGTGCGCGGACTCGGCCAGCACGTACGCCGCGTAGGGAGTGACCAGGGCGATCACGGTCTCCAGCACCGGATCGGTGGTACGCCGCCTGACCAGCGTGACCAGGCCCGCCACAGCGGCGCCGATCACACTGCCGCCACCCCCGAGCAGCAGCAGCTCCCAGCCCGCCGCCGGCAGGTCCACCGCGCCCCCGGCCACCACGGCCACGCCGACCGCGACCTTGAACAGCACCAGCGACGTCGCGTCGTTGAACAGGCTCTCCGCCTGCACCAGCACCTGAACCCGGCCTGGCAGGGCCAGGCGCCGCCCGAGTGCCGTGACGGCTACCGGATCCGTGCTGGACAGCACCGCGCCTAGGACGAACGCCATCGCGGGCGGCAGGCCGGTCACCGCGACGGCGACGAAGCCCACGGCCGCCGCAGAGGCGAACACCAGCCCGAAGGCGAGGATCGTCACCGGCCGCCACACGACCCGAAGGTCGCGCAGCGACAGCTCCTCTGCCGACGAGTACAGCAGGGGCGGGAGTACCACCAGCGCGATCGCCTGTGGCGGGACGTGCAGCGCCGGCACACCGGGTATAAGCGCCACCCCCAGTCCGACCAGGACCAGAAGCGACGGAGCGGGCACACGCAGGCGCCCGGCGAAAGTGGACACGGCGGTCGCCAGGACCACCAGGAGGAGAACGATTCCCACGGCGTGCATCTACCGAAAGACCCCATCACGACGAGCGGGGTCACCGCCGCCCGTCGCTGCAGTCGTCCCCCGAGCCGACCAGGCTTCCCGGCACACCTTGAATAATTTTATCGGGACATTAGCACTGATCGACAGATTTTCGTGGGCGCCGTCTGCAACGGGGGAGCCGCAGCGGTCGGTCGGCGATCGCGCCGACCGACCGCTGCGGCTGCTCATCACGTCAGCTGGCCGGTTGTAGCTGAAGGACGCTGTCACGATCGGCACCGCACCCGGTCAGTCCAACGCCGACCTCGACCTTCTCGGGCTGTGCGAAGCCCCTCCGAAGTACGGCCCAGCCACCGGACTGCGGACATTGCGGACGGGCCTTCCGAAGAACCAGGAAGCCGGGGGCACCAGGTGGACGGGCGGAGCACACCGTGAGCAGCGACCGACCCGCCTGACCGGTGGTAGTCGAGCCCGACGACACGCGACCCGCCGGGTGCGCGCGTCAGGATGCCGCTAAGAAACCGCACGCGGACACCGACGGACAGGACAGACCCAGGTGACCCGCCTACTGTCGGGGCCGTGGAACGCAGGAACCCTCCCCGACCTCTCCCGGCAGCCGGTAGTGGCCAGCGCCGCGACAGCCAACCGGAACCGGTCGTCAGCGACCGGCATTGGCCTGCCGCCTCACGCTGTGCCATTGGCAGCGGCGTCATGTTCCTCGTGCTGGCGGTACTGGTCGACTGGGAATCGGGCGGACTGACGCCGGAGCGCGCCGCACTGTGGGCGCTGTTGGGGGGCGCTGTCTTCGCGCTTCTCCTACCGCCCCGGGTGGTCGCAGGCGAAGGATGGCTCGAGGTGCGCACCCTGGCTCGCCGCCGTCGAGTGCGCACCGATGCCCTGGTGACGGTCCAGCACTCGGGGGCGATTGCCGCGCGCCTGATCCTCTGCGATACCTTCGGTGGCCGGGCCGAGGTCGACCCGCGAGTTCTCGCGGCCAACCCGCTTCTGTGGCACCGTCTGGACACCGACGCCGGCCGCGCACGGCGGCGCGGCACGCTGCGGGCGGGCGTGGACGTGCTCCGCCGACTGGAGGAACAGATCTCCGGCGACCAGGCCTGGGCAGTGTTCACGTTCTCCGGCCTCATACAGCGGCCCGGGTCCGGCAGCGGTACCCGACCGGGTTCCTCCGATGCCTGAGTTCTCCCGATAAATGCTGCGACCGGCCCCGGCCCGGCCGGCCCGCCATCGAGGACACCCTGGCCGCACTCCGGGGATGACCGCTGGCCGGGCCCGCGCCGTCCGGTGGATCGGCCAGCGGTCCGAACGCCCGGCCGTAATACCCCCTGAGGTATGCTGATGGGATACCGGGACCAGTCCAGCGGAGGTGGCCCATGCAGGTCGACGATGATGCGGTCGGCGCGGTACTGAACCGACTCCGCCGTGCGCAGGGGCAGCTCGCGGGCGTCATCGCGATGATAGAAGCCGGTCGCGACTGCAAGGACGTCGTCACCCAGCTGGCCGCAGTCTCCCGCGCCCTGGACCGTGCCGGATTCAAGATCGTCGCTAGTGGCATGCGCCAGTGCATGGCCGCCGCCGACGGCGACACCCCGCCGATGACCGAGGCCGAACTCGAGAAGCTCTTCCTGGCCCTGGCCTGACGCCCGGCACCGGGGAGCCGGGCGCGCCGTTCAGCAGTCCGCCGCTCGGTGCCCGGGCGGCGGGCGGGGCCAGGAGGGCGGATGGTGGGCGGGGCCGAGTGGGCCCCGCCCTGGCCGGCCGGTGGATCAGCTCTGGACGAGCTTGCCCATGGCGTGGACCTCCTGGACGTCGCCGGTGTCGAAGAAGCTCCACGGCACGGTGACGAAGCCGCCGTCGCCCCAGCTGCTGCCCCAGCTGTTCTCGATCTTCACGCCCTGGTCGTTGTAGCCGACGATGGTCACCTCGTGGCCGCCGACGATCGGGTCGCTGTCGGAGTCACCGGGCAGGTAGCTGTAGTTCGAGGCCGACTGGGCGTTCAGGTCCATGAAGCTCTGGTGCACCTGGAAGCCGATCGGCACCGGCATGCCCCGGGATATCGCGTTCTCGATGGCGCTCCTCGCCGCCGAGCCGCTGGTGGGCAGCTCGGTGAAGCCGGACAGCTTGTACCGCGCGGCGTTGGCACGCTCGTTGTCGTCCGGCTGGGTGGTGTAGTCGGAGTCGCCCTGCCAGTAGTCGGACTTGGTGTCGATGCCCTGCTGCTGCTCCATGGGCAGCGCGACGCTCGCGTAGGTGCCCGTGTCATTGCCCTGGGCGATCTGCGAGTAGATGAACATCGGGGCCATCGGGGTGCCGCTGATGTTCTGCTCGTTCATCAGGATCCCGTAGCCCGTGTAGCCGGTGGCCCAGGTGACACAGGCGCCGACCTGGCCCTGGTCGCCGGGCGAGAGCGCGTACCCGCTCAGGTCCGCGCTGGCCGGCGCGGCGCCGGCCCGGGCGAACGGGGCGAGCGCGTCCGCAGCAGCCACCGCGGAGGGGTGGGCGGCGCGCTGGTGGGACTTGAGCGCGGCGAGGTCGAGGCCCAGGCCGTGCCGCAGGTGGTGGGAGTGGTGGGCGGCCGGACGCTGGACGTCGGGCGTCGCCGCCGTGGCGGCGGTCGTGGTCGTGAGACCGGCGAGGGCAACGGCGGTGGCGATGCCGATCGCTCTGGTGATGCGCATGCAGAGGCTCCTAGGGGGTTACCCGGCTGGGTCCCAGCGGGCACGCCGTGCCCGCCGCGTTGGGGGTGCGGCGGGCACGGAGAAGCGAATGGTGGGGGTGACCCGGATGACTGTTCGTCAGGCGGGCTGCGGATCACCGTAGATGACCGGGCATGCTCCTGTCATGGGGGGTTCATGACAACGTCGTGAACCTGACATTCCTGAATCGGCGGCGGGCCGCCCTGGTAAGGCCGCAGGCCCACTCGCAATTGGGCGCGACCCGGTGGTTGCCGGATGCCGAGGCGAGGCCGGCGGTCGCGCCGGTCCGCACATGGGCTACGTTTTTACTGGTGTGGCGTTCTCATGGCCGCGGAACTCGGGTCGACCAACTTGCTTGATGGACAGGAAAGTTGGTCGAAGCCCGGGCCGGGATGAGCCGGCCGGGCAGCTGTCGGAGCTGCTGGCTCGGGTCCGAGCCCATCGGGGTGGGGCGGGTGGGTCCACGCCACACTCGCCACGGCGCACCGGCCGCTGACCGCGTCCCGGTTCCGCTCGTCGGCACCGCTTCGTCACCGTCCGTGGCGTCGGCTGGAGGAATGGCCACAGAGGTACCGCCACCGGCTCAGGGCCCGGTGCGGGCAGGAGTGCAAGGCCTCGTACCCGGTGGTCCGGCCCGCATCCGAGTGCTCCGCGTCCGGCTTGTCCCGGCCGTCGCCGCGTGCGTCACTGGGAGCACGGGTCGTCCAGCAGGCCGAGACGGGAGGGGCCGCCCATGGGAGCCGTCCGCACCGTCGGGGTGGTGCTGCACCCCGAGCGCGACTGCGTGCGCGTGTTCGAGGCGATCTCCGGCTGGGCGCGGGGGCGCGGAGCCACCGTGATCGCCTCCAAGGACGAGCTGGCTCGGCTGGCCGGCCTGGCGGTCCCGGTCGATCCCGAGTACCTGGCTCAGCACTCGGACCTCATCGTCAGCCTGGGTGGGGACGGCACCATGCTGCGGGCGATGCGGATGGCCGCGCGCGGCCACGCCCCGGTCCTCGGTGTCAACCTCGGCCGCCTGGGGTTCCTGGCCGAGATCGACGTCCCCGAATTGCCGCAGGCGCTGACGGCCATCGACGAGTACCGCTTCACCATCGAGCCCCGCTCAGGGGTGAGAACCGTCATCGCCGGTCGGGAGGCGACGGCCTTCAACGACATCGTGCTGGTCCGTCGGCCCGGATGCCGCACGGCGGCCGTCTCGCTGCAGGTCGACGGACGCCCCTTCGTCCGCTACGTCGCCGACGCGGTGATCGCGGCGACGCCGACCGGGTCCACGGCGTACAGCTTCTCCGCCGGAGGCCCACTGGTCTCCCCGAACACGGAGGGCATGCTGGTGGTCCCGGTCGCCCCGCACTCGGCGTTCAACCGGGCGTTGTTCCTGTCGGCCGGCGAGAACCTCACCCTGGAGATCCTGCCCACCAGCGGCGAGCTCTCCGTGGAGGCGGACGGCGAGCTGGTGGGGGAGGCCCACCCCGGCGATGTGATCGACATCGTGCAGCTGCCCGCCGCCGCCCGGGTGGTCCGGCTCGGCGGAACCACCTTCTACCAGCGCGCCCAGCGCAAACTCCGGCTCACCGGCTCGGTGGAGGCGGAGTGAGGCGGTCCGCACGGCGCGGCCACCGGGCGCGGGCGGACCGCCGGGCAGTGCGCCCCGGAACTCGGCGGCGCCGGGCCGTCGCGACGGGCGGCGGGACGACGCCGGCGCCGTCCTCGGTGGTCAGCGGCTGGCCTCGACCAGGCGGGCGACCAGCCGGACCAGGGCGGCGGCGCCTCCTGCGGCCACGGCGGCGAGCCGAGCCAGCAGCCGCATCAGCGGGGCTGTCCAGAGCCGGAGTTCAGCCGTCGGAGCCGGCGGGGAAGTCGGACGAGACCAGTCCGGCAGCGCGTGCGGGGTCGCCGTCCGCGCGGTCGAGCAGCAGCGGTACGGAGTACTCCGTCGGCCCGGCGGGGGTCGCAAGGCCGAGGGACAGGCCGGGGTCGAAGCGCTCCATGGACACGCTGGCGCCCAAGTCGGGGCGGAGCCGGTGGAGTTCGCACACGAGGTCCCAGGCCGAGGCGTCCAGCCGTGCCCGGCGTACCGGGTCGCAGGCGTGCACGGCCTCGGTGACTCCGGGGCTGCCCGGGTCGTAGTCCAGCAGATACGGCAGCAGTTCGGGACTGCCCATGATCTGTGCCGCGCTGAACGTGAGGTGGTGTGCGCCCTCGGGTTGGTCGAGCAGCTCGGCCAGCAGCGGGACGGCGCGCGGGTCGTGCCGTCGGGCGAGTCCGTGGATGCCCTCCTCGCGGGTGTCCATGTGCTCGTCGGCCGTCCGCTCCCAGAGTGCGGACCGGATCGCGGGGCTGTCGGTACAGATCTGGAAGCCCAGTGTGAAGGTCGCCCAGTTGCGGACCTCGGGGTCATCGTCGCGGGTGAGTTCGACGAGTGCTCGGATGTCCGGTCCGTCCGGCCGGTCGGTTGAGACCCCCGCGAAGGAGATGGCCGCCCGCCGGCGGACCTCGGCGTCGGGATGCCCGGCGAGGGAGACCAGGACGGGCACGGCGCGCTGGTCGTACGTCAGCTCGATCGCACGCGCGAGGGACCACAGCACGTCAGGGTCGGTCTCGTGCTCCGCGAGCGCGACCAGCGCGTCCACCGTGGCGGCGCGGACGGTCCCGTCCTGGTCGCTCGCATGTCCCAGCAGGTCGCAGCCCGTCGCACGCTCGACCCGGTCGCCCGAGCCGATCAGTTCCAGGCCGAGCCGCAGCGACCGCTGCCCGTCGGCGGCGGCCCGTCGCAGCAGCGCCTCGTACCCTCCCCACTCACCCGTCGTCTCGGCGTCCCGCGCAGTGGCCAGCGCCTGTCGGACCAGTTCCACGACCGGCTCTCCCTTCAGCTTCGGACGATTCGGACCGCTCCGCCTCGGCGTCTGCTGCGGCGATGGCGCCAGCGTTCGGTGCGGGACATGCCTTCGAGTACGGTTCGGTCGTGCTCGTCCGGCGGCAGTCCCAGCCGGGTACGGACCGCTAGCCGGCCCTTGGCCACGAGGCTGAACGGGCGGATCGCCGACCGACCGGCCGGTGGGGCGTCGGGCTGGTCCAGCGCGAGGACCAGCAGCAGGGCCGCGTCGTAGTCGGTCAGGGCGTGTTCCAGCCGGCCGGCCCGGACCAGGTATCCGGCGAACTCCTCGTACGCCTCCCAGTCCTGTTCGGCGGCGGCCCGTTCCTCGACCGCGCGGGCCGCGGCCCGGCCCTGCTCCTCCCGGCCGACCCTGAAGAGGCAGTAGGCGAGCAGCGGGTCCGCCGCGCACTGTGCGGGGTCGGGGCTCTGCTCCGCGACCAGGTCCAGCAGGTCGAGCGCCCGCTGGTGCTCGTCCGCGTCGGACCAGAACTCGGCGGCCTGGTAGAGGTGGTTCAGCCGGTCCGCACCCTCGCAGCGTGCGGCGACCTCCTCCTCGTAGCGGGCCTCGGCCGCCCAGTCCCACTCGGTGCTTCCCACTGTGCTCTCTCTTCGGTTCCGGGTGACGTTCCGTCAGGTCGTACTGCGCATCCCGCGCAGGCGGTCACGCAGGGTGCGCCGGGACGCGGGCTGCTCGGCGGCGAGCTCGCGCTCGGCGGCGAGGTCGTGCTCGTCCCGGGGGAGGCCGAGCTGTTCGCGCAGGCGGCGGCGGTCGATGCGGATCCGGGCGACCGGCGAGGTTTCCCGAGGGTGGCGCGTCACCGCCGGTTCCCGGTCGCCGCCGTCGAGCAGCAGGTCGAGCGCGGCGGTGTAGTTCCGCTCCGCGCGCTCCAGTTGGCCGGCGCTGTCCAGGTAGTCGGCGAGCCGCTGGTGGGCGGCGGAGCTGTGCCTGGCGCGGGCGTGTGCCTCGGCGGCGTCGACCGCGGCCCAGGCCTCCTCGGTCCGGCCCACGGCGAACAGCGAGTACGCGTACGCCGGGAGCGCCCAGTCCAGTTCGGGGTACTCCCGGCGGCTCTCGATCACCTCGGTGAACAGGGTCAGTGCCCGTGCGTGCTCGTCGTCCTCGGCCCAGTGCTTGGCAGCGTGTGCGAGGAGGTCCAGACGCTCCTCGCCGTGACTCGCGGCAGCCGCCTCCTCGAGTTCGAGGGCCATCTCGGCCTGGGTGTAGGAGAACGTGCCGGAGCGCCTCGTCATGTCGTCTCTCTCGCTTCGGTGGTCACGCCGCTCTGATGTTACTCGGCCGTAAGCAGCGTCGGCCGTGGGGTGGTCGGCGGCGCGCGGTCCTGAGTGCTGGAGTGCTGTCCGGGACCGATGTGGGAGACGAAGAGTAAGGAGGCCTTAGGGCTATGAGAACCAACTCGCTTGGGAGAGAACGGGTTTCGGACATCGTGAGGCTCTGGGCGACACCGTCGCAGCCTCCGTCCCACGTCGGCGGGAGCGGCGATCGCCGCGTCGGGTGTCCGTGCGGTGGGCTACCTTCGGCGCATGGAATCCGAGCCCAGGGTCTTCCCGCCCCGTCCGATCCGAGGTGTCCGGGCGCGGTATGCCCGCCAGGCCGGCTGCCCCTCCGACTTCGCGGACGTCACCGTGGACTTCGAGCCCTGGGAGGAGGGTTTCGCGTTCGAGGCGGCCGACAGCGCCGATGTGACGGAGGGCTCCTGCCGGGAGCAGCTGCCCGGGTTCCACGCGGCCCTGGCCGCCGGTATGCGCGAGGAACTGGCCGACCAGGGAGACGGTTTCGCCGTGGCGGTGGCCGTCGTGCTGCGGAGCGTCCGGGTGCACGATGTCGACTCCCACGACCGGTCGTTCCACATGGCGGGCCGCCTGGCCGTCCGCGAGGCCCTCGCCCAGGCCTACGGTCCGCCGCCCCTGCCCAAGCACCGCGCCTGATCCGCTGCGCGCCGC
Source organism: Kitasatospora cystarginea (assembly GCF_039533515.1). Lineage (NCBI taxonomy): Bacteria > Bacillati > Actinomycetota > Actinomycetes > Kitasatosporales > Streptomycetaceae > Kitasatospora > Kitasatospora cystarginea. The sequence continues at coordinate 57,328 of NZ_BAAATR010000015.1, read as the reverse complement.
CCCGGGTTCCGCGATCGCGAACTCGCCCTGGGCGACGCTGACTTGTTCGGCCTCGACCAGGTGCCGGCCGGTGCCGACGACAGACCGCCCGGCCGTCATGAACGCCTCGCTCTGCGGTCGTGCGAGGCGTTCACGATGGTCGGGCGGCGTTCAGTCGGGCGGTTCCTCCGGGCGGGGATGTACCGGATCCGGCGGGGGCTCGGGCTCCCCGCCCGGCTCTCCCGGCTCCTCTCCGGGCCCTGTCGGCTCCGGCGGCACCGGAGAGCCGGGTGGTTTCGGGGGGTCGGGCGGCACCGGCGGGGCGGGTGGCTCAGGCGGGGCGGGCGGAGGCGGTGGCGCGGGCGCGACATCGGGGTCCGGCGGTACGGGTATGGAGGCCATCGTGCTCCTCCTAGCGGCCGAGAGCGTTCGCGAGCTGCTTCTTGTTCATCTTGGAGCGGCCCTTGACGCCGCGCTGCCTGGCCTCGTTGTACAGCTGGTCGTACGTGGGGCCCCGGGCTCCGCTGCGCGAGCGCAGGCCGCCGCGGCGGCCGGAGGAGATGTCCTCGATCGAGGTGCGGCTGGCAGTCCTGGACTCGCCGTGCCGGGCGCGTTCCTTGTTGACGGTGCGGGCCGCGATCTCCTCCGCGGTCTCCTCGTCCCGGCCGCGATCGAGCAGGCCCTCCTTGATGTGCTCATACTGGCGTTCCCGCTTGGGGCTTGATCCTCGGGGCATGTCTCACGCTCCTCTCCTGCTGCCGCACGGCGCGCCTACCCCGCATTCCCGCTCGCAATCCGCCAGGCCCCACCGCCCGTTCCCGCCGCCCGTTCCCCCACCGCTGGGGAAGGTCATCAGGCGGGCCCCGGCGACAGCGCGGGCGGTGGCGACGCGCAAGAGTGGCAACAGCCCGTCGTCGGAGGGGGGTTGTCACTCCGACGCGGCCAGATCGCCCACCTCGCGGGCGACGGCCCGCCAGAGGGCCGCGGGCAGGTCGTGACCGACGCCGGGGAAGGTCACCAGACGGGCCCCGGCGATGGCGCGGGCGGTGGCGCGGGCCGCGGCGACCCGCAGGAGCGGATCCTGTTCCCCGTGCAGGACGAGGGTGGGCCGGCGCAGCTCGCGCAGCGGCGGACCGTGCCACTGCGCGCCGATCTGGCGGCTCTGTGCCCTGGTGTCGCGCGGGCCGCTGTCCACCTGGGCCTCGACCCAGGCCCGGGCGGCCGCCTCGTCGAAGGGGTAGCCGGGGGAGGCGATACCGCGCCAGACCGCCAGGGACGCTTCGATGTCGCCCTCGCGCCCCTCGGGGAACCTGGCGCGCGCGAGCCTGGCGGGCAGGCCGAACCGCAGGTAGCGCAGCACCCTCAAACCGGAGACGTCGCTGGGTAGCGCCGCCGAGGACGTCACGCTGAGCACCCGGTCGGGGTGGCGAAGGGCGAGTCGCTGGGCGATCACTCCGCCCAGGGAGTGGCCGAAGACGTGCGCCCGGTCCCAGCCGAGCGCATCCAGCACCGCGACGGCGTCGTCGGTCATGTCCTCGGAGGTGTAGGCGTCGCCGCGCCTGCCGAACAGCGCCTTGAACGGGTTGGCGGTGGCGGTGTCGGGCATCCGGGTGGATTCGCCCGCGTCGCGCTGGTCGTAGCGGGCCACGGCGAACCCGGCGTCGGCGAACGCCTCGCACAGGCCGTCCGGCCACCAGAACCGGGCGGTGGCCAGCCCCATCACCAGCAGCAGGGGCGCGCCGCGCGAACCCCCCAACGCGTCGTAGGCGACATCCACGGATCCGTTGTGTGCGTACCGGGTCCCGGACCATGTCAACCCCGGTCGTGCCTCGACCATGACGGCCTCCCCTTCCGTACGGCGACTTACTGCGATCGATGTTCGCAGTTCTGATGTCCACTAAGGTACTGCATACGACGTTCGCGGAAAAGGAGGGGCCCGTGACCGACCAGCCCACCACCAGCATCTGGCTGCGCCCCGAACGCTCCGGGCGGGGACCGGCACCGACCTTCGACCGCGACCGCCTCGCCGCGGCCGGCGTCGCCCTGGCCGACACCCACGGCCTCGCGGCCGTCACCATGCGGGCGGTGGCGCAGTCCCTGGGATCGGCTCCCGCCTCCCTGTACCGCTATGTGACCACCCGTGACGAGCTGCTCGAGTTGATGATCGATCAGGTCAACGGCGAGATGTGCTACGACGGCCTCGGAACCGGGCGCTGGCTCGGCGACCTGCTCGCCCTCGCCCGCCAGGGCAGAGGCACCTATCTGCGCCACCCGTGGCTGCTGGACGCGCTCGCCTCGAGAAGCCCGCTAGGGCCCGAGGCGGTCGGCTACCTCGAACACGCCCTGGCCGCGCTCGCCGACCACCCGGCCACCTGGCGGACCAGGCTCGAAGCCGTCAGCGTCATGAACTCCGTGGTCGCCTCGCTCAGCCGGGCCGAGATCACCCGGCAGCTCCCCGGGCAGACCGCGCCGCAGTGGCAGCAGGCGCAGCAGGAGTACCTGGCCGACGTGGTCGCCTCCGGCCGCCACCCCTACCTGACCGCCGCCCTGGCCCAGGCGGCCCCGGCCGCCGGGCCCGAACCCGCTGACCGGATCTTCGACCGCATCATCACCCGCGTACTGACCGGGCTGCTGGGGGCCGACGGCGTCTGACCAGCCCCCCGAGGAGCAGCCGCGGCAACGCCCGCTCACGGCCGCCGCACCGCGTCGACCCGGTGAGGACCGGTGTCCGGCCCCGCGCTGCTCAGGAGTGGAGCAGCTGCTCGGTCCAGACGGTCTTGCCCTCGTGCGTGTAGCGGGCGCCCCACCGTTGCGTGAGCTGCGCGACCAGGAAGAGACCGCGGCCTCCCTCGTCGGTGATCCGGGCCCGGCGCAGGTGGGGCGCGGTGGTACTGCCGTCGGAGACCTCGCACATCAGGGTGCGGTCGAGGATGAGCCGCAGCTCGATCGGGCCGTTGCTGTAGCGGTAGGCGTTGGTGACGAGTTCAGTGGCGATCAGCTCCGTGGTGAACGCCATTTCGTCCAGCCCCCAGGAGTTCAGCTGCTTGATGACCAGTGATCTGGCCAGGGCGGCCGCCTGGGGCTCCGGCGCCAGCTGCCAGACCGCGACCTGGTCGTCGGCGAGTGCTCGGGTCCGCGCGATCAGCAGGGTGGTGTCGTCGACGAGGGGCGGGGCCAGCAGGGCGGTGACGACGGCCGTGGCGGTCTCCTGGAGCGAGCCGTGCGGGGCGCTCAGCGTCCGGCACAGCCGGTCGAGGGTCTCGTCGAGATCCTGGTCGGCCGCCTCGATGAGGCCGTTGGTGTACAGGGCGATCGTGGAGCCCTCGGCCAGGACCAGCTCCGCCGTCTCGAAGGGCAGCCCGCCGAGGCCGAGCGGAGGGCCGGTGGGAAGGTCCACCAGGCTGGCGGTGCCGGACGGCGTCACCACGACGGGCGGCGGATGACCGGCCCGGGCGAGGGTGCAGCGCTTGGTCACCGGGTCGTAGACGGCGTAGAGGCAGGTGGCGCCGATCAGGTTCTCGTGCGGGGAGCCCGGGGCTGAGGCCTCCTCCTGTTCGCTGGCCAGGCGGTCGACGAGGTCGTCCAGGTGCGTGAGCGCCTCGTCCGGTTCGAGGTCGAGATCGGCGAGGGTCTGGACCGCGGTACGGAGGCGGCCCATGGTGGCTGCGGCGTGGATGCCGTGGCCGACCACGTCACCGACGATCAGGGCGACCCGGGCACCGGAGAGCGGAATGACGTCGAACCAGTCGCCGCCCACCCCGGTGACCGAGTCGGCGGAGAGGTAGCGGTGCGCGACCTCGACCGCGGGATGGCCGGGCAGCACGCTCGGCAGCATCCTGTGCTGCAGCGCGAGGGCCGCCTCGTGCTGCTGGGTGAACCGGCGTGCGTTGTCGATGCAGACGGCGGCGCGGGCCGCGAACTCACTGGCCAGCACGAGGTCGTCCGCCTCGAACGGCTCGACCTGCTGGGTGCGGCTGAGGCTGATCACGCCCAGCACCAGGCCCCGGGCCACCAGCGGCACCGCCATCAGCGAGCGGATCCCCAGGTTGCGCGCACGTTCGACCCAGTGCGTGCCGATGAGGGGCGCGGAGAGGAAGAGGTCGACGTCCCGTTCGAGGACCGGTTGGAGCTCGGCCAGGCACCGGCCCTGAGGGGTGTCCGGGGTGAACCGGATCGACTCGCCGATCGGGACGAGGAACCGCTCGCTCTGCGGGACGACGGTCTTGATGGCCACCCGCAGCACCGGTCCGAGGGCGAACGGCGCCGGCTCGCCGCCGCGGGCCACGGATTCCAGCAGGTCCACGGTGATGCAGTCGGCGAGGCTGGGGACGGCGACCTCGGACAGCTCCCTGGCCGTCGTGGTGACGTCCAGGGTGGTGCCGATGCGGACACTGGCCTCGTTCAGCAGAGCCAGCCGGCGCTGCGCCCGGTGCCGAGCGGTGACGTCCTCCACCAGCTGCGCGACCCCGAGAACGGCCCCGGTGGAGTCCTCCATGCGGAACGCCGAGACGGACACGTACCGCTCCTGGGTGGGTTCTCCGCGTAGCCTGCACGATTGCTCGGTGAAGATCATCGGCTTGCCGGTCTCCAGGACGCGCTTCAGACCCGCCTCCACGGTGCGGGCGTCCGCCGCGACGAGGAAGTCGGAGATGCGGTGCCCTTTGGCCGCCTCCGCGGTCGGCAGGCCGCCGACGTGGGCGAGAGCCCGGTTTATCCGCAGGACGCGCAAATCGGGGGCGTGGCTGGCGAACCCGATCGGAGACCGCTGGAACAGGCCGTCCAGGACCGCCCGGTCGGTCTCCCACCGGATCACCTCCTCCGCCGGTGCGCCGACCAGAAACCATTCGCAGCCCACTTCGGCACGCAGCACACACCGAGCGCGGATGCCCAGCATCACCCGGCTGCCGTCACGGTGACGAATGGGCAGCACCCCGAACCAGCCGGTCATCCGCTCGCAGGAGAGCGCCGCCTGCGTGATCCACTTCTGGTCGTCCGGGCCGACGAGCAGCTCGGCCGCGGCCCGGCCGATGACCTCCTGCGGCCGGTAGCCCAGCAGCTGCTGCGCCCGCTTGCTCCAGCCGGAGACCTTGCCAGTCCGGTCCAGCGCCGCAGTGGCGCCGTGGTGCAGCGCGAACGGGTCATCGGGGCTCTCCCCGAACGCCGTCACCGTTTCGTCCATCACGGCCATCCCTCTCCGGGTTTCCGGCCCGCAGGCGAGCATCCGACCGTCATGTCCAGCGTGACGCGCTTAGCGCCGCTCCGCCGCCCCAACGGGGGTCCGGGCCGCGGAGAGCACGCAGCGGACCCCGAGCGCACGATCACCCGGGCCTCGCCCGATCGGGTGACGGTCCGGTGCGGGCGGCGTATCGCGGCGCGCTGCCGACGAGTGTGCGGGGCGAGGATCGGCGCAATCGCACCATTCCCATTCACACGCCATCCCTGAAGGAGTAGATGTCCCATGCTGGAGCGTGTTCGGAGCAAGAATCTGGCTGAGGTGACCTTCGTACTGCCCGCCGACCATCCCGCCGGGGAAACGAGCGTGGTTGGCGATTTCAACGACTGGACGCCAGGCATCCACACCTTCGGTATGCGTCCGGACGGCACCCGGGCGGTCACCGTCGCGATGTCGCCGGGTGAGCGGCACGCCTTCCGCTACCTCGCGCACGGGGACTACTGGTTCGACGACCAGGGGGCGGACGGCCACGACGGCCGGAACAACATCCTGCAGACCTGACGCGCTCCGGGCGCCCCTCCCGTGAACGGAGGATCGCGGGAGCGGCACCGGCCGTGGCGCCGGGTTCGCCGCCGCCGGCCGGAGGTCCTCAACGCCGCAGCTCCATCCTGCTGGTTGACGGACCGCGCTGATCAGGTGGGGGAGCGTCGGGCCGGGCGGGGCAGCTCGCTGGACGGGGCTTGGCCGGCCCGGCCGGCTGCGGCGATCGCCGTGGGAGGACTGTGCTCGATCAGCCGTCCCGAAGGAGGACCACGGATTGAACGCCAAGTTGTCACCCCCGATGAGAGCCGACGCCCGGCGCAACCGGGCACGGGTGCTGGAGGCGGCGCAGGCCGCCTTCGCCTCCGAGGGCCTGTCGGTCCCGCTGGACGAGATCGCCTGCCGGGCCGGGGTCGGCGCCGGGACGGTGTACCGGCACTTCCCGACGAAGGAGGCGTTGTTCGACGCGGTGATCCTCCATCGCCTCCAGGGCCTGGTCGACCGGGCACGGGAGCTGGCCACGGCCGAAGATCCCGGCGGGGCGTTCTTCGACTTCGTGGCCATGCTGACCCGGGAGGGCTCCGCGAAGAAGGACCTGATCGACGCGCTGGCCGGGGCCGGTGTCGACGTCACCGCGAACCTGGTCGAGGTGAACCGCGAACTACGGGAAGCGATCGCCGAGTTGCTGGTCCGTGCGCAGAACGCCGGCGCGGTCCGCCCGGATCTCGGTATCACCGATCTGATGGCCCTGCTGCGGGCCGTGTTCCTGGCCACCTATCGGGCGGAGGGGGACGAGGGCATGGCCGGCCGGGTGATGTCCGTGCTGTGTGACGGGATCGGGGCGCGGGGCCAGGCCGGCTGACCGCGCCGGGACCGCGCGTGCCCGCGCGGCGCGCCGAAACGCGCGGCCGGCCGCCGGAGCCGGCCTGACCTGTGCGGCGCGTCGCGGCGGATCGGGTCACGCCCCTCGCGCCGATCTGCGTGGACCGCTCGGGGGCGATGTGTGGCGGGTCTGCCCGGCCGCGCATGGAGGGCTGCCGCCTCAGTCGCCTTCAGGTGCCCGCGATGCCGTTCGGCATGTCGAGGACGTCGAGCCGGCCGCCCGGCCAGGGCAGGGCGCCCGCCTCAGCCGCCGATGGCGGACATCGGCCGTTCCGGCTGGTGGAAGTCCGGATCACCGATCCCGCCGCCGGCCTTCTTGCCCCACATGGCCGCCCGCCACAGCTCGGCGATCCGCGCGTCCGTGCGCGGGTCGTCGCCGCCCTCGCGCAGGGCGGTGCGCAAGTCCGTCTCCCCGGTGGCGAACAGGCAGTTGCGGACCTGGCCGTCCGCAGTGAGCCGGGTACGGTCGCAGGCACGGCAGAACGGCTGGGTGACGCTGGCGATCACACCGACCCGGGCCGGCCCGCCGTCGACGATCCACCTCTCGGCCGGTGCGGAGCCGCGCCTCCCCGCCGGCTCCGGGGTGACCGTGAACCGCGTGCTCAGCCGGTCGAGGATCTCCGCCGCGGTGACCATCGTGCTGCGGTCCCAGCCGTGCTGCGGGTCCAGCGGCATCTGCTCGATGAAGCGCAGCTCGTAGCCCCGCTCAAGGCACCAGGCGAGCAGGTCGGGTGCCTCGTGGTCGTTGATTCCGCGCATCAGTACGGTGTTCACCTTGATGGGTGAGAGGCCTGCCGCCCGGGCGGCCGTCAAGCCGGCGAGCACGTCGTGGTGGCGGTCCCGCCGGGAGAGCCGCTGGAAGGTCCGCGGGTCGAGGGTGTCCAGCGAGACGTTGACCCGGTCCAGGCCCGCCCCGCGCAGTGCCGCGGCGGTACGGGCGAGGCCGATGCCGTTGGTGGTGAGCGAAAGCTCCGGCCGAGGCTGGAGGCGGGCACACGCGGTGAGGATGCCGACCAGACCGGGCCGCAGCAGCGGCTCGCCGCCCGTGAACCGCACCTCCCGTACACCACCCAGCAGGGTGACGGCGATCCGGACCAGCCGGACCACCTCCTCGTCGGTCAGCAGCGTGGGCTTCGCCAGCCAGGTCATGCCCTGCTCGGGCATGCAGTAGGTGCACCTCAGGTCGCAGCGGTCGGTCAGCGACACGCGCAGATCGACGGCCTGCCGCCCGAAGGTGTCCAGCGACCCCACCTCCTGACCGGGACCTCCGCCACTACCTGCCCCTCACCAGTGTCCGTCGTCCGCAGCGGTCGGAGGTACCGCAGTCCCTCATCCGGTGCCGGTCACGGCCTGCAGAGCGAGGCTGGTCAGCGAGACGGTCACCCACAGGCAGCCGCCCAGCAGGAGCGGACGCGGACCGGCCCGGCGCAGCCCGGGCAGGTCGGTGGACAGTCCGATCGCGGACAGCGCCATGGTGATGAGGAAGACCGAGATCTGGCTGAGGGCGTGGTGCGCGTGGGACGGAACCAGGCCGGCGGTGTTGGCGGCGGCCACCAGCAGGAAGCCGACGAGGAACCACGGCACCAGTCTCCACGGGCGGACCCGCGAACCCGGGGTGGCCCCGCGCCGCCCGCGAGCGGCCAGCGCGGCGAGTCCGAGGCAGATCGGGATGATCAGCAGGGTCCGGGTCAGCTTGACGACGACGGCGTAGTCGGTGGCCGCCGGGCCGTACGTGGTGGCGGCGGCGACCACCGAGGACATGTCGTTGACGGCGGTTCCGGCGAACAGGCCGAAGGCGTGCTGGCTGAGTCCCAGCAGGTGGCCCAGCGCAGGGAAGGTGAGGACGGCGGCGATGTTGAACAGGAAGATGGTGGAGACCGCGTAGGCGACCTCGGCGCCGGCGGCGCCGATCACCGGCGTGACGGCGGCGATGGCGGAGGCGCCGCAGATGCCGGTGCCCACGCCGATCAGGGTGCGGAGGTCGCCCACGACGCCCAGCCGGCGGCCGATGAAGTACGCGGCCGTGAGACAGGCCGCCAGCGACCCGACCATCACCGGCAGTGACCCCAGCCCGACACGGAGGATCTGGGCCAGAGACAGCTGGGCGCCGAGGAGGACGACCGACAGTTGCAGCACGAACTTGCTCGCGGTGGTGATCCCCGGGCGCAGCCTCGCGCCGGGCCTGATGACGGCGGCGACCGCGATGCCGATGAGGATCCCGCTCACCGGCCCACCGACCAGCGGCACCAGCCCTCCCGCGAAGGTGGCGACCGCGGCGATGCCCACTGCGAGGGCCAGACCGGGGACTCGGGAGAACGGGCCGGCCGATCGGGGCACCGGCGACGGGTGGGACGGGGCCGCTTCGGCGTCCGGAGCGTCCACGATGTGAGCTGTCATGCCTCCACACTGGCTTCGGCGATCCAGTCGTGGTAGAAGCCGATCGCTGATGGATGCATAGGGTGACTCTATGGCTTGATCGAGGCGGACCGGCGAGGTGACCGCCTGTGGTCCACCACCGTGCCGGCTCGCCGCCACAGCGGACGCCGCCGGGCGCATGTCCCTGGAGCATCCGCGCAGCCGCCACTGACAGAGAAGCAGCCGCCCGGCGAACAGGCCCGCCCGCTCCTGGCACGACGAGCCGTCACCGTGCACGGAGCGGCCGCCAGACGGCGATGCACCAGGCCGGACGGAACGCCGCCGCGTCCGCACCGCCACTCCTCGCACCCCGGGCACTGCAGTGGCGATCCGGACCGGGAGGGAGCCGTCGTGGAGATCCTGCTCACCGGCGCCGCGGGACGGATCGACGCCCTGCTGCGCACCCCCGACCTCGGGTTCGAGATCGTGTACGGCATCTCGGCCAACTCCCGGGCCTGGTGGGACCTCGGCGCGGCCCGCCGCCTCGACTACCGGCTGCAGGGCGACGCCGAGCGGTACGCGGACGCCGTGCTGGCGGCCCACGGACCGCTCGACCCCGCAGACCCCGACGCCCGCTACGGCGGCGGCCGTTTCACCGTGTGGTCCGACAGCGGAGACGGCGTCCGCAGGGCAGGCCGAGCCGGGCTGGAAGGGCCCTGAACGGACCGCCTCCGGCCGCCCGCGGCGCCGGACTCCCGGCAGCCGCCGCCGACATGCGCTCGCTGCCGTTCAGGTCATCCGTCTTCGACGTCGTCCTCGACGGGGCGGAGCAGGAACCAGGAACGACGGGGCGGAGCAGGAACCAGGAACAGGGACGGACGGGCGTACCCGCCAAGGGTCCTGACCGCCCGTCTCCCGGCAGCTCGTCCGGCCCTGCCCGGGTCGGCTGCCGTAGCCCCCTGGGGTCGGGAAGCGGCTCGGCCGCCTGCCTCAGCCGGGCGAGACCCGGCCGCGCCAGGCGCCGGTCTCCTCGCCGCGGGACTCGACGAAGCCCTTGAAGCGGCGCAGATCGCCCCTGACCCGGCGGTCGAGCATGCCGAGCATGTCGGCGGCCTTCTCGACCATGCCCTCCGGTTCGACGTTCATGGCGAGCCTGACCCGGGTGTGACCCTCGTCCAGCGGCTGGAACGTCACCACGCCCATCTGCTTGACATCGCCCCCGACCGTCCGCCACGCCACCCGCTCGTCGGGCAGCTGGTCGACGATCTCGGTGTCGAACTCCCGGTCGACCCCGGCGATGGAGGTCCGCCAGTGGTTGTGGCGGTCGTCCAGCTGTCGTACCTCCTTGACGCCCTCCATGAAGCGGGGGAACTCCTCGAACTGAGTCCACTGGTTGTACGCCGTGTGCAGCGGGACGTCGACGTCGATCGACTCCTGCACCTTGCTCATGGCCTTCCTCCTTCGCGCGACTCATGCGGACGGCCCGGTGCTGTGGACCATGGGGCGCGTCTGCCCCGGTTCCGCCGGTCGAATCCCGCAGGCGGCGGTGGGCCGTCGGGAGGGCGGTCCCGCAGGAATGGCCGCGCGGATTCGGGGCAGGCGCGGGCGCGGAGGTTGATAGCCATGGTTCTGCTGATCGTCGTTCTGCTGCTGGCCGTGATCCTGGCCGGTGCCGGGTTCGCCCTCCACCTGCTGTGGTGGATCGCGCTCGCCGTCTTCATCCTGTGGCTGCTCGGGTTCGTCGTCGCGGGCGGTGAGCGCCGGCGCTGGTACCGCTGGTGACCGGACGGTGCGAGCATTGGGCCGGCGAGGTCGCTGCTCCTCGCCGGCCCGGCTCGACGCCGCGCGGAACCGGGCCGCGCGGTGAGGGCACCGGGCGGCCCGACAACGGCAGGAGCCGTACGCCCTACCCGGCGGCGGGCAGTATGCCGAGCCGGTGTCGAAACCGAGCTCCGCAAAGGCTCCGCCTCGGCGCGGGAGGGTTCGCCGAGCCTGGTGCGGGTAGGAAGTTGACACGGAGGGATCCGGGCCCGTGGCCCGCCTCCGTTCCGGCGACTCCTCGCCGTCGATCCAGCGGCACGCCCGCCGTGCCGGGACACCGTGGCCTCAAGCAGCCGGGCCGAGCGGTCTCCCACCCCCGCACCTCGTGCGAAGACGTACCGTCGGCATGTACCTCGTCGCGACGACACGCGCACCGGTGTGGGCCCGACGACCCGGGAGATGACCCCGTTGTCCACTCCTACCGCCCTGCGTACCGTCATGGCCCCGCCCGCCCCGGCGACGGCCGGTGCCGCCGTGCACACCGCGGCCCCCGTCCCGGAGGAGGCCGCGCCCGTCCTCGATGCCGAACAGCGGCCCACACCGGAGCAGATACGCCGCCTGGGCAAGAGCGAGGCGCGCGAGCTCAGCGACGCGCTGTTCCGCCGTCTCGCCGTGCTGGAGCCCGAGACGCACGCCTACGGCTACGTCCGCGGCACCATCATCGAGCTCAACATGCCGCTGGTCCGTTTCGTCGCGGCGGGCTTCCGCCATCGCGCCGCCGAGATGGACGACATCCTCCAGGTCGGTACCATCGGCCTGATCAAGGCCGTGGACGGCTACGACCCGGACCGCGGCGTCGAGTTCGTCACGTACGCCCTGCCCACCATCACCGGCGAGATCAAACGGTTCTTCCGCGACACGTCCTGGCCGCTGCGCGTTCCCCGCAGCGTCCAGGAGCTCTACCTGATGACCGCCCGCGGCTCCGACCGGCTGGAGCAGCGACTCGGCAGGCTGCCCACGCCCGAGGAGCTCGCCGACGACCTCGGCCTCACCCGCGAGCAGGTCGCCGCCGGCCTGGACGCCGGACGTGTCTACCGCTGCGACTCGCTGGACGCCCTGCACGACGACGGCACCGACGACTCCGGCAGCGCCCTGCTCAACCGGCTCGGCGACTGCGACCGGAACCTGGACCTGGTGGTCTTCCGGGAGGCTGTCCGCCCGCTGCTCCGCCAGCTCACCGACCGCGAGCGCACCGTCCTGCTGCTGCGCTTCTGGGGCGATCACACGCAGTCGGAGATCGCCGAGCGGATCGGGGTCTCCCAAATGCAGGTCTCCCGGGTGCTGAGCGCCACCCTCGCCCGGCTCAGGGAGCGGGTCGAGAACGGCGAAACCGGCCGCCGAGCAGACGGTTGACCGGCCGCGGCCGGGGTAGGCGCGGACACCGTCAGGAGACCAGGCAGAGCCGGGGTGAGGTGGTGTGTGTCAGATGCCCGTGCTCGCGCTCGACCTGGACGGGCGCGTCGGATCGGTCCGCAGGGCCCGCCACGCGACCGAGCAGTTCTTCGCGGAGCTCGCGGCCGGAGCGGGACCCCGCTTCCGGGACGAGACCCGGGGCGACGTTCTACTCGTGATCGCCGAACTGGTCTCCAACGCCTGCCGGCACGCGCCCGGGCCGTGCCGGCTGACGGTCGCACCCGCCGCTGACGGCACCGTGGAGGTGGCCGTCGAGGACACCAGCCGGGAGCTGCTGGCCACCGCCTCGCCTCCGGCGGGATACGGGCTGGTCGTGGTGACCGGGCTCTGCCGGGGCGTGCACGTCCTCCGGATGCCCCAGGGCAAGATCGTCCAGGCCACCGTGGTCGAGCGGCGACTCTGGTGAGCGCCCTGCTGGCCGCGCCCGACCGGCCCGGTGACTGACCGCCCGCACCGGCGCTGGTCTCCGCAGAGTGATCCGGCCTACTCTGGTGCCGCACTTGCAGGGCGTTTTGCGGCGTTTTGCACCCGGAGGCTTCCGATGAGTGACGATTCGGTCGATCGCGCCGTTCTGCAGGCCACGGTGGACCGGTTGCGAGCCGAGGTGGACGGCCTGCGCGCCGCGATGCGCACCAGAGGGGTCATCGAACAAGCCAAGGGCCTGCTCACCCAACGGCTCTCCTGCACCCCTGACCAGGCCTTCGAGGAACTGGTACGGCGCTCACGAGACAGCAACCGCAAGGTGGTCGAGCTGGCCGCCGAACTGCTGGGCGTCGCCGCCCCGCCCGAAGCCGCCAGCACGGAAGCCGAGCCCGAGTCCCCGCCAGGTCCGGAACCGGTACCCCCGCCCGCGACCGGTGCCGCGCGACCGCAACCGCCGAGCGACGGACCCCCGCCCGCCGAGGGCTTCGCCGCCCGCTACCACCTCGCTGCCTCCGCCCTCGCCTCCGCCGACGGCCCCGACGACCTCGCCCGACTGCTCCACCAGTACGCGCTCAGCCCGCTCGGCGCAGCCGCGGTCGTCCTCGCACTGCTCGAACCGGACGGCGCGCTGCGCCTGGTGGGCAGCCACGGCGTGCCCGCCCACCAGGTGAGCCAGTGGCAGCGGATCCCGCCGCGCACCGCCGTACCGCTCACCGAGGCGGCCCGGCTCGGCACCACCGTCTGGGTGCACAGCCGGGAGGAGTTCGCCGTCCGCTACCCCGACCTCACCGGCGAGGACCTGATCCCCGGACGTACCGTCTGCGCGGTGCCGCTGCGCTCCGGCCAGCGGCTGATCGGCGCGATGAAGCTCGGCTGGCCCGAGGACTTCCGGCCCGATGCGGCCGCAACCCGCTACCTCTCCGCGCTCGCCCGGCTGACCGCCGCGCAGCTGGTGCGGGTGGTAAGCGCGGACGCCGAGGGATTCGGTCCGCTGGAGCCCGCCACCGAGCCCTGGTTCCGTGCGGTGCTGGACGCGCTGCTCGACCCCGTGCTGATCCTCGCCGCCGTCCGCGAGCCCACCGGCAAGGTGGTCGACCTGCGGGTCGAACACGCCAACGCGGCCACCGTCGACATGGCCGACCGCACCGGCGAGGACATCGTCGGCCACCGGGTCACCGAGCTCTACCCGGGCATGGTGGCCTCCGGCACCTTCCAGCAGCTGCTGGACGTGGCCGCCACCGGCACGCCCTACGAGGGCCAGATCGAGCAGTTCATCGAGGTGGTCGGCGGGAGGGTGCACGCCTCGTGCATGAAGCTGAACGCCACGCCCTTCCTCGACGGTGTCCTGGTCAGCTGGCGCACCCACGACGAGCAGGAGCGGCGGGAGACCCAACTCGCCCAGGCCCAGCGGCTCGCCCGGCTGGGCACCTGGAGCTGGCAGGCCGGTGCCGGCAGGATCGCCTGCTCGCCCGAGCTGCGGCGGCTGCTGCGGCTGCCCGAGGGCTCCGAGGGGCTCGAACCGGGCATCGTGCTCGCCGCGATCGCCCCCGAGGACCGGGACGAGGTCCGTGCGGCCGCCGCACGGGTGCTCGCCGGACAGAGTCCCGCGACCGCCGAGTTCCGGCTCGCCGGGCTCGGCAGCGGGGCCGGTGACACCCGTCGCAGCCTGCGGGCGATGGCCGAGACGGTGCCCGACACGGCTTCCGGTGGGGTGGTGGCCGTCCGCGGCGTGGTCCAGGACGTCACGGCCTGGCGCCGCACCGAGCAGGCCCTCACCAGCACCCGCAGCCAACTCGCCGAACAGCGAAGGAAGACCGCGATCGAACACCGCGCCGTCCAGGCACTCCAGCACGCCCTGATGGACGTACCGCGCGGCCCGCACGAACCCGGCCTCGAAGTCGCCGTCCGTTACCTGCCCGCCGAACGCGAGGGCAAGGTCGGCGGCGACTGGTACGACGTCCTCACCCTCCCGAACGGCGCTGTCCTGGTCGTCGTCGGTGACGTCTCGGGCCACGGACTGCGCGCCGCCGCCGGAATGGCCCAACTACGCCACGCACTGCGCGGCATGGCCTACACCGGGCTCCCGCCCCAGGAGATGCTGCGCCGGCTCAACGGCATGCTCTGCCATGAACGCAGCGAGTACATCGCCACCGTGGTCTGCGGACTGCTCGACCCCGCCGTCCGCACGCTCACCTGGGCCCGCGCCGGACACCTGCCGCCGGTGGTGGCGCTGGACGGGTCCGTCCGCCTGCTCGGCCTGCCCGACGGGCTGGTGCTCGGCGCGGCGCCCGCCGCGCGGTACCAGACCGCCGAACTGCCGCTGCCGCCCGGCAGGACCGTCCTGCTCTACACCGACGGGCTGGTCGAACGGCGCGGAGACGACCTCGGCAGCGGCCTGGACCGGCTGCTCAGAGCCGTCGAGGAGTACCGAGCCGCGGAACTGGAGGGCTGCCTCGACCACGTACTGCGCCGCCTCGGTGCCCCCAACCCCCAGGACGACACCTGCCTGGTCGGCCTCCGGCTGCACTGAGCGCGCCGCCGAGCGGCCTCTGCGGGATCCCGGGACGGTGATCTATGGTGAGAATGCGTGGCCCCGGGGGCACGGGAGGAGCGCAGTCGATGGATGCACACCCGACGGAAACCGGTGAATTGACCGTCTCCGCCCGGCCGTGGGTGTACGGGATCGTGCTCACCCTGGAGGGCGAACTCGACCACGACAGCGCCGGGCCGCTGCGCGAGGCGCTGGACGAAGCACTCCGGCAGTCCCCGGAGCAGCTGGTGGTGGACTGCTCGGGCCTCGCCTTCTGCGACTCCACCGGCCTCAACCTGCTGCTCAGGGCCAGGCTGACCGCCGAGGCGGCCGGCGGACGGATCGTCCTCACCGGACCCTCGCCGATCGTCGCCCGGATGCTGGAGATCACCGGCGCGCAGGACGTGTTCCAGGTCTTCGCCACGGTCGAGCAGGTAACCGCGGCGCCGGACGGGGACTGACGGCGGGTATCTGATGGCGGACGCCGCGGGGCAGGCACCGGGCTCGCAGAGCCGAAGGCTGGTACTGGCCGACCCCCGGGGGGCCGTCCACCGCTGCCGTGAGTTCACCCGGGAGGTCCTGCACGACTGGGGCTGGCTGCCGGCCGTCGGAGCCGAGCAGCGGATGGCGGCCGAGGACGTGCTGATGATGACCAGTGAGCTGGTGACCAACGCCTGCCGGCACGCCGGAGGGCCGAACGAGCTGGTGCTGCGCCGTACCGGCCCGGTGCTGCGGGTCGAGGTCTCGGACAGCAGCCCCCGCCCGCCGGTGCTGCTCCTGGCCGGCCGGCCCTCCCAGCCCGGCGGCCACGGACTGAGGGTGGTCGACCGGCTGGCCCGGGCCTGGGGCAGTGAGCCGGCGGGCCCGGGGAAGCGGGTCTGGCTGGAGGTCCGCTCCCCGCAGCCGTGTCGACCGGACTGACCCGGCGCCTCCCGTGGCCACCGGCACGCCGGGCCGCGAACGGTGGGACAGTGGAACCGGCGCAGGTCCACGGCACGGTCGCGGTCCGGCGCGAGCACCACCAGCCGAGGCCAGCCGAGGTCCGAGAATGAACGAGCCTGCCCGGCGTACGAATGAACCCGCCCGGCCACCCGCCGAACACTGGCGGCGGACCGGCACGCCGACCGGGGAGCGGGACACCGCGGCGGCCCCGACCGACGATGGCCTGCGCCGGCTGCTGGCCGGACTGACCGCCGTCCGTGACGGCGACTTCGGGATCCGCCTGCCTCCCGACCCCGGACTGCTGGGCGAGATCGCCGCCGTCTTCAACGACATGGCCGACCAGCTCTCCCGGGTGAACTCCGAGGTGACCCGGGTGGCCCGTGAGGTCGGCACCGAAGGCAGGCTCGGCGGCCAGGCCCAGGTGCCGCAGGCGGTCGGCACCTGGCGGGACCTGACCGACTCGGTCAACGCGATGGCGGGCAACCTGACCGCCCAGGTCCGCAATATCGCCCAGGTCACCACGGCGGTGGCCCGGGGCGACCTGACCCGCAAGATCGACGTGGCCGCCCAGGGCGAGATCCTGGAGCTCAAGACCACCATCAACACCATGGTGGACCAGCTGTCCGCGTTCGCCGGCGAGGTGACCCGGGTGGCCCGCGAGGTCGGCAGCGAGGGCAGGCTCGGCGGCCAGGCGGACGTCCGGGACGTCTCCGGCACCTGGCGGGACCTCACCGACTCGGTGAACTCGATGGCGGGCAATCTGACCGCCCAGGTGCGCTCGCTCGCCCAGGTCGCGACGGCGGTGGCCAAGGGCGATCTGACGCAGAAGATCGACGTGGACGCGCGGGGCGAGATCCTCACCCTGAAGAGCACCATCAACACGATGGTCGACCAGCTCTCGGCCTTCGCCGGCGAGGTGACCCGGGTCGCCAGGGCGGTCGGCACCGAGGGCGACCTCGGCGGCCAGGCCACCGTCCAGGGCGTCTCGGGCACCTGGAAGGACCTCACCGACAACGTCAACGTGATGGCGTCCAACCTGACGGGTCAGGTCCGCTCGATCTCCCAGGTGGCGACGGCCGTCGCCCGGGGTGACCTCTCGCAGCGGATCACCGTGGAAGCCAAGGGCGAGGTGGCCGCGCTGGCCGGCGCGATCAACACCATGGTGGACACCCTGTCGGCGTTCGCGGACGAGGTGACCCGGGTGGCCCGCGAGGTCGGCACCGAGGGCATCCTCGGCGGCCAGGCGCGGGTCCCCAACGTGGCCGGGACGTGGAAGGACCTGACCGACAACGTCAACTTCATGGCCCACAACCTGACCAGCCAGGTCCGGAACATCGCCCAGGTCACCACGGCGGTGGCCCGCGGCGACCTCACCCGCAGGATCGACGTGGACGCGCGCGGCGAGATCCTGGAGCTCAAGACCACCATCAACACCATGGTCGACCAGCTGTCCGCCTTCGCCGCCGAGGTGACCCGGGTGGCCCGCGAGGTCGGCAGCGAGGGCAGGCTCGGCGGCCAGGCGGAGGTGGCCGGCGTCTCCGGCACCTGGAAGCGGCTCACCGAGAACGTCAACGGCCTGGCCGGGAACCTGACCCGGCAGGTGCGGGCCATCGCCGAGGTCACCAGTGCGGTGGCCGAGGGTGACCTGACCCGCTCGATCACCGTGGACGCCTCCGGCGAGGTCGCCGACCTCAAGGACAACATCAACGCCATGGTCGAGTCGTTGCGCGTCACCACCAGGGCCAACCAGGAGCAGGACTGGCTCAAGACCAACCTGGCCCGCCTCACCGGCCTGGTCCAGGGGCACCGGGAGATCGCCGCGGTGGCCGAGCTGATCATGGACGAGCTCACCCCGCTGCTCTCCGCCCAGTACGGAGCGTTCTACCTCGCCGAGGAGGCGGTCCACGCCGGGCAGGGCACCGGACTCGTCCTGATCAGCTCCTACGGGCTCCAGGACGGCACCAGTACCGCTCCCGAGCGGATCCCGCTCGGACACCGCCTGGTCGGCCAGGCCGCCCGCAGCCACCGGACCATCACCGTCACCGACCTGCCGCCCGGCTACGCCGCCATCTCCTCCAGTCTCGGCCGGGCCGCGCCGCGCGAGTTGGTCGTGCTGCCGATCGTGGTCGAGGAACAGCTGCTCGGCGTGGTCGAGGTCGCCTCCCTGCACCCCTTCACCCGGCTGCACCGCGACTTCCTGGAGCGCTTCGGTGAGGCGGTCGGCGCCAACCTCAGCACCCTGCTGGCCAACGCCCGCACCGACGAACTGCTGGAGGAGTCCCGGCGGCTGACCACCGAACTCCAGGCGCGCTCCGAAGAGTTGCAGCGAGGCCAGGAGGAGCTGCGCCGCTCCAACGCCGAACTCGAGGACAAGGCCGACCTGTTGGCCGACCAGAACCGCGACATCGAAGCGAAGAACCTGGAGATCGAACAGGCCCGCCGCGAACTGGAGGACCGAGCCAGGCAGTTGACCCGCACCTCGATGTACAAGTCCGAGTTCCTCGCCAACATGAGCCACGAACTGCGCACCCCGCTCAACAGCCTGCTCATCCTCGCGCAGCTGCTCGCCCGGAACCCGGCCGGCAATCTGACCCCCAAACAAGTCGAGTACGCCGAGGTGATCCGCTCGGCCGGCTCCGACCTGCTGCAACTGATCAACGACATCCTCGACCTGTCCAAGGTCGAGGCGGGCAAGATGGACATCAGCGCCGAGCGCTTCCCGCTGCGCGAACTGCTGGAGTACGTCGAGTCCACCTTCCGCCCGCTCGCCGGACAGAAGAACCTGGACTTCGCGGTGGTCACCGCCCCCGAGGCCCCGGAGGAACTGGTCACCGACCAGGCCAGGTTGCGCCAGGTGCTTCGCAACCTGCTGTCCAACGCGGTCAAGTTCACCGACCAGGGCCGGGTGGAACTGCGCATCGAGCCCAGCAGCGCGGACGAACTCCCCGAGGAACTGCGCCACTCGGGGGGCTGCCTGGCCTTCCGGGTCAAGGACACCGGAATCGGCATCCCCGAACAGCACCTGGAGTCCATCTTCGGAGCCTTCCAGCAGGCAGACGGCACCACCGGCCGCAAGTACGGTGGCACCGGCCTCGGCCTGTCCATCAGCCGTGAGCTGGCCCATCTGCTCGGCGGCGCCATCACCACCAGCAGCACCCTCGGCGCGGGCAGCTGCTTCACCCTGCACCTGCCCGCCGTCGCGCCCCGGGACGTCTCGACCCCCGCCGAGCAGCAAGCCGAGCCACCCGGACTCCTGGTCGTCGAGGCCGACCCGCCGGGTCTGCTGACCCTGCTCGCCGAGAGCACCGCGGCCGGCCGGGACCCGGCGATCACCGTCAGCAGCGCCGGTACCCCGGCCGAGGCGCTGACGGCGCTGGCGGCCGGGCCCTGCCGCTGCGTGGTACTCGACCTCGCCCTGCCCGAGGACGGCGCCCGGCGGTTGCTGGCCGCGCTGGCGGAGGGCGGGCACGCCGTCCCCGTACTCGGCTGCCTGGGCGGGCCCACGGAGCAGGGGCAGACTCCGCAGGCCGAGCTCCTGTACGTGGTCGCGGGCCTGGACGAACTGCGCGAGCGGATCGTCCGCGCGATCGAGGGCGGGAGCGTCGTCCCTCCCGGCGTGCCCGTCGCCGCGCCCGGAGCGGCCGGGCAGCCCGCCGAGGCCGAGGACCCGCTGTCCGGGCGGACCGTACTGGTCGTCGACGACGACACCCGCAACGTCTTCGCGATCACCGGGATCCTGGAGCAGCACGGCGTCCGGGTGCTGCACGCCGCGAACGGGCGGGCCGGGCTCGACCTGCTGTACGCCAACCCCGACACCTGCCTGGTCCTGATGGACATCATGATGCCCGGAATGGACGGCTACGCTGCGATCGAGGCGATCCGGGACACCGCCGAGTTCGCGGCCGTCCCGATCATCGCGGTGACCGCCAAGGCGATGCCGGGGGACCGCGCCAAGAGCCTCGCCGCCGGTGCCGACGACCATGTCACCAAGCCCGTGGACGCGGACGACCTGATCGGCCGGATCCGGCGCCGGCTGGAGCGCTGACGAGACCCGATGACCGGCACCGAACCCACCGCCACCCCGCGACCGGGATCCCCGCGGCCGGGATCTTCGGCACCGGACCGACCCGGGCCGGGCACCCCCGGAGCCGAGGCGTGCGGACCCGGCGGACGCGAGCCCGGTACCGGCGAACCGGGTGCTCGGGAACTGGCCGCGGCCGTCTGCCGGCTCCAGGGCGAACTGGCCCGGTTGCGAGCCGAGTCGGCCGCCAGGCCGGTCGTCGAACTGGCCATCGGCATCCTGGCGGAACGACTCGGCTGCCCGCCCGCCGACGCCGCCGAGCAGCTCGCGGTACTCGCCGACCGGGCCCACGTCCGGGTGGCGGAACTCGCCGCCGAGATCGTCGGCGAGCGCGTCGGCATCGGCACCGCGCCCGGCGCCGGGGCCGGGTCGCCCGAACCGGATTCGCCGTCCACCGCAGGTCCGGCGCCGCCCGCGACCGCCCGCACCGACCCGCAGGCCGCCGCCGAAGCGGTGCTCGAACACGTCGGACTCCTGACCGGCGCCACCGGCGTGCTGGTCTGGGCCGCGGAGAGCGGCGGAGGGCTGGCGCTCGCCGGAGCAGCCGGCTTCCCGGCGGCGGCGGTCAGCGGATGGCGGCACATCCCGCCCGGAGTGGACTGCCCGGCGCAGCTCGCCGCCGCGACCGGACGTGAACTCGGCCCGGACGAGCCCGAGGTGACCTGCGCCCCCACCCCCGGCCGGAAGGAGGCCCCCTACCGGGCCGCACTGCCGATCCGCCGCCGCGCCCGCCTGCTCGGTGCGCTGGAACTGGCCTGGCCCACCCGACCGGCCGAGCCGACCGGGGCGGTCCGCCGCCAGCTCCGGGCGCTCGCCGACATCTGCGCGCTCACCCTGCCCGCGGCCCTCCCACCGCCCGGCCCGGCCCCGGACCGGCCGGCGGCCGACACAGGACCGGACTCCGTCTTCGAGACGGCATCCGAGTCGGCCCTCGATGCGGTGCTGACCCCCGCGCTGCTGCTCGTCCCGGTCCTCGGCGAGGACGACGAACTCACCGACTTCCGGATCCTGCGCGTCAACGCGCACTTCACCGACCCGGCCGGCCGCTCCGCCCACACCCTGGAGGGCGGCTCCCTGGTCGAGGCGTATCCGCTCGCCTGCGCCGACGGGCTGCTGGAGCGGCTCCGGCGGGTGTACGCCACCGGCGAGGCGATCCGGGGTGAGGAGCTGCGCCTGGGCTTCCTGATCGGTGAACTGTCGCTGCCGACCGGCCTGGAGATCGCCGCGGCCCGCCTCGACGACCACCTGCTGCTCAGCTGGCGCTTCGCTGAGGACGACGCCAGACAGAACGCGCTGGTGCGCAACGCCCAGCGGCTGGCCCGTCTCGGCGGCTTCGAGGAGGACCTGACCACCGGCACCATCCGCTGGAACGCGAGTCTGTACGAGCTGCACGGACTGCCGCCGTCGGCCGTCCCGGTGCCGTTCGCCGCGCTCCCCGCCCACGTCCACCCCGAGGACGAGCAGACCGTCCGGCGGCTGGTGCGCAGCGTGCAGCGACAGCGCAAGGCGTCCTCCGCGGTCTTCCGGCTGGTCAGGCCCAACGGGCTGACCCGCTACACCCGGGTGGTCGCCGAACCGGTGCTCGACACCACCGGGCGCCTGGTCGCCCTCCACGGCGCCTACCAGGACGTGTCGGCGCAGCACTGGATCGAGATCGCCCTCGCTGCCACCCGCGAACGGCTCGCCGACAGCGAGCAGCAGGCCGCCGAGCGACACCGCCTCGCGCTCCGGCTCCAGCAGGCCATCCTGCCGCCCGAGCCGCCGTCGCTGGACGCCGCCGGGCTGCGCGCCGCCGTCCGCTACCGCCCCGCCGCCCAGCAGGAACGGGTCGGCGGCGACTGGTACGACGCGGTGCTGCTGCCCGACGGCGCCGCCCTGCTGGTGGTCGGGGACGTGGCCGGGCACGGCGTCGAGGCCGCCACCGGGATGGTCGCGCTGCGCAACGCCCTGCGCGGCCTCGCGGTCACCGGGGCGGGACCCGCCCGGCTGCTCGACTGGCTCAACACCGCGGCCGTCTCGTTCACCGAGCCGGCCACCGCCACCGCCGTCTGCGCCCGCTACGACCCCGCCCGCCGGCAGCTGTGCTGGGCCAGGGCCGGGCACCTGCCGCCGATCCTGCTCCGGGCGGGCCGGGCCCGGCCGCTGCCCATGCCGTCCGGCGTCCTGCTCGGCGCGGACCACGGGGCGGTGTACGAGGAGCAGGCCCTGCGACTGGAAGCGGGTGACATCCTGCTGCTCTACACGGACGGACTGATCGAGCACCGGGACCGCTCCGTCGAGGACTCGCTGCGCGAACTGGTGGACGACGTCGGCAGGTCGGAGGAGGACCTGGACGACCTGCTGGACCGGCTGCTGGACCGGAGCACCGCCGACACCGACGACGACATCTGCCTGATCGCCGTCCAGGTGGCCGCCGAACCCCGGGACTGACCGGACCGCCCGGGCGCCCGGGCCGGGCGCGGGATGCGCCCCGCGCCCGGCTCAGAGGTCGGATGCATCACCGCCTGCGGCGTCCGGTCGGCCGAACCTCCGCCAGGCGCTGTAGTCGCCCGTCACCCGGCGGCCCGGCCCGGCGGGCCGGCAAGGCCGGGGGTGTCCCTCACGAAGGTGTCGAAGCCGGCCGGGGGGCGGCCGAGGAGCTCGGCGACACCGTCGGTGGCGCGGTCGTACCGGTTCTGCCGGTGGAGCCGGGCCATCGTGGCGATGTGGTTGCGCAGGTGGGGCGAGAGGTCCAGTGCTCCGAGGTCCTTCTCGAGCCACTCGTCGTAGGGCACGTCGACGTAGCTGACCGTCCTGCCCAGGGCGGCGGAGAGCTCGGCGGCGATGGCGGTCATGCCGCGGGACGAGGCACCGGTCAGCTCGTAGACCCGGCCGGCCTGCGGCGAGGGGTCGGTCAGCACCCGGGCGACCGCGTCGGCGACGTCGCTGATGGCCACCGGTGAGGTGCGGGCGGAGCCGAACGGCAGCCTGATCGTGCCGTCCCGACGGATCGAGGCGACGGCGAGCATCGCGAAGAGCGGGTTCTCCATGAACACCGTCGGCCGGATGTGCGTGACGGGCAGGCCCGACCAGTCCAGGACCTGTTCGGTCAGCCAGTGCAGTCGTTGCTGCGTGGACTCGGTCGTGCTCGTGACGTCCATCTGCGAGACCGTCATCTGCGACATGTTCACCAGCAACTCCACGGAGCCGTTGTGGCGGGCGGCGACCGCCACCGTGGCGGCGGCCTCCAGGTAGTCCGGTGAGACGCTCATCCCGAAGTAGAGCCGCCGGCAGCCGTCGAGGGCCGCCACCACGTCGGGGGCCCGGGTGAGCTCGCCGACCACCACCTGCACGCCGTCGAGCGCCCGCAGCGACTCGGCCCGCTCGTCGTCGTGGTGCACCAGGGCCCGGACGGGTACCTGCCGGGCCCGCAGCTGCTCGACCACTCGCCGTCCCACTCCGCCGACGGCTCCGGTCACCAGGATCGGATGGGGATCCGACATGGCCATCTCCTGTCGTTCCGGCCCCGGGCGGTCCGGGGCGTGTCACCCGGGCGCGGTACCGGGGGCCTCCCGGCCGAGGCCCTTGACGAGCACCGTCGGGATGCCCCGGCCGCCGCTCCGCGACAGGTGCCGCGGAGCAGGGCGGGGTTTTCGCGCCGCAGCGGTTTCCCACCACCAGGGGCAGTGTGCCGATCGGAGGCCGGTTGCCGCAGTCCGTGCGCCGGAGCGGGGGAGCGTACGCGGCGCGATCGGGTGTGCCGGGCGCCGGCCTACGGGCTTCGGGCGCACCCCGGGCGCCGGGTGGCCGATGCCCCGGGCGGCGGAGGGGGCCGGGCCGAGCGCTCGCCGGAAGGAACCCCGGAGCTTACGCTGGCACGGCGGTGTGAAGCACCGGCATCCCCGATTCGGGCTTCGGCGCATCCCGCGGACGGGGAGCAGCACCGCGGGAGTGCTCCTGCTGGCCCGTCGGTGCGGTCTCGGTGGGGCGCCCGGCGGGGCATCCGGACCCGGCGCGGCCCGGACCTGACCCTCTTCCCTCCGATGTGAATCACCGATCCGCGGGCCCGCCCCGAGGAGGACGCACGGTGGCACTCAACGCACGGTGGCACTCATGAGCGAGCCGGGCACGGGTGGGGCCGGCGCTGGGCGGCGGGCCGCGCTGGTGGCCGTCGTCGCGGCGGCCGACGAGCTCGGCCACGCCAGCCTGAGCGGACTCGACCCGGTCGCGGACGGACTGGAGGTGCGCGCCGACCTGGTGGGCGACCCCGAACCGCGCAGGCTGCGGCGGCTGTTCGGCGGCCGGCTGATCTACACCCTGCGCACCCGCCGCCAGGGCGGGAACCACGGTGGGGCTCCGGCGGAGCGGCGGGAGCGGCTGCTGCGTGCCGCCGCCGAGTACGACCTGGTCGACCTGGAGTGGCCCGACGACCTGGTACCGGAGCTGACCAGCCGCATCCCGCCGTGGCAGCGCCGGGTCTCCTGGCACGGTCCGGAGCGCGAGCACGGAGGTATGCGCTCCCTGTTCGGCGCCATGGCGGGCGTACCGGCGGCGCTCTACCTGCTGGTGCCCAAGAGCAGCCCGGCAGCGGCGCCGGGCCTGCTCGCCGCCCTCGGCCGGTCCGATGTGACGGCCTTCGGCATCGGCGAGTCCGGCCTGTGGACCCGGGTGCTGGCCCCCTGGCTGGGCGCCCCGGTGGCCTTCGGCCGGGTGGGTGAGGCCGGAGCGGACGGGATGCCGAGCGTACGCCGACTCGCCCTGGACTACGGGCTGCCCGCGCTCCCGCGGCTGGACGCCCTCTACGGCATCGCCGGCCCCGCCCCCGAGCACTCGCTCGCACCCCGGCTGTACAACGCGGCCCTGCGCGAACTGGGCCTGCCCGCCCTCTACCTGCCGTTCGCGACCGACTCGCTGGCCTGCCTGCTGCGCAGCGCGGCCGTCCTCGGCGGGCGGACCGGACTGGCGCTGCGAGGGCTGACGGTGACCGCACCGCACAAGGAGGACGCGATGGGCCTCGCCGACCAGGTGACCCCGTCGGCGCGCGGAGCCGGGGCCGCCAACGTCCTGTGGCACCGGGACGGCCGCTGGCACGCCGACACCACCGACGCCGCCGCAGCCCTGGACGCGCTGGCCAGGGCCGGCGTCGACCCGGCCGGGCGGCGCGCCGCCGTCATCGGCTGCGGCGGCGCGGGCCGGGCCGCCGCCCTCGCCCTGCACCTGGCCGGCGCCTCGGTGACCCTGGTGAACCGCGGCCGGGCCCGGGGCCGGCAGGCCGCCGCGCTGACCGGCCTGCCCTTCGTGCCACTGGCCCGGTTCTCCGCCCGGGGCTACTCGCTGCTGGTCCACGCCACGCCGCTGGCCGACAGCGCGCCGTTCCGGCTGGCGGCCGCCGATCCCGGCGCGGCGGTCCTGGACCTGGTGTACCGGGACGGTCCCACCGCCCTGGCGGCCGCCGCCCGGTCGCACGGCCTGCCGGTGATCGACGGCCGGGAGGTGCTGCTCGTGGAGATGCGGGAGCAGTTCCGCCTGCTGACCGGGCGGCGGATGCCGCTCGGCCCGGCGCTCTTGGCCCTCGGCCTGCGCCGCCGCACCGAAGTCCGCCCGGCCGGCAACCAGTGAGACGAGGAGCCCCCATGACGGCCGATACCGGAATCCGGAACCCCGAACCGATCACCCCGCTGCTGGGCGACTGGCTCAGCACCGAGGGCCACGCCTCGCCGGGGATCGCCAGGCTGGAGGTGAGGCAGCGCGGCGGCGCCGCCTGGCTACGGGCCTTCGGCGGCGGCTCCCGGGACTGGGGGGAGACCCCCGCCGTGCTGTACCGGACACTGGGCGTGCCGGCCTCCGCGCTCACCGCGGTCTTCGACCTCGGCTTCCTGCGCACCGTGGTCTCGGCCCACCACAAGGGCGGGATCCTGGTCGTCACCACGTCCAACGTCTTCCGGGACGGCAGCTCGCGCGCCGACTACTGGACCCGCGAGTTCTTCCACCTGATCGGGCGGGCCGATGGACGTGCCGGTGCGGGCGGCGACGGGCCCGTGGCGAGCGGCGGCGACACCGGGCCGGACACCCCTGGCCGCCGGCGCGGCGAAGCGGTGGCCGTACCGGAGATCAGCCGGGAGCAGGACCGCCCGACCGGCACCGGACCGACCGGGCCGCTCGACGTCCGCCCGCTGCTCGGCCGGTGGGCCAACTTCGACCGCTCCACCACCGGCGTCCGGCGCGCGGAGACCCAACAGCAGGGCAGCCGGTTACTGCTGAGGCTGTGGGAGGCCGACGGCGCCGACTGCGGTCCGCTGCCCGTCCAGCCGCTCGCCGCCGACGTCGGCAGCGGGCAGGCCATAGGCTTCGGTGCCGAGGCGGAGCTCGCCCCGGGGCTCGGCTCCCGGAAGGTCTACCACTGCGGCTACCTCAACCGCGGCCTGCTCACCATCGACGTCCACGCCGCCGTACCCGGCGAGCCGGCGGCGAACGTGATGTACCGCGCCCACTTCCACCGCACCGAGGGGGATGGCACATGACCCCGGCCGCGCACACCGACTCCGTGGCGGCGCTGCGGCAGGCGGCCCGACTGGCCCGCGACAGCTTCGCCGCCCGCGCCGACGGCTACGACCGCAGCGCCGCCTTCCCGGCCGACGACTTCGACGACCTCTTCGCGGCCGGCCTGCTGGCCGCTGCCGTACCGACCGCCTACGGCGGCCTGGGCCTGGGCCCGCAGCAGCGCGACACGCTGCCGCTGTGGCAGCTGACGACGCTGCTGGCGAGTGCCGACCTGTCGCTGGCGCGCTGCTGGGAGGGCCACACCAACTCCCTCGTGATGATCGACGCCCTGGGAACCGCCGAGCAGAAGCGGCGCTGGTTCGCCGGGGTGGTGGAGCGCGGCGAGATCTGGGCCGCCTGGAGCGGCGAACCGCAGTCTCCCAAGCCGGGCGAGGACCGTCGCTTCGGCACCACGGTGGCCGCCGCCGACGGCGGCTGGGTGCTCCACGGCACCAAGGCCTTCGCCACCAGCGCCACTGGCGCCCGCTGGGCGATCCTGCTGGTGGACCCGGCCGGGCCGGGCGGTGCCCGGCACGCCCGGGGAACGGCGGACGGACTGCTGCTGCTCGCCTGCGATCTGAACGACCCGACCGTGACCGTCGACACCTCCTGGTGGGATCCGGTCGGCATGCGGGCCACCGCCAGCCACGCGGTGCTCTTCGACGGCACGTTCTTCCCGTACGACCGGGTGATCGGCGAACCGGGCAGCTACCTGGCCGGGCAGTGGCAGACCGCGTTCGTCCCGCACTACGCCGCCAGTTTCCTCGGCGCCGCCGAAGCCGCCTACGACTACGCGCTGGCCTACCTCAAGCACCAGGGCAAGAGCCAGGACCCGTACGTCCAGCAGCGGGTGGGACGGATGGCCGTCAACATCGACACCGGGCGCCTGTGGCTGCGCCACGTCGCCGGGCTGTGGGACGAGGGACGGCTGGAGGAGGCGCGGATCGCCGGAAGCCGGGCGCGGCACCTGATCGAGCATCTGGCCGAGGAGACGGTGCACCACTGCATCCGCGCGTGCGGTGCCCGCAGCCTGGTCCGGCCCTCACCGGTGGAGCGGATCCTGCGGGACCTGACCTTCTACCAGCGGCACGACAACGACGACCACATCCTGGCCACCATCGGTCGGGCGGCGCTCGGCGAGAGCTTCGACCCCTCGTTCCACAAGCCCTGAACGGAGCGCCGGATGCCCGCTCGGCCCTTCCCCTTCGGTTACACCGACCCGTCCGAGACGCACGCCGAACTCGCCCGGCTGCGGGAGCGCGAACCGATCAGCCGGGTGGTGCTGGCGAGCGGTCATGAGGCCTGGCTGGTGACCAGGTACGAGGACGTCCTGCTGGTCCTCGGCGATCCCAGGTTCAGCGCCGCCGAGGCCGCCGTGCCCGGCGGGCCCAGCCTCGACCGGGTGCCCATGACGCTGCCGGGCGTCGTCCAGCTGCGGGAGACCGACCAGGAGGACCACAACCGGCTGCGCAGGCTGGTGGCACCGGCCTTCAGCGCCCACCAGGCGGAGCGGCTGGCGCCACTGGTCGAGCGGACGGCCGACGGACTGCTGGAGGCGATGGCGGAGGCGGGCCCGCCGACAGACCTCGTCTCCGCGCTCACCGCGGTGCTGCCGATCAGGGTGGTGTGCGCCTGGCTGGACCTCCCGACGGCGGACGTGCCCCGCATCCTGACCTGGAACTCCGAGCTCACCGGTGCCAGGCCGGCCGACGAGGTGATGGCGGCCCAGCGGAAGATGCGCGACTACATGGTCCGGACGCTGGCCGCCCGCCGGACCGCGCCCGGCGACGACCTGCTCAGCTCACTGGTCGCCGTGCACGACGAGGAGGGCACGCTGGACGAGCCGGAACTGGTGGGCCTGGGCCTGGCCATCGTCTTCGTCGGACACACCTCGGCGTCCCACCTGATCACGGCCTCGGTGGACGGGCTGCTGCGCCGTCCCGAGCAGTGGTCGCTGCTGCGCCGCCACCCCGAGCTGCTGCCCGAGGCGGTGGAGGAGATGCTGCGCTGGCACCTGGTGCTGACGGACGGCCGCCTGCGGGTGGCCACCGAGGACGTCCGGCTGGCCGGCGTGCTCATCCGCGCGGGCGATCCCGTGGTCGCCTCGATCAACGCCGCCAACCGGGACGCCGCCGTCTACCCCAACCCCGACCGCTTCGATCCGCGACGCTCCGGAAGGCCGAACCTGGCCTTCGGACACGGCATCCACCGCTGCCTGGCCGCGTACCTGGTGCGAGTGGAACTGCGCGTCTGCCTCGCCCGGTTGCTCGACCGCTTCCCGGAACTGCGGTCCGCCGCCCCCGGGTCGGGCCCCCGCTGGAAGGACCAACCGCGCATGCAGGGCATGACGGAGCTGCCGGTCACCTGGTGAGCGGCAGTCCGTGCGGTCCCGGGACCGTCCACAACCAGCCGAGCGCGTACGGCCTTCGGCGCCGCACGGACTCGGCCGGTGTGATGCGGCCCGGAGGCGTCACCGGTCGGAGAGCTGCCAGGGGAAGGGGGAGAGGTCGGGTTCGACCCAGGCGGTCCTGGCCCGTTCGCTCTCCAGCGTCGAGGGCCGGTAGTAGCGGGAGAGCAGCTGCTTGTCGAGGAGTTCGGCGTGCCGGTCGGCGAACGTGTCGAAGTCGCCGAGGCCCGTCAGGTCCGCGTGGTGGCCCACCAGCTCGACCCAGGCCCGGCTGACGGTGACGTGGAACTTATGTGGTGCCCCCGCGTTGGTGGCGACCTGCCGGATGCCGTCGCTGACCAGGCTGACCGCGTCGGCGGTGCCGTGCCGCCGTACCGCGAGCCAGGTCAGCTGGACGTGCTGGCGATGGCCGAAGCGGACCGCGCTCGCCATGACCTCTCGCATCAGTGCCTGGAAGGGGGTTTCCTCGCCCGCGTCCGGGGCGTGCCGGGGTGCCGGGGCGTGCTGGGGTGCTGGGGCGTGCTGGGGTGCGTTCAAGAGGACACCTTGGTCAAGGCCTGCAGGACGGTGTGGAAGCCGGCCACCTCCGCGGGGGAGAGTCCGACGAGCGCGCGGCGTTCCAGGTCGGTGAGGGTCTGCCGGATCAGGTCGGCCGCCAGGTGGCCGGAGGGGGTCAGCTCGATGAGGACGGAGCGGCGGTCACCGGCGCGGGTGCCGCGGGTGATGTGGCCGCGGCGTTCGAGCCGGTCCAGTACGCCGGTCAGCGTGGTGGGACGGGTGCCTGCCGCGGCGCCCAGTTCGGACACGGTGCGGCCGTGCCCGTCGGCGAGGTTGGCCAGAGCGTTGATCTCGGAAGGGGTCAGGTCGAGGTCGACCAGCTCGGTGGCGAGGATGTGCAGAGTGGCATGGGTCGCGCGCTGCAGCGCGAGCAGCGCTGACTGCGCCGGCTGCGCCGATGGTGCGGATTCGGACTTCACGGTCCCGGATATTACGGTTTCGTAGTATCGGCATTCAAACTGGGCGGGCTGCTCGGGCGAGGGCGTGACGCGGGCGGCGGACCCGCGCGTGCGGGTGCCGCCCGGACCGGTGATGCGGGCCGGCCCTGCCGAGGGCGCCGAGGGCGGCCGACCGGCGGCGGTCGCTGTGCGGCTCCGCGCGTCCGGGCTGATCCTGGGGAGCGTGGGAGATCGAGCTGCCGCGGACGGCGGTGCGGACGGCGGTGCGGAGGGTGACGCGCCGAAGCCGTCCGCCGGAGGCCGGACCGACTACGCCGGGGCCGTCTACGGCTCGATCCTCGCGGCGTCGGTGGTGGCCACCGCGGGGACCCTCGGTCCGTTCCCGCGGATCAAGCTGGTGGCGCTGCTGCTCATCACCGGTCTGGTCTTCTGGGCGGCGCACGTCTACGCGCGCATCGTGGGGGAACGGCTGCTGCACCAGCCCCTGACCGGGGAGGACGTCCGCAGGGTGGCCGTCGCCGAATGGCCGATCGTCAAGGTGGCCGTCCCGCCGGCCGTCGCTGTGGCGATCGGCCCGCTCCTGGACCTGGGGGTGGAGGGGACCGCGTGGCTCGCGCTGGCTGTCGCCCTGGCCGAACAGGTCGGCTGGGCGACCGTCCCCGTCCTCCGGGCAGGCGCCTCGCGTCGCATCGTGCTGCTCAACGGTGGCGTCAACCTCCTGCTCGGAGTGGTCCTCGTGGTGGCGAAGGCGGCGCTCCACTACTGAACGCGCCGCCGTCACCCAAGCCTCCTCGCACCAGGCGGCCATGCACCGTGCTGCGCCCGAAAGGCCGTGCTACGCCCGCTAGTTGCCCTCGCCCGGCCCCTGGCCAGTACGCTGGTACGCCGGCAGGCCGCCCACCGGGAAGCCCCTCGGGGTCACGGCTGCCGGCGGCTGCGACCCGCCCGGGTCGCGATGGTGTGACCACCAGCTCACCAGCCGATCGAGTACGTCGGTCCGGGCGGATGACGGTTCGAGGAGGAGTGGCCGGCTCCAGGCGTGCGCCTGTCGGGCCAAGCCGTGGAGCGGTGAGACATCGTCATAGTTATCTGGCATATGCGAAGCTTTCCGCTGCAGCGTCACCACTGCGTAGTCGGTCCAGTTGCCAGCCGCAGCGTCGCCGGGAAGGCCGCGCCAGGCAGGGCCGAACGCCGGCGCCGGGCGACGTACCACGAGGGTGTCGTGCCGGGCCGGGTTCCGCCGGGAACACCGACCGCCCTACCGAGCCCCGCACAGTTCACGGCCGGGTGATTGTGATCAGCCTTCGCACCGTCGGCCACCTGCACATGGCCAACCACACCCTGCGCGCTCTGGGCCTGGGCGAGCTGACCGAGCTGTGAGGTCGCGCGACCCCGCGATGAGGAGCGGGAAGGCAGCGCGCGAAGTCCGTCAACCGCTGACGGCCTTCCCCTGCTCGGTGGACGCCCGGTCAGCCGAACGGGACGACCGCGACCGGGCAGCGGGCGTGGTGGATCACGGCGTGAGCGGCCGGGCCCAGATGCGATCCGATCGGCGCGCGCCGGGTACGGCGGCCGATCACCAGGAGCCCGGCCTGCGGTGTCTCCTCCAGCAGCGTGACGGCGGCGTTGCCGAGCGCCACCGTCGTCAGGACCTCCACCTGCGGGTACCGCTCGCGCCAGGGCGCAAGCCGCCGCTCGACCGTGTCGTGCTCGATCCTAGCCAGGTCCTTCTCCAGACCGCCGATGGAGCCGAAGGCCAAGTACTCGGTGCCGCTCGGCGGGCCCCAGGCGCGGACCACCCGCAGCGGCGCCGAACGGACCGAGGCGGCCTCGAAGGCGAAAGCCAGTACCTCGTCGCACGGATGCTTGGTGTCCAGGCCGAGGGCGACCTCGCGGTAGGGGGCGTCGGCCGGCGGCGCCGCCGCCTCCGGTGACGCCGGGTGCTCGTCCGCCGCGGTGATGCCCGCACGGACGAGCACCACCGGGCAGCCCGCCCGGGCCAGCACCTCCTGGCTCACCGAACCGACCAGGAACCCGCGCAACGCGCTGAGGCCGCGCGAGCCGAGCACGAGCATCGTGGCGTTCCGCCCGGCCGTCGCAAGCACCTCCGCGGGTACGCCACCGGGGATGTGGGCGGCGGTCACCTCCACACCGGAGAGCAGCGCGCCCAACTCGGCCTCCTTCCGCGCCAACTGCTGCTTTCCCCACCGCTTCGCCTCCTCGCTGCCCAGCGGCTGGCCGTGCTGCCAGGGCCAGGCCTGGAGCAGCTCAAGCGGCAGTCTGCGGCGCTGCGCCTCCCGCGCCGCCCAGTCGGTGGCGGCCGTGCTCTCCGGCGACCCGTCGAAGCCGACGACGATGGGTCCGTTCACGATCTCCTCCAGGGCTCCCGGGGCGGTCGGCCCGCCGGCCACTGACCGGCACAGCCCCGCGGCGCCGATCGGCCCGGCCGGGACCGGGTGCCTGCGGACCGGCGGAGACCGGAGCGCCGCCGCCGGATCGGCCCGACACCGGCCTCGGTGTCTCCACCGTGGTTCACCCATCCTGCGCGCTGGGCTTCGCCGCACACCACC
This sequence comes from Kitasatospora cystarginea, assembly GCF_039533515.1. NCBI lineage: Bacteria > Bacillati > Actinomycetota > Actinomycetes > Kitasatosporales > Streptomycetaceae > Kitasatospora > Kitasatospora cystarginea. The sequence goes on along the minus strand of NZ_BAAATR010000015.1, from coordinate 24,737 downwards.
GGAAGGGCACGGACCCGGGTCGCCCGGGGTGGAACGGACCGGACGAGCTGGAGCGAACTCCCGGGACGGCAGCGAGGCCCGGCTCGGGCATCCGCGTTCGGCCGGTGCTGCGCCGCGCGCCTCGGGGCCTCACCATGGAATGGAGATGAGCGTCATGCCCGAGATGCCCGGTGAGTCGGCCGAGGACCGGATCGTCCTGATCGGCGTCGGCGACGAGTACCGCCACGACGACGGTGCGGCCGTAGCCGTCCTGGCCGAACTGGCCGCCGACCGGCTCCCCGCCGACCGGATCGCCCTGAGCGACGGCGAGCCGTCCCGCCTCATCGAACTCTGGGAGGGCGCCGGCCTGGCCGTGGTGGTCGACGCCGTGCACTCGCACCCCGCCGAGCCCGGCCGGCTCCACCAGGTGCGGGTGAGCCCGGACGACCCCGGCGGCGCGATGGCCGAGAGCCACGCCGCCGACTCCCACGGCCTCGGCCTCGGAGAGGCGGTCGGACTGGCCGCCGTCCTCGGCCGGCTGCCGCGCGAGCTGCTGATCGTCGCGGTCGAGGGCGCGGACTTCACCGAGGGCGAGGGCCTCAGCCAGGACGTGGCCGCGGCGGTGCCCCGCGCGGCGGACCTGGTCCGCCAAGCCGTCGCCGAGCACCTGGCGTGGCGGGACGGACCGGCCTGATCCTCCAAGCACCGCACCACCGCACCGAGCCGGCACGTCCCGGCGGCCGGAGTCGAACAGCCCGAGCCGTGCCCGCCGGATCGGCCGCACGATGGATGGTGAGGGCATCCGACCCACCGCGTACCACTGAGGAGGCCCGCGATGACGTACTGGTACGGCCACGGCGCGCATCTCCTGGGTTTCGGCCTGATGGCCGTCGGCATGCTGCTCGTCTGGGCGCTCATCGTCCTCGGCATCGTCGCCCTGGCAAGGCACCTCGGCCGCACGGCCCAGCAGCATCCCGCCGCCTGGACCCCGACCCCGCAGACACCGCCCGCCCAGCCCGAAGCCGAGCAGGTGCTCGCGGAGCGCTTCGCCAGGGGCGAGATCGACGCGGACGAGTACCGCCACCGTCTGGAGGTCCTGCGTTCCGGAGCAGGGCCGACCGGGCCCGCCCCCGGCTGACCGAAACCACCCAGGAGACCGCCATGGCCGCCATGGCTCCGGACGCCGCCGCGCTGGAGAAGCTCATCGCCGCCGCGGTGGCCGCTCCGTCCATCCACAACACCCAGCCCTGGCACTACCGCTTCCGGTCCGAGAGCGGCGTCCTCGAGGTCCGTGCCGCGCCCGAGCGGTCGCTGCCGGCCAGCGACCCCGAGGGGCGCGCCCTGCACATCTCGGTCGGCGCGGCACTGCTCAACCTGTGCACCGCGGCCCGCCGGCTCGGCTGGGCACCCGAGGTGAACCTGCTGCCGGACCCGGCCGAAACCGGCCTGCTGGCCGCCGTCCGCCTGGACGAACCGTCCCGGACGCAGTTGCCGCGGACGGCCGAGCTGTACGACGCGATCTGGCACCGGCACACCGTCCGCACCCCGTTCACCGGGCCACCGATCGCAGTCGAGATACGCAACGAACTCGTCGAGGCCGCGCACGGGGAGGACGCCGTGCTCTACTTCCCCGACCGGGAGGAGAGGACCAGACTGCTCCACCTCACGGCCGAGGCCGAGCGGCGCAACGTCACCGATCCGGAGCACCGCGCCGAGAGCCGCGACTGGGTCCAGGGGCCGGGTGGCGAGCCGTACGGCATCCCGGCCGCCGCCCTCGGCCCGCAGGACGCCGCCGGGCGCATGCCGATGCGGGACTTCTCCGCCATCCACCCCGCCGAGCACCAGGCCCCCGAGTCCTTCGAGGCCGAGCCGTGCATCGCGGTGCTCGCCACCGATCACGACCGGCCGGTGGACTGGCTGCGCGCCGGGCTGGCGCTGGAGCACGTCCTGCTGACGGCCACCGTCCACCGGGTGCGCGCCTCGTTGCTGCACCAGGCGATGGAGTGGCCCGACCTGCGCTGGGCGGCCCGCGATCCGCACCGGGGGCCGGGACACGTGCAGATCCTGATCCGCCTCGGTTACGGACCGGAGGGGGCGCGGACGCCCCGGCTGCCGGTCTCCGAAGTACTGGAGGCGGACGGCGGCTGAGCCTCACCCGCGTGGCACCGTACCCGCGCGTGCGTCCCGTCCCCGGAGCCGGTGTCCGTCCCGGGCCCCACACCGCGCTGTGGCACACCCGGGCTCCATGGAGAACCCTGGACACGACGGGGCGGAGCGGCCGGCCCGGACACCCTGACCGGAGGCCGGCGGAGAGGAACCACCGTGAACGAGAACACCCCGGCCACCGATCCGGCGGTGCGACCTGTTGCTCCGGGCGTCCTCGCGCGGCACATCGCCGAGCGATGTGCACAGCTCGGCTTGACCGAGGCAGAGCTGGCGAAGCTGGCGGCGATGTCGCCCGGCTACCTGCGGCATCTGGCGGAGGCGGGGCCCGAGCTCGACCCCAACGGTTTCCTCCGCGTCGCGGCGGCGCTGCGCCTCACCCGCCGCGAGCTGCTCGAAGGGCGGAGCGACGCCCCACCGGGACAGCCCGGGGCGGCCGCGCGGCCGGCCCTGTTCCGCCTCACCGAGCCCGAGTGCTGGGAGATGCTCGGCGACCACGGCATCGGCCGGATCGCGCTGGCGGCCGAACCCGGCCCGGTGGTCTTCCCGGTCAACTACCTGATCGACGCCCGGACGGTCGTCTACCGCACGGACCCGAACGGCGGTGCCGCCGTCGCCGCCGACACCTCGGTGTCCGTCCAGGTCGACCACATCGACGACCGTCTGAGACAGGGCTGGAGCGTGCTCGTCGTCGGTACGGCGCGGCACGTCGACGACCTCGAGGCCGTCGAACGGCTGGCGAGGCTGCCCGGTAGCCGGCCGTGGGCCGGCGGGCACCGTCCGCTGTGGGTGCGGATCCAGCCGGAACGGGTCACCGGGCGGCGCATCGGTAGCATCTGAGCCGTCCACGGCCGGGCCTCCGGTCCGGGGTGGACGTCGTCCACGGATCGCAGGCGGCTGGTACGCGGTGGCGGCGGTCACGGGTGGTCGGCTGCGGCCAGCAGCGCGTGCACCGTCGCCGCCATGGTGCGGCGGGCCGAGTCGACGTCCAGCCCGGCGACGCTGCGCCAGTGGTGCCAGGTGCTCCAGGTGGTGACCGCGTCCAGCCCGTTGAGCAGGTCGCTTCGACGGTCCTCGGGCAGCCGGTCGAGTTCGACGGCGAAGATCTCGGTCAGCCGCTGCCTGGCGAAGAGCAGCATCTGCTGGACGACCTGCTGGACGCGTTCGGACGGGTCCTCCAGTCGCATCACCGCCAGCCGGGTCGGGGTCAGCCAGTCCAGGATCCGTGCGCGCTGTTCGGCGAGCGCCGCCACCCGTTCGTCTCTCGGACCCTCGGTCGGCAACGGCCTGACCTGGGCGGCGAGTTGGTCCAGTCGGCGGTTGATGGCGGTCTCGGCGAGCTGGGCCATGTCCTCGAAGTGGTGGAACACCAGGCGCCGTGACACTCCGGCGCGTTCGGCGATGCGCTCCGCCACGAACCGCGACTCGCCCTCGTCCAGCAGGGACAGCATCGCATCGGCGATCTTCTCGCGGGTCTGTCGCCCGCGCTCCGTCCGGCCGTCCGTAGCACGGCCCTCCGGGGCACGGCCGGTCGCGGCCTGAGCCGACTGCTTCACCTCGGGTCCTCCGTCCTCTCGTTGACATTGTTGCACTGTGGATGCAACCGTAATGCTGCACGCCAAGTGCAATTAGTTCACTGACGGGGGCGCGGTGCGTCCACCGCCGCAGGAGAGGGCAATTCGCCGATGTTCATGACGGTGGGGCGCTGGTGCGCCCGCAGACCGAAGCGGACCGTGGCCGCGTGGCTGCTGCTGATCGCCACCGCGATCGCCGCCGTGACCTGGTACGGCCGGGTCACAGTTGAGGCGGTGTCCATCCCGGGCAGCGACAGCCAGGCCGCGCGGGACATCGGCGACGCGTTCTTCGCAGGCGCCCCGTCGGGCAAGCAGCCCGTCGTCCTGCACACCGGCGCCGGTGCCGCGCCGCTGACCGCGCCGGATCCGGCCGCGGCCGTCCAGCAGGCGGCCGGGGCCATCGCACGGGTGGACCACGTCGTCGCGGTCACCACGCCGTACGACCCGGCCGGCCGGACGGCCATGAGCTCGGACGGCCACACGGCCTATCTCTCGGTCGAACTAGACGTCACCGGGCGGGACGTCACGCCGGAGATCACCCGGCAGATCGTGGCCGCGGCCCGGCCCGCCGCCCAGGCCGGGATCGAGGTCACCCCCGGCGGCAACCTCGCCACCGCGGCGGACCGGCACTCCACCGAGTACAGCGAGGTCATCGGCCTGGCGACGGCGTTCGTCATCCTCGCCGTCTCCTTCGGCGGCCTGGTCGCGGCCGGGCTGCCGCTGGTCGCGGGGGTGATCGGGCTCGGCGTCTCGCTCTCCGTGCTCGGGCTGGTGGGGCACCTGATCGACATGCCCTCCTCGGGCACCACCATCGCGGCCATGATCGGCCTCGGCGTGGGAATCGACTACACCCTGTTCTGCCTCTCCCGGTTCCGCGAACTGCGCGCGGCCGGCGTGGGCATCGAGGACGCGGTGGCCCGGACCACGGCCGGATCGGGCAAGGCCGTGGCGTTCGCCGCGAGCGCGGTGGTCGCCGCACTCGCGGGCCTCGCGCTCGGCGGCCTGCCACTGCTCTACGCGCTGGCCCTGGCCCCGGGCATCGCGGTGCTGGTCGCCCTGGCGGTCAACCTCACCCTGCTCCCGGCCGTCCTGGCCCTGCTCGGGCGCAGTCTCACCCCGAAGGCGGCCCGCCCCGGCGGTACGGGGAGCCCGGCCGGCGAGGCGGAACGGGCAGCAGCACAGGCCGCCCCCCGGCCCCGCGGCTGGGCCCGGATCGCGGAGCACGTCGCCGCCCGGCCCTGGCGCGGCCTGCTGGCGGGCCTGGCCCTGATCGGCGTCCTGGCCGTTCCCGCGACCCAGTTGAGGTTCGGGCAGCTCGACGCCGGCTCGAACGCCGTCGGCACGAATGGCCGTACCGCGTACGACCGACTGGCCGCCGCCTTCGGTCCCGGCGTGAACGGCACCCTCCAGGTGGTCGACACGCTCCCCGCCCGCGCTGCCGGTTCCCAGGACAGCCGCGTCGCCGCCGTCACCCGGGCGCTGCAGGCCACCCCGGGCGTGGCGTCCGTCGGCCCGGCGCAGCTCGGCTCCGACGGTACGCACGTCCGCTGGGTGGTCACCCCTGCCACGGCACCCTCGGACCCCGGGACCGCCGCGCTCGTCCACCGGCTGCGCGACGACACCTTGCCGCACGCCACGGGCGGCACCGGCCAGGTCACCCACGTCGGAGGCACCCCGGCCGCCCAGGTGGACCTGAACGACCGGCTCGCCCGGCGGATGCCGCTGGTGGTCGCCTTCGTCCTCACGATCGCCGGACTGCTGCTCCTGCTGGCCTTCCGCTCACCGGTCGTCGCGGCGAAGGCGGCCGTGATGAACCTGCTCTCGGTCGCCGCCGCCTACGGCATCCTCACCGCGATCTTCCAGTGGGGCCGGGGAGCCACCCTGATCGGGCTGGACGGCCCGGTCCCGATCCCCGGCTACGTGCCGCTGCTGATGTTCGCCGTGCTCTTCGGCCTCTCGATGGACTACGAGGTCTTCCTGCTGACCGCCGTCCGCGAGGCCTACCTGCGCCACGGTGACAACCGCCGCTCGGTGGTCAGCGGCCTCGCCGGGACCGGGCGGATCATCACCTCCGCCGCCCTGATCATGGTCAGCGTCTTCCTCAGCTACCTGCTGTCGGACGACCCGGTGGTGAAGATGTTCGGCATCGGCCTGGCCACCGCCGTCGCGCTCGACGCCACGATCGTCCGCGGCGTCCTCGTCCCGTCCACGATGGTCCTGCTCGGAACCGGCAACTGGTGGCTGCCGGGCTGGCTCGACCGCCTGCTGCCCCATGTGGACATCGAGGGCGACGGCCACCACGACGGCCCCGCTCCGCAGCCTGGCGAGCCCGCTCCCGCGGCCCGGCCCGCCGGAGTCGGTGCGGCCTGATCCGCGTGGCGGGTTCGCCGGAGGAGGGCGCCGCGCGGGTCGGGGCCGGGCCGGGACCCGCAAGTCCCGGCCCGGCCGGAGGTCAAGGGCGCAGGGTGGAACACTGGATCGCCGCGAGGCAGGCTGGACGCATGCGGTCGATCTCCCGCTCAGCCCCTCGACCGGGAGCCGGTGGTCGCGGTCACGGCCGGCTCTTCGCCGTCGCACAGTGTGTGCCGTTCGCGATCGCGCTGGTCGTGGTGGGCATCGAGCTCTCGCCCGCGCACTTCGTGTACACCGGCCCGCTGCTCACCGCGACCCCGGCGCTGGCCGCGGTGACCATGGGCCCCAAGGGCACCGTCGCGGCGGCGGGTGTCGCGGTGGCCGTCAGTGTGACCACCGCCAGCTACAACCAGGCCTGGGGCGGCCAGCAGGTCTATACCAACCTGCTGGCCATCCTCCTGGTCTCCGCGGCCAGCGTCGCGGCCAGCAGCGCGATCAGTGCCCGGCGGCAGAGCGAGCTGGACCAGGTCCGCCGGATCGCCGCGGCGGCGCAGCGGGTGCTGCTGAGACCCGTGGCCACCCGGTTGGGCCCGGTGCGGGCGGCCAGCCTGTACCTCGCGGCCGAGGAGGGGGCGCAGATCGGCGGGGACCTGTACGAGGCGGTGCAGACCCGGTACGGGGTCCGGATGATCGTGGGGGACGTCCGGGGGAAGGGGTTGCCGGCCGTGCGGCTGGCCGCGGCCGTACTGGGTGCGTTCCGGGAGGCCGTGCACTACGAGGACGACCTGGTGGAGGTGGTGAACCACTGTGCGGCCGCGCTGCAACGGGAGTTCGCCATGCCGAGTGTGGCCGGCCTGGGCGACGCGGGCGATCAGACCGAGGACTTCGTCACCGCGATCGTCGCCCAGGTCTCCGACCGGCCCGTGGTCGAGGTGGTCAACCGCGGCCATCCGCCGCCCCTGATGCTGCGCGAGGGCAGGGTGCAGGCACTGATTCCCGGTTCACCGCTGCCGCCGCTCGGCCTGGAGGGCTTCATCACCGGTCCTCCCGCCGAGCCGGACAGCTATCGCTTCGCGCCCGGCGACCGGCTGCTGCTGCACACCGACGGCGTGATCGAAGCCCGTAACCGCGACAACGACTTCTTCGCCCTGCCGCAGGCCATGGAGGCGGAGGCAGCGATGCGGACGTGCACCCCGGCGGAGTTCCTGGAACGGCTGCACCAGGGCCTGATCAGCCACACCGAGGGCTGTCTGGCGGACGATGTGGCGATGATCGTCATGGACCGGCTGGACGAGGAGAGCGGGGAGCGCGCCGGCGCGGCCACGACCTCGGTGGGCGTGGGGCAGGACTGCCGCGCCGTGGACGGCGGAGTGCCCGAGACCGTCGCGTCCTGGTCGTCGGACCCGGTCCGGGCACGCCGGCGGTGAAGCGGGCCGGGCACGGATGCTTTGCCGATCCCGGGTTCTGCCGATCCCGCGTTCCGCCGGTCCCGGGTTCTGCCGATACCGGCCGGGGGCGGTGCCGTGGAAGTGCCCACCGCCGGTCCAACCCGCTGTTTCGGTCCCGCCGTTCGGGCTCGACCGCGTACGCGCTCCGCCGCGGCGGCGGCCCGGGCGCGGTCAGGTCCGACCGGGGGCCGGTCCGCCACCTGCGGGTTCGACGCGGATCACGATGGACTTCGTCGCCGGCGTGTTGCTGATCTCGGCCGTGGAGTCGAGCGGCACCAGCACGTTGACCTCCGGGTAGTAGGCCGCGGCGCAGCCGCGCGGGGCCGGGTACCGGACGGCGCGGAAACCGCTCGCGCGGCGTTCGCCGTCGGGGTAGACGCTGACCAGGTCGACCAGGTCGCCGTCGTGCAGGCCGAGGTCGCGGAGGTCGTCCTCGTTGAGGAGGACGACGCGCCGGCCGCCCTTGATGCCGCGGTAGCGGTCGTCGAGCCCGTAGACGGTGGTGTTGAACTGGTCGTGCGAGCGTACGGTCGTCAGCAGCAGGTGCCCTGGCGGGACTTCGACCGAGGTCGGCGGGTTGACGGTGAACCGGGCCCGGCCGGTGGGTGTGTTGAAGGTGCGGGAGTCGTGCGGGCCCCGGGGGAGCATGAATCCGCCGGGCTGCCCGGCCCGCTGCTCGAAGGCGTGGAAGCCGGGGACGACGTGCTCGATGTGGCGGCGGATCACGGCGTAGTCGTCGCGCATGGCCCGCCAGCCGAGTTCGTCGCCGAAGAGTTCGTGTCCGAGGTCGGCGATGATCGCGACCTCGCTGCGCAGGTGCGGTGATCCGGGCAGCAGGCGGCCGCGGGAGGCGTGCACCATGGCCATGGTGTCCTCGACCGTGACGAACTGCTCACCGGAGGCCTGCCGGTCGCGTTCGGTGCGGCCGAGGCAGGGCAGGATCAGCGCCTCGGTGCCGTGGCACAGGTGGGACCGGTTCGGTTTGGTCGACACGTGGACGGTCAGGCCGCAGTTGGCCATCGCGGCCTCGGTGACCGCCGTGTCGGGGGTGGCCGAGACGAAGTTGCCGCCGAGGGCGAAGAACACGTCGATCCTGCCGTCGCGCATGGCCCGGATCGAGTCGACGGTGTCCAGGCCGTGCGCGCGGGGCGGATCGAAGCCGAATTCGTCGCGGAGCCGGTCCAGGAAGGCGTCGGGCATCTTCTCCCAGATGCCCATGGTCCGGTCGCCCTGGACGTTGCTGTGCCCTCGGATCGGTGCGGGACCGGCACCGGGACGTCCGATGTTGCCGCGCAGCAGAAGGAAGTTGACGATTTCGCGGATGGTGGCGACCGCGTTGTGGTGCTGGGTGATCCCCATCGCCCAGCAGACGACGATGCTGTCGGCGTTCAGCACGTCGGCCGCGCAGTCCTCGATCCGGTGCCGGGACAGGCCGCTCATCGTTTCGAGCCGCCGCCAGTCCAGCGCGCGCCAGCCGGTCGCGGCCGCCTCGAAACCCTCGCAGTACCGGTCGATGAAGTCGTGGTCGAGGGTGCTGCCCGGCCGGGAGCCCTCCCGGTCGACCAGGACGCGGTTCAGCCCCGCGAACAGGGCGAGGTCGCCGTTGATCCGCACCGGGAGGTAGCGGTCGGCGAGCCTGGTGCCCGGCCCGGCCAGTCCGCGTACGGTCTGCGGGTTGTGGAAGCGGCCGAAGCCGGCCTCGGGGAGCGGGTTGGCGGCGATGATCCGCGCGCCGCGGCGCTTGGCCTGCTCCAGGGCGGTGAGCATCCGGGGGTGGCAGGTGCCGGGGTTCTGGCCCACCAGGATGATCAGATCGGCGTGGTCGGTGATGTCGGAGAGCGTCACCACGCCCTTCCCGATGCCGATGGTCTCCGCCAGGGCCGCGCCGCTCGACTCATGGCACATGTTGGAACAGTCCGGCAGGTTGTTGGTGCCGAGCCGGCGGGCCAGCAACTGGTAGAGGAAGGCGGCCTCGTTGCTGGTGCGGCCGCTGGTGTAGAAGACGGCACGGTTCGGGTCGGCCATGGCGCGCAGGCGGGCGGCGGTGAGCGCGAGCGCGCGCTCCCAGGAGACGGGTGCGTAGTGCGTCGCATCCGGGGCGAGGTACATGGGCTCGGTCAGCCGGCCCTGTGACTCGAGCCAGTGGCCGTCCCGCTCGCGCAGTTCCGCGATCGAGTGCGCGGCGAAGAACTCGGCGCCGACGCGCTTGCGGGTCGCCTCCCAGGCGACGGCCTTCGCGCCGGTCTCGCAGAACTCGGCCCTCTTCCGGTGCTCCGGAGCGGGATCGGCCCAGGCGCAGCTCGGACAGTCGAACCCGGTCTCCTGGTTCAGCGCGAGCAGGGTCCGCAGGCTCCGCCCGGGTCCCATCTCCGTCAGCGAGTACCGCGCCGTCTCGGCGATGCTGTGGATCCCGACGCTCGACTTCCCGGGGCCCGAGGACTTCGGGACCTCGCCGGACGGGGCGCCGCTCGCCGGGCCGGTCGGGACGGCCGGTTCGGCCGGTTGCTCAGCCATGGCTGCCTCTCCGTCCGTTACGGGCCCATCGTAGTCGGGGGGACGGCGGCGTGTGCCGCTCAGTCGGCCGTCCAGGGTGAGGAACCCCGCGGCGCGGGCGGGCGTCCGTGCCCCCGCGAGCCGGGCCCCGTGGCTCACCGCGGTAGACGCGCCAGGGCGAGGTTGGTGGCCCGGGAGGACTGGACGTCGAGGTGGGCGGTGGTACGGCGGAGGCGGTGGAAGGACTCGGCGGCGGCGAGCAGCAGCAGTCCCGGGAGCAGGTCGGTGCAGCGTGCGACGACCCACCGGGTGCCTCGGGTCGCCATCCACCACAGGTCCGCGGTGCGGCTCGGCGCCCGGGTGAACGGCTCGGCGAGCGGGGCCGGGCCGAGCTGGTGCCCGGCCGCGGCGAGCAGTGCGTGGAAGTCGCGGGCGATCAGCTGGTGGCCGCCCGCGCTGGGGTGCAGCCGGTCCACGCTCAGCAGGGCGCGCTCGGTCTGCCAGGGCAGCTCGGCCAGGTGCAGATGGACCGTCCGGTGGCGCTCGGAGAGCTCGTGCACCACCGTGTTGAGCGCCCGCATCCGCCGGGCCAGCGGGTCGGCCAGCGGCTGCGGGAGGCGCAGCAGCCGGCCGGGGTCGGGGAGGCAGGCGGTGAGCAGCTCGGCCGAGCCGGCCCGCAGCGCGCCCATCGCGGTGTCCAGGTGCCGCGCCGTCCGGCCGATGTCGAAACCGGCCCTGAGCGTGTCGTTGCCGCCGACCACGAGAGCGGCCAGATGCGGGCGGAGCTCCAATGCCGAAGGCAGTTGACGCCCCGTCAGGTCTTCGGCGAGCGCACCGCTCCGGGCGAGGTTGTGGAACTCCAGCGGACCGTCGGACAGTGCCGGGGCCAGTACCGCGGCCCAGCCTCGCCAGCCGTCCGGCACCGGATCGCCCACCCCCTCGGTGAGTGAGTCACCGAGGGCCGCGAACCGCACGGTCATCGGACGCGACCGGCCGGTCGCGGTGCGCCGGACCCGGCAGGGTGATGACCCGGCCGTGATCGGTCCACTCGTCGCTGTGCCGGGCGCCGGGCACGACCAGTACCGGTTGGTGCCCGGCCGCCAGATAGCCCGCGCCGAGGTGCTTCAGGGCGGTGCGCAACCCGCCGGAGACCGGGGTCACGAAGTTGGCGACCCGGACGATGCGCAGCGCGGACCTCATGCGGGCTGCTCCTCGGGGAAGGCCGGTGCCGGAGCCGTCGGCAGTGCCGGTGAGGCGACGGACAGCGCCGTGCCGTGGTGTGCCGCGAGGGCCAGCCGGTAGTGCTCCAGCAGCCGGTCGCCGACGCTCTCCCAGGTGCGGGCCGTCACGTCCGCCCGCCCGGCCCGGCCGTAGGCCGCCCTACGGGCCGGGTCCGCCGCGAGCTCGGTCACCGCCCCGGCTGGTGGCCGCGGCGGACCAGGTGCTCGGCGGTCTGCAGAACACTGTGGGCGACGCCGTTGACCTCGGGCGGGAACGACTCGGTGACGATGGCGACTCGCATGCCCCTGTTGTTTCCGGGCGGAGCGAGCAGCCAGCCAAAGGGATCTTTCGTATGTGCGAACGGAATCCAGCTATTCGACCGGAGTCCGCAGGGCGGGGAAGCCTGCTGGTCGACGGATGCCAGCCGGTCGACGGCGGCCGTCCGGCCAGACGCTGCCCGATCGATCGGTGACCTCCCGGTGCCGGTGTCCGAATCACCTGTTCAGGGACTTCAGGACCACGGGACCGGCTGCTTGGGTAGCAGTTGGTGGTCCGTGGCGACGCAAGGTGGCTGGAGGCTGTGGGTGTCCGATGAGGAAGTCCCGGAATCCGGATCTCCGGATTCTGGAGCAATCTCCGAGTCGCATGCGGACGGCATGGAGAAGTCGGCCGCGAGCAAGACGGAAGAGGACAGGAAGGGCGGAAAGCGAAAGTACCTGGACACCTCCAGTAAATGGGTGTCGCTGGTGGCCGCGATCTCGGCCCTGATCCTTTCTCTCTACAATTTCGTCGGGCTCCATTCGAGTCCGGATGTCAGCGTTACCATGCCGAACATGATCCGCCTGCTCAGCCTTGCGAACCAGGCGGTGATCATCGCACAGCCTGTCATCTCCGTCTCGAACGAGACCGAGAACACGGAGACCGTGACCGGGCTCGTCCTCCACCTGCGGCGAGAGGGATCCACCGCTCCGCAGGGCCAGGTCGACTTCCTCTGGTACGCGGACGGCCACTGGCAGAGCGACGTCGCGACGCAGAAGAGCTTCTGGGTCGAGGACGAGGACGCCGGTGCCTTTCTGCTGGCGAAGGACAAGCCGTGGACGAAAATCATGTCCTTCCGTGCGGACGGCTGGTCCTTCCTACCGGGAAGATACGATGCCACGCTGACGGTGAACCGGGCGACGACGTCGGTGCCTCTCGAGGTCCGTTGGTGCCTGCTGCTCACCTCCGGGGGTGCCGATCAGATCAATGTGCAGCACGCCTATTTTCCCATCCGGAAGGACTGGCCCGGGAGTTCAGGGCCGAAAGACCAGCAGTCCTGCTACCGGGGGGAGCCGACCGGCGCTTCCCGGGGCACGTCCTTGGGCGCCGCCGCGCAGAGCGGTGCGCCGACGGCCGCGGGCAGCAGCCGACCCGGTGCGACCGGGGCGGCGGCCGGCCCGGGGCCGCCGGGTTCCCGGTGGTGCCCGAGGGGCGGGGTGACGGTGGTGTGGCATGGCTCTCGGCGCAGGTCGGCGGGCTGCCGGCCGGGCGGTCGGCACCGGGAACCATCGCGGTGCGGATGGCGTGTACATCGCGTGACAGCTACCGACACCGACCCGCGTCCGCGTGCCTGTCCACTGGGTACGTGGGAGACCGCGTTCGCACTTCCCCACCCCCGGCTGAGGCCCGGGGTGATCGGATACCGGGGCTTGAGACTCGCCTTCGACCGTCCGCGCCGCCGACTGGAGGCGCCCGTAGGGGCGGCGACGCTGCTACTCGCCTTCGAGGACCACCCCATCACCCTGACCCGACTCGGGCGTCAGCGGCCGCCCGTGACCCTCGTCTCCGTACTGTCCGGGCTGTCCACGGGCCCGATGCTGGCCGTGCACGGCGGGCGGTTGTGCGGTGTCGAGGTCAACTTCGCGCCCTGGATGGCGTTCACGCTCCTCGGACTGGACCAGCACGAGCTCGCCGGGGGACCCGTCGACCCGTTCGCCCTGCCCGGAGACCGGATCCGCGCCCTGACCGACGCGCTCGCCGAAGCCCCGGACTGGGAGGCGCGGTTCGAGCTGCTCGACAGCACCCTCCAGCGGTGGGCCCGCCGCGGCCCGTCGCCGGCGCCGCAGACCGTACGGGCCTGGGCCGAGCTGACCCGGACCGCGGGGACGGTGCCGGTGCCACGACTGGCCGACGAAGTCGGCTGGAGCGTACGGAAGTTGGAGAATTGCTTCCGGGAGCAGATCGGGCAGCGGCCGAAGGCGGCCGCGCGCGTGCTGCGGATCCAGCGTGCGCGCCGACTGCTGGTCTCCGGCGAGCGGGCTTCGGTGGTCGCGGCGAGCTGCGGGTTCTACGACCAGGCCCATCTGTGCGGCGAGTTCAAGGCGATGACGGGCTGCACGGTGCGGACGTTCATGGCGGAGCGGGCCAGGGACCACGGCGGCCCGCCGATGGTGGACCGGCTGCCCGGTGAGGTCACGAGCCTGGTCCTGGCCGGCTGAGGCCGGTGCCGGCGCCGATGGGCGGCACCGAAGAGCGGTGCCCGGCGGTGCCGGGATGCGGCCGGCCCCAACAGGCGCCCGGCGCCGAGGCGATGCGACTCCTCGGATGCGATCAGTCCGCTTCCGTGCGTTTTCTTCCAAGACGGCGGAGCGGCCGGCCCGGCAGGCTGTTCTGCGGGGGATTCACCCAGCACAGCGTCGTCATGAACGGGGGAGAGAGACGACATGTCCGTACCCAAGCGCACCCTGATCGCGACGGGCGTCGCGGCCATCAGCGCGGCCGCGCTCCTGATGGCACCGACGGCGGCCCAGGCCGCCGAGCACCAGACGGCCCCGACGCACAAGACGGTGTACGTCACCGGCACCAACGTGCACCTGCGGGAGTACCCGCGGACCAACGCCACCATCCTCGCCACCGTCTCGCACCAGTACCTGTGGGACTGGTGCCAGACCAACCGGAACACCACGCCGGTGCAGAGCCCGAAGGGCGGCACCAACAGGTGGTGGAGCAAGGTCACGCTGGTCGGCGGCAGCGACATCGCGTACGTCAGCAACGTGTACCTGCAGAGCAGCGGTCAGAAGATCGCCGGCGTCCCGGACTGCTGAGGGAGGCCGACGATGTTCCGAACGGGTCGCACACTCGCCGTGGCGGCGGCCGCCGCCCTGCTGTCCGTGGTCGGCTTCGCCGGGGCGGCCGACGCGGCCACGCCGAGCGCCGCCGCAGCCGCCGCACCCGGGGCGGTGTCCCCGCGGGCCGCCTGTGCCTTCTACGACGGCCGCGCGCTGACCGTCTACGGGGACCACGGGCCTCGGGTCTCGCAGGTCCAGTGCCTGCTGGCGAACCGGAAGTACCTGCCGTGGAGCGGGGTCGACGGGAAGTTCGGCAGGACCACCCTCGCCGCCGTGAAGAAGTTCCAGGCGAAGAGCCATCTGGCCGCGACCGGCAGGGTCGACACCAGGACCTGGGCGGCGCTGTACCACTGACGCTCGCCGCCCGCACCCGCTGAACGGCGGTCGCGGGAGAGCACGTGACGGGCCGGACCCCGGACGGGGCCCGGCCCGCCAATGCTGGGCGATCGGCATCACGAGCCCCGTACCGTCGGAGAAGCAGATCCTGCCGCAGCCACTGACATCGCGATCGGGGGCCTGCCGGCGCGGCTTCGGTTCGGCGGCGGTCCGGGCCTGCCCAGGAGTGCCGTCAGCCGGCGGGCTGCTGGGGGGTGCCCGGGCGGACGGCGGCATCGGCGGCGGGGCCGGCCGGAACGGGTGCGCGGTGGCCGGCCGGGGCGTGGGGCAGCCGGCGGACGGTGCCGGAGAGCAGCGGGGCCACGGCCGCGACCAGGTAGACGAGTCCGGCGGTGGTGGTCACCCGGAAGCCGCCGAACCTGTGGGCGAGCGGACCGACGCAGAGCTGGCCGATCGGGATCGCGACGTAGGAGAGCAGGTCGTCGTAGGAGGAGACCCGGGACAGCGCGTGCGGGGGAACGTGTTCCTGCAGCGAGGTGTCCCAGCCGACGGCGGCCACGGCGGAGCCGAGACCCGCGACGAAGGCACCGGCGATCAGCCAGGGACTGTGCAGATGCGCGCCGAGCACCAGCAGCGGCAGGGCCCCGAGCGCGCTCATCAGCTGTCCGAGCCGCAGCAGGTGCCTGACCACCAGCCGGTACATCAGGGAGCTCATCACCAGCAGGCCGAGCCCGCGGGCGCTGAGCACGAATCCCCAGGTCGCCTCGCCGCTGAGTTCCCTGGTGAGCTCCGGCCCCAGGATCTGCCAGGTTCCGGTCTGCACCATGTTGATCAGGCAGAAGGTCAGGGAGACCACCCAGACCCAGCGGATGCGGCGGAACTCCGTCCAGCCGTCCCGGATGTCGGCCGCCATGGTGGTCTTCCGGGGCGCGTCCACCCGGCCGACGGGGGACAGACGGGTGAGGCACCCGGCGGCGACGAGGTAGGTCACCGCGTCGAAGGCGATGGCCGGGCCGCTGCCGACGACCACCACGAGCACCCCCGACAGGCTCGGCCCGAAGATCTTCGTGGCGTTGCGCATCGACCCCAGCAGTGCGTTCGCCTGCTGGAGCCGGTCCCGGTCGACGAGTTGGGGGACGATGCCGCGCAGCGCCGGTGTGGTGAACGCGGCCAGCACACCGTTCAGGAACTCCAGCGCGGCCACCAGGGGGAGGGAGTAGTGGCCGGTCAGCAGCAGTGCCGCGACGCCGCCCTGGGTGAGGGCCGAGCCCAGGTTCGCGGCCACCAGCACCGTGCGCCGCCCGAACCGGTCGGCCGTGGCGCCGCCCACCAGGAGGAACGCGAGCAGTGGCACCATGTGGGCGGCGAGCACGATGCCGAGGTCACCGGTACTGCCCGAGGCGTTGAGGACCGCGAAGGCGAGCGCGACCGGGGCCATCGACGTGCCGAGCAGGGACACCAGTTGGCCGGTGAAGAACCAGCGGAAGTCGGTCTGTCGCAGAAGGGAGAGGCGCACGGGCCGAAGTCTCCAGGGTTGCCGGGCGGGCCGCCATCGATTTCGGCGGGGGAGCCGGGCATGTCGCCCGCCGCAGGCGGATCCGCCGTCCTCGTCGGGGTAGCGGTCCCTCCCGGCTCCGCGCGGTACCCGATCCGCCCGGACTGCTTCGGCCGGGTCCCCGCGCGCGGCCCCGTACCCACCAGGCCGGATGTCCTCGCGGGAATCCTGTCGCGGAAGCGCGGCAGGCGATTGACTGTGGAGGGGGAACGGTTCGGCCGAGGGGCGAGCGGGACGGAAGGGCAGTCCGGTGTTTGATCTCCTGAAGGACGGGGCGCGGTTTCGGCCGCGGCTCCTGCCCAAGTGGTCGCGCAGGCTCACGGCCGGCGGCTACGCGCTGGTCGCGGCAGCCGTGGTGGCGGATGTTTTCACCGGGACCGGAGTCACCCTCGCCCCGATCCTCGCCGCCCTTCCGGTGCTGGCCGGAGTGGGTACCCGCCGGGTTTCGGACCCGCTGGTGGCCGGGGCGGGCGCCGTCGTCGCCGTCGCGGCCCTGGCGCTCTACGACGTCGATGTGCCGGACGTCGTGATGCTCACCGCGGCCGTCACGGTGGCCGTGATCACCTTCTTCAGCTGCGCCAACGTGATGGTGGTGACGGCGCAGGAACGGGAGCTGGCCAGGGTCCGCACGGTCGCCGAGGCCGCGCAGCGGGCACTGCTGCGACTGGTTCCCCGGCGGATGGGGCCGCTGGTGGTCGCGGTGCGCTACGTGGCGGCGGAGGCCGAGGCGCGGATCGGCGGGGACCTGTACGAGGTGATCCGGACGCCGTACGGCGTGCGGCTGCTCCTCGGCGACGTGTGCGGCAAGGGCCTGGCCGCGGTGGAGACCGCCGCCGACGTGCTCGGGGTGTTCCGCGAGGCCGCGCGGGCCGAGCCGGACCTGGCGGAGGTCGCCAAGCGGCTGGACTCGGCGCTGGCGCGCCGCCCGGTGAGCGAGGAGTTCGTCACGGCGGTGCTGGTCGGCATCCCCGACGCACCGGGCCCGGCCACCGTGGTCAACTGCGGGCACCCGCCACCGCTGCTGTGCCACGACGGCGAGGTCAGCGAGGTCGACCCGCCCGTCGCGGCACCGCCGCTCGCCCTGCTCGACCTGGTCGGCGGGGACTACTGCGCCCGGTCCTTCACCTTCGAACACGGCGACCTCCTGCTGCTGTACACGGACGGCGTGGCCGAGGCCCGGGACGCGGCCGACCGGTTCTACCCGCTGGCCCAGCGCCTGGCCGTCCTGCCGCACGGCGAGCCGGAGGCCCTGCTGGACGAACTGCTCGTGGACGTACGGGCGTACGTCGGTGCCGGACTGAGCGACGACGCGGCTCTGCTCGCCATCCGCCGGGAGCGGTGAGCCGGCCCCGGCGGCCGGCTCCCGCGCCCCGGCGGGGCCGGACCGATGCTGCCGTGCCGGCCGGTGCCGGCCTGCGGCGGAGTCGCGGACGGCCGTCGGGGCCTGAGCCGTGAGCGCCGCCCCGGTCCCGTTAGCGTTCGCGACGGGTCACGCGTCCGGGGTCCGTTCACGGCGCAGCGCCCAGGGGAGCAGGAACCACAGGACGGCGAACATCACCATGCTCACGCAGGTGATGGCGGCGGCGGCCGCGCGGCCGAGGACCACGTCCATCAGCAGCAGGACCGCGCCGTTGAGCGCCAGCGCGAGGAAGCCGAGGCCCACCTCGGTGAAACGGGTCGACAGGTCGACGATGCGGCGCTTGGCGCCCCGGTGGAACAGGCCGCGGTGCAGTGCCACGGGTGTGGACAGGACGGCGGCCGAGACGAGGGTCAGCAGGAACGTCACGACGTAGAGGGCCTGTTGGGTGCGGTCGAGCCGGGTGAAGCGCTCCGTGAACGCCATACCGAGCAGGAAGGCGAGGAGGATCTGCACACCGGTCTGCACCACGCGCAGTTCCTGCAGGAGTTCGATGAGGTTGCGGTCGGCTCGCTGCTCCGCTGTTTCGGGGCGTGGGCCGGCAGGCTCCGGCGGTGTGTGCGGTGTCGGCATCCCCTTACTGTCCATCCAGCGCCCGGCCGTGCGTTCGCGCCGCGCCGCACGGCCGTACCCGGGCCCCGAGCGCCGCGCGGGCAGCCCGGCGTTGCCGGTCGGCGGCCGTCCCGAGCGCCGATGCCGACGTGGCGGAGGACACCGGTGCGCAGACGAGGGCCTCTTGCGCTTCGTCGCCGGTTCGGTACCGTCGGTGGTGGTGTGCCGGGAAGTCTGGTCGGCGGCAGGGTCGCGGCTGCCTCGCCGAGCCTCGGCGGCAGCGGTCGACAAGGTTTCGACCAGTGGAGGCGCCATGGGCGTCATCGTCCCGATCGTGCTCTTCGGCTGCCTGGCCGCGCTGGTGCTGGGCGCCCCGCGGTTCGGTCCGTACCGTGAACGGCGCCGCGCCGGGGCGGTCTCCAACCTCCTGACAGGCAGTCATGCGTTCCGGCCCCGGCCGGAGTTCGGGCTGGAGCAGCTGCCGACGACGCCGCCGTTCCACTACGGGACGTCGCGGCGGCTCGCCGGTCAAGTCACCGGCGAGGTGGACGGGTTGCTGCTCACGTGGTTCTGCTACAGCTGCCGTGAGAACGGCTCGACCCACGTGTACGGAGTCGCGAGGGTGGAACTGTCGGTGCCGCTGGGCGAGGTGGAGGTGCGGCACGAACCCGCGTTCCACTCCGTGCGGGTGGTCGAGCCCGTCCCGGACTCTCCGGTGCCCACAGGGGTGGCCGCCTTCGACGGCCGCCACCGGACCTACGCGCGCGATCCGCACCACGTCAGGACGGTACTGCCGGCCGCCGCGGTCCGCGAACTGCTCGCCGCGCCCGAGCCGTTCAGCTGGCGGGTGGCCGACGGCGAGCTGCTGCTCTGGCGTTCCGGCGGGTGGTCGTCCGCGGCGGCGCTGCTCGGCTGCGTGCGGGCCGTGACCGCCGCTCTCCGCCCGCGGCGGGAGAGCGTCACCGCGTTCCACGCCGATCGGCCGGACCGGTAGCGTCCGCCCACCGCGGGGACCGGACCGCGAGCGGCAGGGCCGCCTCGTCGACCGCAGGCCGGTCTCGACCACGGTCCGGTGACGGGGCGGCCACCGGCCGGTCACCAGCCGTTGCCGCGTGGGCGGCCGGCGGGGGGAGCGGCGCGAGCCGGTACGAGCCTGCGGCGCGGGCCGTGGCATGGGACCCTGTAAGAGACGTCCGTTGTACGGGCGGTCACCCCGCCCGGCGGGTGCCCGCTGCCGATGGGCTGGGGCCGCGGTGTCGGTGCGGCAGCCCCCCGTCCGGCCGCGCTGCGGTGGGGCGGACCGACAGCTCGGACACCCGCCGGTCCGCACGGTCGGTGGTGGACACCACGGCCGGGCGGTGGGGGCCCTGGCCAGCGAAGGAGAGTCTCATGCCGGGCGACGAGTTGATGGGCGACGAGGTGTACCAGCCCAACGGCTCCGAAGTACAGGACGACATCGGGCCTCTGGAGCCGGAGGACACCCTGGTCGACCGGGGCCTGGAGTCGGCACTCGACGAAGGCTACGCCCCGCCGGAGCGCCCGCTCGCCGTGGAGCGCCACGGGACCACCGCCTCCGAACAGCACGACCGCGAGAGCCTCGAAAAGCGGCTGGCGGCGGAACTGCCGGAGGTCACGGCACCTGACAGCAACGGAATCGGCGACACCTCCGGCACTGATCCGGAGCCGATCGATCCGGAGGCGGGCGACCGGCGGAGCGGGAGGCTGGTCGCGGCCACGGACGCGCGCAGCGACATGATCGCGGAGGATGTCGGCATCTCCGGTGGCGCCGCGACGGCCGAGGAGGCCGCCATGCACACCACCGACGACCCGGAGGCACTCGACTGGTGAGCGTTCCGCTCCTGGCTCTGCCACAGCCCCGGTCGGATGGTCCCTGCCGGGGCTGTCTGGCGCTTTCGACTGGTCGGTCAGCCGGTCGGGAAGTCCCCCGCCTTGATCCCGGCGACGAACGCCGACCATGCGTCGGTCGGGAAGACCAGCACGGGGCCGTCTGGATTCTTGGAGTCGCGCACTGGCACAAGGCCCGACGTTGCCAAGGCCCGCGAGAACTCGACACATTGTCCGCCGTTCGAGCCGCTGTATGACGACTTCTCCCATGTGGCGCTGTCTATTGGGTTCCGAATTGCGATCATTGCAGATAGTCCTTACTGAGCTTCTCGATGAACTCTAGTGAGTCATCGGGGGCAAGTGCGTGCGACCGCAGGCGGTCATAGTTTTCGGAAAAGCTTCCCATTGTTTCCGATGATTGGTAGAGCTTTCCACCCTGCGGGTCTTCCACGTACAACACCGTAGGCGCGTTATCGAACGTGAGTAGTGTGAACGGGAGCATGTGAGCCGCCACTGCCCCTGCCGAGAACGGGATCACCTGAAAATCCACGCAGGGAGACTCCGCCGATTTCATGAGGTGCATCAACTGGGCAGCCATCACTGACCGGCCGCCCACCACGGTTCGCAGGCACGCTTCGTGAAGCACAACCCAGAGCATGGGCGGGTTCTGCCGCTCCAGGATCTCGCGGCGAGCGATGCGCGCCATCACCTTGGCCTGTACCGCTTCCAGCGAGTGGCGGGGGTGCCCGGCTCGGAAGATGGCGCGCGCGTAGTCTTCCGTCTGAAAAATCCCCATGATGCAGGTCGCCGAAAAATCAAGGATGCGCGACGCCTTCCGTTCGAGCTGGAGATACGGGATGAACCATGAGGGGTTGTCGCCGTTCTGGACCAGCTCTCGCAGGCGGGTGAAGAGACCACTCGTTTGGAAGACGGTGTCACATTTCTGGGCGAACGCCTCGGAGGGCATCATCACGCCCTTCTCGACCTTGCTGACGTACGCCTCCGAGTAGCCGGAGGCCAGCCCGAGGCCCTTTTGTGTGATCTTGCGACCGCGCCTGATCTCTCTGACCTCCACTCCGAACCGCTGCAACGGAGTCAAGTACTCGGATCGTTCTTCCTCCGCCACCCCTCTGACCTCCCCTTATGGCAGTACAGCTAGGTCCGGAACTTGCGGCAAATCTTGACTGATCACTCGTCAAGTTCTTTCAGGGTACCGCGGCCGTGGTCTAGTGATGCCACTCAGTAACCGGCCGGAACGATGGACCCCGGCGACCGTGCGACCGGTCCCGGGGCGTGGCCAACCTGGAGAAAGCAGGCAGACATGCATGACTCTAGCGACCTTCCGTGCGCGGAAGCGATCGAGGTGCCGGAGCGGCTTGATCGGCCGCTGACCGTGGCGACTGAGCGCTCGGCGTGGCTGCCGCGACACCGGAAGTCGGGAGGCGTGGCGCGGCGGTTGCTGCGCGGGTTCCTTGCGGACATGACCGATGGGGAACTGTACGTCGCCGTCGGCGAGTTGGTGTTGACCGAGCTGGTCAACAATGCCGTGCAGCACGGGCGTACGTCCCCCGGTCGCTTGATCTTCGTGCGGTTCGATCTGTCGCCGGGGGCGTTGCGGGTAGAGGTTCACGACGCGAGCAACGACCGGCCGACCGTGCACCGGGCGGGTGTGGATGACGAGTGCGGCCGGGGGCTGTGGCTGGTCGATCAGCTGTCGGTGCGCTGGGGCTGCCGTCCCCGTGCGGGCGGGGTCGGCAAGGCGGTGTGGTCGGTCGTCGGTCCGGCGGCCGCCGCCCGGCCCTCGACCGCGCCGGCACAGGAAAGCAGCGGTGTGTCGAGGATGGGTGAGTCATGACGGACACGGAGAGCGCCGGCACGACGCGGGAAGCGGGGACGGACTTTCCGTACCCGGTCATGGTCGAGATCAAGGGCCTGACGCGGACGGCCACGTTCACCCGGCTCGCCGACGCGGTCGCGGCGGTGCGGACCACCCTTGCCACGCTGTCGCTGGACGACGCCCACGCCGCCTACCTCGCCGAGCAGTTCGCGCCGGAAGCGGTCGACCGCATCGGCCGCCAGCTGGCCAAGGTCGGCATGGTGCGGTCCATCGCGTTCGTCGGGATCAACGCCCACCCGATCTACATCCGGCCGGCGGCGAAGCGGTGAGGCAGGCGAAGCGGTGAGGCAGGGGCAGGGGCGGCCGCGTTACCTCGGGGAGACTTCCGTCGCTCGTGGTGGCGATGGGCCGCCCGGGCGCGACCGCGCCGAGGGTGACGTCCTCGCCCGCCGTACGGGACATTCGAAGCCGTCGGCGCGAATATGGGAACAACGAGGCCGTCGCGGGCGCACCTCGTCGGCTGGAGGCAAGGTGATCGCGGTGGTGAGTACGTCGTCCGCACTCTCCCGGCCCGGGACCACCGGGGTGCAAACGCCTGCCGACGGCGACCTGGGTGCGCTGGCATCGGCCCTGCGGTCGGGTGCCACCCGGCTCGGCGCGCACATCGGCGGACTGTACCTGCTCTCGGACGACCTGCAGGTGCTCCAGCTGGAGCTCACGCTGGGCGCGGGACGGCAGTTCATCCGACCCTGGGTACGCATCGGCCTGGCCGCGCCGATCCCGGTGGCCGACGCGGCGCGCGACGGCCGCCTGGTCTGGGTCGGCGGCGCGGCGGAGATGGCGCGGCGCTATCCGCGGGTCGCGGTGAGCATGCCCTATGCCTTCTGCCTCGCGGCCATCCCGCTCACCGCGGGGCAGCGCGTTTACGGCGCGGTGTTCCTGATGTGGCCGGCCGGCCATCCCGCCGAACTGCCGGCCTGGGAGCACGACGGACTGATGGAGCTCGCCGAGGACCTGGTCGGCGTACTGGAACGGGCGGACCACGCCGGCCGGCCGGTCAGGCCCGGACCGCGGCCGATGGCGGTCAGCACCGAACGGAGCAGCGGGGTCACCGCGATGATCTCCCGGTTGCCCGACGGCATCTGCGCCATCGACCAGCGCGGTGTGCTGACCATCGTCACCGAGCGAGCCGTCGAGCTGCTGGGGGAGCCCGCCGACCGCCTGCTGGGCGCCCGGCCCTGGACGGTGCTGCCCTGGCTCCGCGACCCGGTGTACGAGACCCGGTACCTGGCGGCGGTGATGAGCGGGCAGCCCATGTCGTTCGTGGCGCTGCGGCCGCCGGACCGGTGGCTGTGCTTCCAGCTCTACCCGAACGTGTCCGGGCTCACCGTGCGCATCACCGACGCCGAGGTCGCCCAGCAGGACCTGCCGGACGCCGAGGTGGTCGTCGGACCCGCCGTACCCACCCGGGCCGGGGTGCTGTACCACATCCTGCACCTCGCCAGCGCGCTGACCGAGGCGGTCAGCGTGCAGGACGTGGTGAGCATGGTCTCCGAACAGATCGTGCCGGCCTTCGGCGCCCAGGCGGTGGCCGTGCTGATGACGGAGAGCGGCCGGCTGCGCATCGTCGGTCACCAGGGCTATCCGCCGGGCCTGGTCGACCAGTTCGACGCCACTCCGCTGACCGCCGCCACACCGGGAGTGCAGGCGCTGACCGACCCGGCGCCGGCCTTCTACGAGAACCGGGCGGAGCTGGAACGGCTCTACCCGGGCCGCCGGGAGACCCAGGACGCCATGGCCGCCTGGGCCTATCTGCCGCTGGTGGTCTCCGGCCGGCTGATCGGCACCTGCGTACTGGCGTTCGCCGAGCCGCACTCCTTCACCGTGGACGAACGCGCCGTGCTCACCGCGCTCGGCGGCCTGATCGCCCAGGCCCTGGACCGCGCCCGGCTCTACGACACCAAACTCCGGCTCGCCCAGGGACTCCAGGCGAGCCTCCTGCCGCACGCCCTGCCGGTCGTTCCGGGCCTGGAGAGCGCGGCCCGCTACCTCGCCTGCACCGACGGCATGGACATCGGCGGCGACTTCTACGACCTCATCCGCATCGACCGGGACACCGCGGCGATCGTCATCGGCGACGTGGAGGGCCACAACGTCAACGCCGCCGCCCTGATGGGGCAGATCCGGACCGCCATGCACGCCTTCGCGACGGCCGACGCCGATCCGCGCACCGTGCTCGCCCGCACCAACCGGCTGCTCTTCGAACTGGGGACCACACTGCTGGCCACCTGCGCCTACCTGAGGGTCGACCTGTCCCAACGGCAGGTCTGGCTGGCGAACGCCGGACATCCCCCGCCCCTGCTGCGCGCTCCGGACGGCCGGGCGCGGGTGCTGGATCCGCGGGGCGGTCTGGTGCTGAACGTGGAGCCCGACGCCGACTACCCGCTGACCCGGATCGGCCTGCCGGTGGGCACCACCCTGGCGCTGTTCACCGACGGCCTGGTGGAGAAGCCCGGTGCCGACATGGACCGGATGCTGAACGGCCTGACCGCGACCTTCGCCCGCTGCGGAGACGAACCGCTCGAACGGGTGGCCGACGAGCTGATCGGCCACGCCGGGCAGGCCGGCCACCGCACCGACGACGTGGCGCTGCTGCTGGTCCGGTCCGTCGCCCGTTGAACCGGCCCGTCGCCTGTCGTAGCGGAAGGGGGTACGCCGATGAGGGCCCGGTGCGTGTGCACCGGGCCCCCATCGGGTCACTGGAGCCTGTGGGTCGGCTTAGTACCAGTGGTGGGCGGCCCACCAGGACCAGGCGGCGTTCGGGCTGCCGTAGCGCTCGCACATGTACTTGTAGGCCC
>NZ_BAAATR010000014.1:0-184756 GCF_039533515.1 Kitasatospora cystarginea | reverse complement strand
GCGCGGTCGGCGGCGATGAGCTGGATGCGTCCGGCGGGGACGGCCAGGACGGCGGAGATCGGGGCGGGGGTGTCGAACTTCAGCATCGTGCTCTCCTTCTTCTGCAGCGGGCGCTCTGTCGGCCCGCCGTTTCTGATGAAGGAAAAGCTACGTTGCATTCCAATATCTGACAACAGGCTCGTTGCTCAAAAATGCCATCAGTGCAGGTAGGTGGCATGGAATCGTTGCAGTGGTCTTGAATGTAATGCAACGACACCCACTCGGTTCGTTGCAATGAATTGAGACTGAATGCTATGCCGGGGGCACCACGGGCGACGAAGGGGGCCGCGATGCCCGGAGTCAGGCTCACTCAGCAGGAACGCCACCAGATCGCGCTGGGGCTGGCCGACAGCCTCCCCTACGCCGAGATCGCCAGGCGCCTCGAACGTCCGACCTCGACAACCACGCGCGAGGTGATGCGCAACGGCGGCCCCACCGCCTACCGCGCCGACCTGGCCCACCGAGCCGCCGAACAGTCCCGCGAAATCCTCCACACGAAACCTGAAGCGAGCTCGGAAAGCGCTACCTGAGCCAGGTTCGGACAGTGGGCGACGGTACGGCTTGACCTTGACCGTGCGTCAGGGGCGGAGCCTTGTCGCATGACGACGAACGCTAGACGTCAGCCGATCCCTTGTCGGCGGTCGATCCGATGATGAAGTGCCATCATTAGGGCGCATACCATCACAATCGTCCGGCACGGGCACTTCGCCGTCGATCAGGTATCGCACGGCGGCCGATCAGGCCTGATCAGGATGGCGGCAGAATCCGAAAACAGCCGTGCTAGCGTCGGCGAGCATGAAGACCCGGTTATCCGCTGACCGCTACCTCTGCCTAGCCCTGGCACTCTTACTGTTCGTCAGCTATGGCGCTACCTCGGTCTTGAGCCATCTGCTGATGCAGACCGGCGGCTTCGACCTGGGAATCTTCGACGAGGCAGTGCGCGGCTACGCCGGGCTTGGCAAACCGCTGGTGGCACTCAAGGGGGTCGACTACAACCTCCTCGGTGACCACTTCAGCCCGATCCTCGCACTGCTCGCACCCGTCTACCGAGTCTTCCCTGGGCCGATGACGCTGTTGCTCGCCCAAGCCGCGTTACTGGCAGCCTCGGTGCTGCCAGTGACCAGACTGGCAATGCGGACGGTTGGACGGTGGGGTGGACTGGCGATCGGGCTCGCGTACGGGTTGTCCTGGGGGCTGTGGAGTGCACTCGCCTTCGACTTCCACGAGGTGGCCTTCGCAGTGCCGTTGGCCGCCTTCGCAGCCGAGGCGCTGGTGCTCGGGCGGGCGGTTGCGGCCGTGTGCTGGGCGCTGCCACTGCTGCTGGTCAAGGAGGACCAAGGTCTCCTGGTGGTCGGAATCGGCGCGTACCTCTTCGTTGTGCTCGGGAAACGCCGACTCGGCGCGGGACTTGCCACCATCGCGCTGCTGAGCATGGCACTGGCGATCCTGGTGCTGATACCGCTCGCAAACCCCGAAGGCAAATACACATACGCCGACACGGGGCAGTGGACCGGCGACGATCCTCTGACGCGACTGCTACTGCCGGGCGCCAAGTGGGAGACAGTGGCCACACTATTGGCGCCGACGCTGCTTCTCGCGCTGCGCTCGCCGTTGTGCGTGCTGCTGGTGCTGCCGCTGGCAGCCAGGTTCTGGTCTCTCAACCCGATGTTCTGGGGAACGCTCCAGCACTACAACGCGGTACTCATGCCAGTGCTCTTCCTGGCTCTCATCGACGGACTGCGCAGGCTTCAGATGCGGCCGGTCCGGCCCGCGGTGACGTCGGCGCCCGCTGCGCCGGTGCCGCCCGCGGGTGCTGTGGCCACCCTGACGCGGCCGGTCCGCAACGCTGAACCGGTCACGCGGAGAAAGCTCGACATCGCGCTCAAGCTGGTGCCGAGCGGTGCGCTCGTGGTAGCCGTAGCCATGCTGCCGGTGCCATCGCTCTCATCTCCAGGATCACAAGTAGCGAATGCCAAACAGGCGTTGTCCCTCATACCTGACGGAGCAGCGGTAGCGGCCGCCAACCGCCTGGCTCCGCAGCTGACGGACCGGTGCACCGTCTCGCTCTTTCCCTATCTGACGCCACCCGGCCAGGCGGCGCCCTGGATCCGACCCACCGCCTACTGGGTGGCGACGCTGGATCATCCGGACAACTTCCCGTTTCCAGATGCCCAGCTGAAGCGCTTCGAGGAAGCCCTGCCCTCGATGGGATACCGGCAGGTGGTGGCAGGTGGCGGAGTTACCGTGTACCGGTGGGTCGGCCGCTGACCGGCCGAACCGTCCCGCCCGCACCACCGGCCCGATCAACCCGCCGCAGCCACGACCAACAACCGCTCGCGGCCGGATGGATCACGAAGTCACGCGAAGTCGCCTGCCTTGATGCCCGCGACGAAGGCCGACCAGGCGCCGGCGGGGAAGACGAGGGCGGGGCCGTGCGGGTCCTTGGAGTCGCGGACGGGGACGAAATCAGTTATGCCGTCGGCGACTTCGACGCAGTCGCCGCTCTGGCCACTGAAGCTGCTCTTGCGCCATACGACGTTTCCAAGATCTGGTGCGAGCATGCCTTACCTCTCCACTGCCTAGCTCTACAGCTCTTGCCGTGCCCGAGCGATCATGTCGAGACTGTCCGCCGGACTCAAGGCGATTGAGCGGAGCGAGTCAAAGATCAAGGAGTACTCGTTCGTCTCCTCCGGGGTCTCCATGTACAGGGTCCCCGTTCGGTGCTCTACACACACGACGTCCGAGAACGTCGGCGTGGGGAAGCTGAACAGGACGAAAGATCCCATCAGGCCGACGTGTGCTCCGGCGCGGTCCGGGATTACCTGCAACTCGATGTGAGGACGTTCGGCCATCTCGGTCAGGCGGTCAAGCTGCTGGCGCATGATCTTCGCCCCACCAACCTGGACGCGTAGCGCGGCCTCGCATTCGATCACGCAGAACCGTGGTGGATCGGTACGGTCCAGGACTTCCTGGCGCTTTATCCGAGCCGTGACAAGGGCGTCCACCTCGTCCTTGCTGAGGAACGAGGGACGCGCTTGGATCACGGCGCGGGCGTAGTCAGGGGTTTGCAGTAGACCGGCGACCAAGACGTTCTGGAACGACCGGATGTAGTTGGTCGTCTCCTCATAGCTGACGAAGTCGGAGTACGACGGCCGGACGAGACTGGCGCGCTGTACCCATCCAGGTTCGCGTCCACGGCGAGCCAGTGCGACCAACTCGTCAACCATCGCAGAGTCGTTGACCCCATAGAAGGTCAGCAGATCCCGCAGTTCACCGAGGGAGATACCCAGCCTGGCGTTCTCGATGCGGCTGATCTTGGTTCGGTGACACCCGATCCGCTGGGCCGCGTCCTCCGGTGTCTTGCCCGCGTCTTCCCGGAGCTGGACCAAAGTAGTGGCCAGCCGTCTACGGCGCACCGTCGGCCGCGCATCGCTCATCTGATGCCCCCTCACGCCAGTTGGACAGCGACAAGCCTACTCTCGCCAAAAGATCATGGAACAAGTTCCAAAGAGTCAGTTGCGAAGCGAACGCGATCCGGAGCATGCTACTCGGAGTAGCTCACACATATACGTTCCGTGATAGTGGTGGCCGAAACCCGGGTATCCCCATGCCTGATCCCGGCCGCCGCCGGGCCGTGTGCCCGGATCACGGTTACCGACCATGCCCGGAAGGGGCGTTGCCATGACCGGAACGTTGCAGAGACCGCCCGCTGTGACCGGCGAGCACTCGTGTTGGCTGCCGCGTCACCGCAAGTCGGCGGGTAGAGCCCGCAGGCTGCTGCGTGACTTCCTCGCCGGCCTCGATGGCGGCGAACAGTACGCGGACACCGGGGAGTTGCTGCTCTCCGAGCTTGTCGCCAACGCTGTCGAACACGCCCGCGTGCCACCCGGCCGCCTGATCCAGGTCCGTTTCGAACTCTCCCCCGCCGTACTGCGGATCGAAGTCCACGATGCCAACGCCCGTCATCCGAAGCCCTGTTCGGTGAGCGAGGACGGTGAGGACGGCCGCGGTCTCTGGCTCGTTCAGCAACTGTCCGCCGACTGGGGCTGTCACCCCAGACCGGGCGGCATCGGAAAGGCCGTCTGGTGTCTGATCAGCCCGACCCGGCGGAGTGCGGTATGAGCACCCCGAGCACGGACGACATCCCGGTCGTCGTTGAGATCGAGGGCATCGCCGCCCCCGCCGCGTTCACGCATCTCCCCGACGCGCTCGCCGCCGTCTGGGACGCCCTGAAGCCACTCCCGCTCGGCACTCTCCAGGCCGACGCCTTCCGCTACTTCCTCACTCGCCCCGACGCCGCCGAGCGTGCCACGGAGTTCCTCCGGCGCGACGGCCGGCTCGATCTCTCCTTCACCCTGCACGGCCAACCCCACACCGTCCGCCTCCGCCACCAGGACGCGGAGCACTGACCGTGGACGACGACCCCCAGGCCGAGTACCGCGAAGCCGCCGAACGCCACCGGCGAGGGCAGCCGGACCCCCGCGCCGCTCTCCTCGCCTACGCCTTCTCCAGTGTCTGCATCGCCCTGCTCGCGCTCGCCCTGCTCCTCTCCGCCCACTCCCGCTGATGTCGCATCAGGAACGCCGGTCACGCCTCCAAGGCGATCAGATGACCAGTCGTCAGCGGGCTCTGGAGCTGTCTTGTTCCGCATGCTATCTTGCGTTGCATGGTACCTGGCATGACACACACTGACGGTTCCGGTGCGGCGGACGGGTCGGTGGCCACTCAACTGCGCAAGGGGGTGCTGGAGTACTGCGTGCTGGCGCTGCTGAGGGACGGTCCGCGCTACGGGGTCGAGCTGCTGCAGGAGCTCGGCCGCTTCCCGATGCTGGCGACCAGCCAGGGCACGATCTACCCCCTGCTGTCCCGGTTGCGCCGCGCCGGGCTCGCCGACACCTTCCTGCGCGACTCGGCCAGTGGTCCGTCGCGCCGCTATTACACCCTCACCCCGGCCGGCCGCAGTGCGCTGGAGGAGTTCACCGCGCTTTGGCCCGCCTTCCGAGCAGCCGTAGACCACGTCCTAGCCCCAGGAGAGAAGCCATGACCCCCATCGAGCACCCGCTGGTCCGCGCCTACCTGGACGCGGTCACCCGATTCACTGCCGCGCTGCCCGACGAGCGCCGCCGCGAACTGCTGGCGGACCTGCGCGAGCACATCGAGGTCGCACTGGCGGACCGCGACCCCGTCGACGAGGACGCGGTGCGGCAGGTCCTGAACAACCTGGGCCGCCCCCAGGAGATCGCCGACGCCGCACTCGACGCCGAGGGCGGGCCGCGACCCGAACCGGAGAGCGCCGGCCGCACCAAGCTCACCCTGGCGCTCGCAGTCCTTCCGGCGCCGATGTTCCTGGTCCCGGTCCTCGGGCCGGTACTCGGGCTGGCCGCCGCCATCGCAGTTCTGGTCAGGGTCTGGAAGTCCCCGCAGTGGACCCGGCGGGAGAAGAAGCAGGCGACCCTGCTCCTGTTCTCACCGGTGGTGGCCGTGCCGCTGGTCGCCGCCGCCTTCTCCGTGTCCTCGGCCGGGTTGACCCCGATCAACGTCCTTGCCGTCTGCCTGGTGGGCTTCAGCCTTCCCGTCCTCGCGGCAGTCCGGCTCGCCCGCTCCGCCGCCCGCCTCCGCACCGGCGCTCTCACGGTCTGACCCGGGGCTGCGGGGTAGCGGCGCTCGGCACCGTCAGGCGGTTGCCTCGGCGTCCGGCAGCCCCGGGAGGGTCGGTTCCGCGGTCCAACTGGCCAGCAGCCGTAGCGCCTCGGCGGACGGGGACCCGGTCGAGCAGTTGGTCCTGGGCGGCCCAGACCTCGCCCATTCCGCCCGCGCCCATCGGGCGATCCATCAGGTACCGCCCCGCCACGACCGTGCCGCTGTGCACCGCGCCCCGCCTCTCCGAGATCCCCGGAAGGCAACCCAGGGTAGGGCCATGCGCTGACGCCTTTGCCCGGGCCTCGCCTCGGGCTGTTCCGGCGGTACCGCGCGGCCGTCCGCGTGCGCGCATCGGGCGTCCGGCCCGCCGGCGCTCTTGCGTCGCGCGTCGGCGGGCCGGACGCCCTCAGCCCAGGTCGTGGGCGAGCAGAGCCCGGATGCCCTCGATGTTGGCGGCGAGATAGGCGCGCAGGCTGGGCGGAACGACGTTCACCGAGGTCACGCCCTCGCGGGTGAAGGGGAGGTGGACGATCTCGTACTCGCCGTGCGGGTCGTCCACCTCGGGGCCGTGCCGGCGGGTGGGGTCCATGGCGGCCAGGCGGCAGACGAAGAAGTGCTGGATCTTGACCCCGTGCGGATGGGCGAGGGTGCCGTCGTCGTGGTGGGCGTGGGAGACGGTGTCGACGAAGGCGGGCACCACGTCCACGACCTTGCCGCCGAGCTCCTCGTCGATCTCCCGGTGCAGTGCGTCCACCACGGTGCGGTCACCGGCTTCGACGCCGCCGCCGGGCGTGATCCAGTACGGATTGCTGCCGGGTCGGGTCCGTTTGATCAGGACGATGGAGGCCTGGGCGTGCGGGTCGTCCGGGTCCAGCTCCAGCAGGATGGCCCGGGCCGTGCGTTTGACGACCGGGCGGACGGGGCCGGGCATGGCCACCTCCGGTGCGCGAGCGTTGTGCGGAAGTCTCCCGCGTGCGAGCCTGCCCGAAACCCGAACCGGCCGAAGAACGGGAGGGTTCGGTTCCGCTGAACGGATGATTCTGCGTGTTCGGGGGTGTGGTTCTGCCGGTATGGGTGTAGCGGCCAGGGATCTTCGATTGGAAGGCTTCGCGCTTTACCAATCGTTGAACGTATGGTTGCCTTCTGGCATGGAGAGTGATTCGAAGGCGCTTCGACGGATCCGTTGCTGAGAGTGATTGCAGGCGTGCCAACCCTGTGCTGCAATGAGCGTCAATCGGGCAAACGGAGCAGCCAACTCCGGGTCGGGGCCACCACGGCGGGCGGTGCGACTGCCCGGGGCGTGCGGCCCGTCGGATCCCCGGTGGATCGCACGCACCGAACGTGGCCGACGGGTTTGGACCCGGATCCGGGGGCCATAACAGTCGCACAGCCGGGGCAGGCCGGTCAGAACGTGAGGTAGTGGCGCATGCACAGCACGGTCCAGGGCCACGTGGTGATGCACCTCGTGGTCTCGAACGAGCTCTCCTTCCGCATCCTGGTCGACCTCGAGTACGACCCCGCCGACCCGTATGCGATCCGGCTCACCTTCCACCTCCCCGGCGACGCGCCGGTGACGTGGGTCTTCGCGCGGGAGCTGCTGCTGGACGGGATCAGCCAGCCGACCGGCGAGGGCGATGTGCACATCCACCCGCTCGGGGAGGAACTCGCCGAGGTCGGCATCATGCTGCGCTCGCCCGAGGGCGACGCGGTGCTGCGGTCCTCCGCGCCGCCGCTGATCGCCTTCCTCACCCGCACCGACCGCCTGGTGCCGGTGGGCGAGGAGCGCACCGGCGGCGATCTGGACGAGCAGTTGGCGCTCATCCTCAGCCCCGGGGCGCGTTGATCGAGGTCTCCGCACGCCGAGGGTCCGCCGTCCACGACGGCGGGCCCTCGGCGTTGGGGAAGGACGGTCGGTGGTCAGTCCTCGTCGTCGAAGGCCAGGTGGAGGCCCCAGGACACCAGGCTGATGATCAGCGAGCCGAGCAGCGCGGGCCAGAACCCGGTGACGTTGAAGTCCAGGTGGAGGTGGCCGGAGGCCCAGGAAGTCAGCAGCAGCATCAGGGCGTTGATCACAAAAGTGATCAGCCCGAGGGTGAGCACGAACAGCGGCAGCGAGAACAGCTTGACCACCGGCTTGATCAGCCAGTTCACCACGCCGAAGACCAGCGCCACCGAGATCACGGTGACCGTCTTGTGCTGCCAGCCGTCCGCCGTGAGGTCGATCCCGCTGACGATCCAGGCGGCGACCCAGATGGCGGCCGCGTTGCTGAGCGTTTTGACGACGAAATGTTTCACGGGTCCGCCCGCATCCAATCTGCTGTGAGCAAGTCTTGCCCTATAGGCGTACCGCAGTCGCAGCGAAAGCCAAACCGGCGGGGCAGCCCGGCGGTGCGGCGGCCGGTGCCGGATGCGGTTGAATGCACCCATCGCGTGGCCGAGTGACGGACGAGATGTGGAGCGGCGCCGATGAAGGTCTTCCGGCTGGACGAACTGGACGCGGAGCGGGCCGCCAACCAAGGCGCCTACCTGCGCTTCCTCAAGGAGCGCAGCATGTCCGCCGGGTTGTACGCGCTTTCGCCGGGCGACACCGACACCCAGTCGCCGCACGCGCAGGACGAGATCTACCAGGTCATCAGCGGCCGGGCCGAGTTGACCGTCGGGTCGGAGACGACCACGGTCGGACGCGGGAGCGTGGTCTTCGTCCCGGCCGGGATGCCGCACCGGTTCCACCACATCACCGAGGAGCTGCGGGTGCTGGTGATCTTCTCTCCGCCGGAGGACTGACCGGTCACGGGCCCCGGTGCGCCGGGGCCGGACGGCCGTGAACGGCGGCCCGGCCGGGCGGTAGGGTCGGCCGCGTACGCAGTCGAACCGCGGGAGCCCGTGGCAGCGGGCTGAGAGGGCGCTGAACGACACCCCCGGAGCGGGGGTTGTCGCGCCGACCGCCAGAACCTGGCCGTGGCAGCGGGGAACCGCCTGCCCGGGACAGGGAGGGAGTCCACACCGTGTCCCATCCGCACACCGCAGAGCAGCCAGGGTCCCACGCCGCCGAGCAGTCCGGGGAGTTCGGGCAGTTCGGCCAGGTGCAGTCCGGGCCCTTCGAGCCGTACGCCGCCGAGCGGCCCGGTTCGCTCACCGCCGAGCTCTGGGCCGCCATCGCGCCGATCTACGCGGAGATCCTCGGCCACCCGTTCATCGCCGGGCTCACCGACGGCACCCTGCCGCGCGAGGCCTTCCGCCACTTCGTCATCCAGGACTCGCACTATCTGCGCGACTACGCCCGCGCGTTGGCCGTCTGCGCCGCCAAGGCTCCGGGCGAGCAGGACGTCCGGGCTTTCGCCGACGACGCGATCGGCGCACTGGCCGCCGAGCAGGGCATGCACGCCGAGTTCCTGAACGCCTTCGGCCAGACGGCCGCCGAGGCGGCTGCCGAACCCGTGCTGCCGACCACCCGGGCCTACACCAGCTACCTGCTCGCCACCGTCTACGGCGGCTCGTTCGCCGAGGCCGTGGGCGCGGTGCTGCCCTGCTACTGGATCTACGCCCGGGTCGGCGAGCAGCTGCTGGCGAAGTCCTCGCCGCAGCCGCTGTACGCCAAGTGGATCGCCACCTACGGCGACGAGGCGTTCCAGTCGGTGGTCCGGCGGGTGCTGGAGCTGACCGACCGCCTGGGCGAGGAGCTCTCCCCGGCCGAACGGCGGCGGGTGGTCGAGCACTTCACCACGACGTCCCGCTACGAGTGGATGTTCTGGGACGCCGCCTGGCGCGGTGAGACCTGGCCGGTCTGACGTCCGGCGGCCCGTTGCTCCTCCCGGGGAAGCGCAACGGGCCGCCGGACGGCGGGTTCGGAGCGCTCGCCGGGCTGGGCACCGATGGGGGCCGTGGGGGTATCCCTGGGCCCGGACTCGGGGGGATCTCGGGGTTCTATGGGGGGCCGGAAGCCTCGTCCACGTGCTGCGACGCCCGTACGATCGAAGCATCGGAAGCGGACGGGACGCGACGGAAGAGCCGGCGCCGGCCCGAGGGGAGATAAGGATCCGACATGGCTGAGCTCTGGAAGTCGCTGCCCTCCTGGGTGCGCAACATCGTTGTCCCGGTCCTCGTCCTGGTACTGGCGTGGAACCTGGTCTGGTTCGTGGTCGGCGTGGTGAGCTCGCTGCTCGGCCTGCTGATCAAGGGCCTGGTGGTGGTCGGCCTGGCCGCCGCGGTGGTGGTGCTGGTGAAGAAGGCTGCGAAGAGCTGACCCGGGCGGCCGGGTCACCGAGACGGCGTGACGGGCCCTGTTCCTCCCAGTCGGGAGCGGCGGGGCCCGTCGTCGTTCCGGGACTCAGACCCGGGTGGTGAACGCGGTGTCCAGGTCCCAACGGGGTGTCCACCCCTGGCCGCGGGCGCGGCCGGTGTCCAGCACCACGCTGTGCGCGAGCTGGTCCACGGCGTACGGAGTGAGGCCCGCAGAGGGCACCGCCCTGGCGGCCAGACGGACCGCCCGGAGCGGGAGATGACGTATCACCGGGTCGGTGACCCCGTGCATCCGGAGCACCCGGCGGACGGCTTCGTCTCGGCGGTACGGCACCGGATCGGCGATGTTGTACGCGCCGGGCGCCCAGCCGGGAGCGGCGAGGCAGGCGTCCGCCAGGTTCTGGACGGCGGTCAGGCTGAGTTCGACGTCCGGGCCGGGCAGCAGCAGCACGCCGCGGCGGACCCGGGCGAGCAGCCGGGGCACCAGATGCGGATCGCCCGGGCCGTACACCGCGCGCGGGCGCAGCACCACCGCTCCGGCGGCGAGCGCGAGCCGCTCCCCGGCGGCCTTGGTGCGGCCGTAGGCGTTGAGGTGCCCGCCGGCGGTGGGGTGGTCCTCGCGGACCAGGCGGCGGCTGGGCCTCGGGTCGTAGACGCTGGCGCTGCTCACCCAGACCACCGGTCTGCCGGCGGCCGCCGCCAACAGCCGCTCGGCACCTGCCACGTTGACCGCGTGGCTCTCCGCCTCCGCCGGGGAGCCCGGCCTCGGGTCGCCGACCGCGGCCGCGCAGTGGACGAGCAGGTCGCAGTCGCGCAGCGCGGCACGCAGCTCGGCGGAGGCCGGGGCGGTGGCCTCCCAGTGCAGGTGCTGCCCGAGCGGGCCCGGGCGGCGACCGAGGCAGAGCACCTGGGCTCCGGCGGCCGCGGCGGCGCGGGCGACGTGCGAGCCGCAGAAACCGCCGGCACCGGTGACGGCGATGCGCATGGATCACGCCTCTCGTAGGGGAGTTCGGAGCTGTCGGGGCGGTACCGTGCCGCGGCCGGTTCACCGCCGCGGGCGGACCAGGAGGGACGAGTAGCCCGGAAGTGCGGCACGGCGGTCGACCGTGGCGCGGCGGACGGTCGGCTGGTGGCGGGCCAACGCGGCCAGGAAATCAGCGAGTTGGGCGCGGGCTAGCCGGGCGCCGGGGCAGGCGTGCGGGCCGGTGCCGAAGACCGCCTGGACGGCGGCGGCCGGGTCGGCGGGCGTGTCGCGGTGGGATTCGGCGGCGTGCCGGGCCACCAGGACCAGCCGGTCGCCGGGCCGGATCGGGCAGCCGGCGACGGCGGTGCCCCGTGCGCTCGGGGCGGTGGCGCGCGGGAGGATGGGGGACGGTGCGGTCAACCGCAACAGTTCACCGACGAGTTGGGGTGCCGGGCCGGCGGAGATCTCGTCCCAGAGGCCGGCGTCCGCGCACCAGGCGGCGGCGCGCGGGAGCGCGGCCACGGTGGTGTTCACTGCGGCGACGACGAGCATCGCGTCCAGGGCGTCCGGCAGGAGTCGCGTCAACTCCAATGCGGCGTACGGCGATCGGCGCCGTGGCAGCAGGCTGGGCAGGTGCTCGCGGGCGGTGGCCGAGGCGGCGTCGGCGGCGGCCCGGGCCAGGTCGAGGGGTGCCGCCGTACTGCCGGTCAGGGCGGCCGCGGTGGCGCCGGCGAGTTCGCGGACGACCGGCACCAGGTCGGCGCCGTCGTGGAGCCGGCTCAGCCGGTGGTCGAGGACGGCCTGCCAGACCGGGCGCAGCCGCTCCACGCCCTGGGTGCTGAGGTGTTCGGCCAGTTCGCGGCGGGTGGCGCGGTGTTCGGCGCCCTCCTGGTCGAACAGCAGTCCGCCGTCGGTGAGTCGGGCCGCCGCGCCGCCGGTGGTGCCGGACGCGGTACGGTCCAGCGGCACCCGGGTGAGCACTTCGCGGTACGCCTGCGGGCTGTGCACCAGCACGGTACGGCCGAGTCGGACGACCGGGCGGTGCCGGGTCGCGGCCAGCAGCGCGAACAGGGCCGGGTGGCTGCGGAGGTAGACCTGCCGGTCACGGCGCCGGGCAAGGGCGTTCACAGGAAGGCTCCTCGGGGGTCGGGGCGGGTCGGGGAGAGGGACTTGTCCGCTGGGGGCCGGGGCGCGGCCGGGGGCGGTCACCTTCCGCCGCGCGTGCCCGAGGGACGGCTCCCGTCCGCTTCGAGGGCGCGGGCGCACAGGCGGGAGGCCGCCGCGCGGTCGGGTTTGCGGGAGCGCCCGGAGAGCGGGATCTCGGCGAAGAGCAGTGCGTCCGGGCGGGCGCTGCCCATCCGGCCCAGCGGGGCCTGCAGCGCGGTGCGCAGCTGCCGCCGGTCGGCTCCGGCCTGCGGCTGGATGAGGGCGACCAGCCGTTCGTCGCCCTCCTCGGCCGGTACGCCCACCAGTACGGCGAGTTCGACTCCGGGCAGGTGCAGCGCTGGCTCGTACAGGCCCGGATAGATGTTCTCCGCGCGGCGCAGCACCATGTCCTTGCAGCGTCCGGCGAGCACGATCCGTCCGTCCGGGGTGAGCCTGGCGCGGTCGCCGGTGCGGACCCAGGGGTCGGGCCGTTCGCCGAGGTAGCGGTGGCGGGCGGCGGGGCCGGTGAGCAGCAGTTCGCCCTCGGGCGAGAGCCTGGCCCCCACGCCGGGCAGCGGCTGCCCGAGCAGGTCGCCGTCGCCCTGGTGGGCGGCCTTGTCGGCCTCCTCGACGGCCGCGGCCGGGAACAGCTCGGTCAGCGCGTACACGCTCCAGGCCTCCCGGGCGCCTGCCCGCTTGACCCGGCCGAGCAGTTCGGCGCTGGCCGGGGCGGATCCCGTCCAGACGCGTCCGGTGAAGCCGTCCAGGCCGCGCAGCTGCGGTGGGGTGAGGTAGGTGTTGGCGGGCCGCAGCAGGCGGATCTGGCGCTGGAGCAGCCGGGTCGAGCGGGCCGGGAGGGCCACCGCGGCCCCGGCGGCCAGCGAGGGGACGAGGACGAAGGAGGTGCCGCCGAGCACGGTCTCCCCCGGCCGGGGCCGGACCAGGTCGGTGACGGTGCGCATTCCGGCGGCCAGTCCACCGCGGCTGTGGACCACGGCGCGCGGGCTCGAGGTGGTGCCGGAGGTGAAGACGATTACGGCGTCGCCGTCACCCTCGTACGGCGCGGGCAGCGGAGCCCGGGCCGGGCGGAGGGCCGGTGCGCAGCCCGGGGCACGCGGGCCGACCGTCACCACCGGGCCGAGGGCGGCCAGCGGCGGCAGGGCGAGGCCCGCCCGCCGGGCCAGCGGGTGCGCCCAGCCCGCGACGGCCTGGGCGGCGGCGTCGGCGAGCACCAGGGCGGGCCGGGCGGACGACAGCCGGGCGAGCAGGACGTCCGGCCCGGCGGCGGGGTCGAGGACGGCGATGGCGAGGCCCAGGCGGTGTGCGGCGAGCATGACGGCCAGGGCCCGGGGGCCCGGGCGGACGGCCACGCCGATGGTGTCGCCGGGGCGCAGCCCGTACCGCTGGTGCAGGGCGCTCGCGTAGCCGTCCGCGAGCTCGGTGAGTTCGCCGCAGCGGGCCAGCACCCGGGTGGCACCGGTGCGGGACGCGCCGAGTACGGCGGGGCGGTCGGCGCCCTGGCGGAGGGCGTGCGCGAGCTGTTCCAGCATGGTGGCTCCGGTGGGTGCGGGAGATGGGGCGGAGGGCCGTTTCCGGGGGCTCGCTCCTGGCCGCGAACGGTTCCGGTCCGCGGCGGCGGGGCTTCAGCGCGGGTCGACGCCGCGGCCGCCGCTGCCGCGTTCGAGGTACCAGCGGGCGGTGCCGAGGACGCCGTAGGCGCGGATCCGGCGGGTGGAGTTGTGCACCACCATGTCCCGGCAGTGGACGATCGCCGTGGTGTGGCGGCGGACCCGGTTGATGAAGGTGCGGTCGGTCGGTGAGGGGCGGCGGGGCATGCCGCCGACCGCGAGGTAGAGCTCGGCGGTGATGGCCATGTTGTTTCCTGCGTGCATCCGGTACGGGACCAGGTAGCCGTGCCTGCGGTGGTGGGCCGGCCGGATGCGGCCGAAGGCGGCGCCGAGGGTGACCAGGGCGCGGAACGCCGCCCGTCCGAGGAGGCCGTGTTCGTCGTGCCGGGCTGTGATGTGCCCGCAGACCAGGCCCCCTGAGCGGAGCACGGCCGCCCGCGCGGCCGCCGTCCAGCCGGGCTGCGGGAGGCAGTCGGCGTCGGTGCGGGCGAGCAGCGCGGCGCCGGCGGAGATGGCGTGCCTGAAGCCGGTGTCGACGGCGCAGCCGACCCCCTTCTCCGTCTCGACCAGCAGCTCGACCGGGAACGGCGCCCGGGACGCGAACTCCCGTACCACCTCGCCGGTCCGGTCACAGGAGTCGTTGTCGACCACCAGCAGCCGGAAGTCCCGGTCGTGCTGGCGGGCCAGCGCGTCCAGCGTGCCCGCTATCCGGGCCTCCTCCTGGTACGCGGGCACGACGACCCAGAGCTCGGTCACGAGACCTCCCAGACCATCGTCATCAGGCTGACGCCACCGCCCAGACCCACCAGCAGCACCCGGTCGCCCCGCTTCAACTCATCGCGTATCCGGTCGAGTTGGACGCCCAGGGTGGCGCTGGCGATGTTGCCGAGCTCGGGTACGGTCAGCACCAGCCGGTCGGCCGGGACGCCGGTCAGTTCGACGAACCGCTCCAGGTAGGGCACCGTCACCTGATGCACCAGCACCCGGGCGTAGGCGTCCCAGCCGAGCCCGGTGCGGGCGGCCACCCGGGTCAGGATGTCGCCGCCGATCTTCTCGAAGACGCCGCGCAACTCCTTGCCCCCGCCGTGGAAGTAGGTGTGCTCGTCGCCGCGCGGGTGGCGCGATCCGCCGCCCGGTATGCCGCCGACCGTCCAGTGCTCGGAAGCGGTCTCGGTCTCGATGTCGAGGATCCCGCCGTGCGGCACCGGCTCGACCACCACGGCCGCGCCCGCGTCGCCGAAGGTGTAGCCGGCGAAGCCCGCGCGGAACTCGGCCAGTCCGCCCGGGTCGCGGCGCATCGCCCGGCTGGGCGTCTCGCCGGTGACCACCAGGGCGCGCCGGCCCCGGCCGGCCAGGATCATCGCGCGGGCCACGTCGATGCCGTTGATGAAGCTGTTGCACGCGTTGGAGACGTCGAACGCGTGGGCACGAGAACCGAGTTCGGCCTGCACCAGGTGGGCGGTGGCCGGTTCCACCACGTCCCGCGTGGCGGAGGCGTACACCAGCAGGTCGATGTCGAGCGGGTGGTACCCGCCGGCCGCCAGCGCCCGGCGGCCGGCGCCCAGCGCGAGCGTCGAGGCGTACTCGCCATCGGCCGCGAACCGCCGGGTCACTATGCCGGTGGCCTTCTCGAACATCCGCTCCGGCAGCCGCAGGCCGGTGCCGGCGGTGACCTGGTCCTGGAGTTCCCGCGAGGTGAGCACCTGGTCCGGCAGGCAGGAGCCGACGGCGGTGATGCCGATGCCCGGCGTGTGGAGGTTCATGCCTCCCATGCTTCTGGCCGGCACCGTCCAGCGACCTGAGTACGGGTACTCAGCGCTGAGTGGCCATCAGCTCAACATGACATCCGTCATGTCGCTTCCCGGACGGCAGACACTGCCGGCGGACCGGCCCCGGACGGGATTCTTGAGGCACAGGGAAGCCCGCAGCAGGGACGACAGGAAAGGTCACGGATCATGGCACTCACCGCTGGCAATGTGATGGAGCAGCCCGCCGGGATCGCTCAGGCAGAGACCGCCGCGGCCGGGACCGCTCCGGCCGGGACCGCCGCCGCCGAGGAGAAGCACAGCGAGCTGGCTCCGCTCCGGCCGCTGCTGATCGACGTCGCGCTGCCGCTGCTGGCCTACTACGCGGCGCACTCGGTGTTCCATCTGAGCATGATCGCCTCGCTGACCGTCTCCAGTGTGGTGCCCGCCGTCCGCACCGTCCTCCAACTGGTGCGCGAGCGCTCGTTCAACGCGTTCGCCACCCTGATGCTGGTGGTCAACCTGGCGGGCATCGGCCTCTCGGCGGTCACCGGGGACGCCCGGCTGATGATCGCCAAGGACGGCGCGATCAGCAGCGTGATCGGCTTGGCGGTGCTGGTCTCGGCCTTCGCCGGCCGGCCGATGATGACCGCCGGGATGCGGCCGTTCGTCGTCAAGGGGAAGCCGGCCATGTCGGCCGCGTGGGACCGGCTGGCGTCCGGCGCGGCGGCCTCGGTGGGTGCCTCGGTCTCCTTCCGGCGCTGCGAGCGGGCCTTCTCGCTGATCTGGGGCACCGTGCTGGTGGCCGAGTGCGTGGCCAAGGTGATCGGCGCCTACACCCTGCCGGTGGCGACCATGGCCTGGATGGGCACGGTCTTCCTCGTCGCCGCGATCCTGATCGGCATCGTGGCCGGCAACGCCGCCGCCGGCCGGATCCACGGCCTGGTCGCCGCCGAGGCCGAGCGCACCCCGGCCCCGCTCGCCTGAGCCCCGCCGCCCCGCTTCCCCAAGACCCCCGCTTCCCTGAGTACGGCACCGGGCCCGGCCACCG
The DNA here is from genome assembly GCF_039533515.1 of Kitasatospora cystarginea. NCBI lineage: Bacteria > Bacillati > Actinomycetota > Actinomycetes > Kitasatosporales > Streptomycetaceae > Kitasatospora > Kitasatospora cystarginea. The sequence goes on along the minus strand of NZ_BAAATR010000014.1, from coordinate 168,304 downwards.
AGACAACGGTGGCCGGGCCCGGCTCATTCGGTGCGCGGTGGAATCAGTTCCGCTGCTCCTGCACCGGAATCGCCTGGGCAACGGGCTTGGCGGCCGGGGCGGTGGGCGCGGCGTCCGCCGCCCCCGCCTCGCCGCCGCCCGCGTTCATCGCGGAGAGCAGCTGGCGGGCGAGCCCGAGGCCGGTGCCGCCCATGGTCAGCGCCTTGGCGAACATCTCGCCCATGCCGTCGGCGCCGTTCAGCAGCACCATGTGGTCCACGTTGCCGAAGGCCTCGGCACCCGCGCGGACGATCTCGGGCCACTTCTCGGCGAGTTGCTGGGCGACCACGGCCTCCTGGTTCTCGGCGAGCGCGGCCGCGCGGGCCTTGATCGCCTCGGCCTCGGCCAGACCCAGCGCGCGGGCCGCCTCGGCCTGGGCGAGACCCTTGGCCTCGGCCGCCGCGGCCTCCGCCTGGCCGGTCGCCTTGGTCGCCTCGGCGGCGGCCAGACCCCGGGCCCGGGTGGCCTCGGCCTCGGCCGCCGCGGCGATCTTCAGCCGGTTCGCCTCGGCACCGGCCTTCAGCTCGGTCTCCTTGGCGTGCGCCTCGGCCGCCGAGATCCGCGCGTCACGCTCGGCCTCGGCCTTGGTACGGGTCTCGTACGCCCGGGCGTCGGCGGGCTTGCGGACGTCCGCCTGGAGCTGCTGCTCCTTGCGGTGCGCCTCCAGCTCGGCCACCTTGGTCTCCTGGACCACGACCTCCTGCCGGGCGGCGGCCTGCGCCAGCGGCCCGGCCTGCAGCGCGGCGGCCGTCGCCTTCTCCAGCTCGGCCTGGTAACCAGCCTGCTGGATACCGGAGTTGCGGGTCGCCTCGGCCTTGCGCGCGGCGGCCTCCTGCTCGGCCTCGGTGGCCTCCCGGTCGGCTGCGGCGGCCGCGATGCGGGCGTCGCGCTGGACGGCGGCGGCGTGCGGCGCGGCCAGGTTCTTGATGTAGCCGGTCGGGTCGAGGATCTCCTGGATCTGCAGCGAGTCGATGATCAGACCCAGCTTCTCCATCTCCGTGCCGGAGGCGGCCCGGGTCTCACCGGTCAGCCGCTCGCGGTCGCGGATCATGTCCTCGACCGTCAGATTGCCGACGATGGAGCGCAGGTGACCGGCGAACACGTTGTGCACCCGCTGGCCCATCGCCTTCTGCTGGTCCAGGAAGCGGCGGGCGGCGTTGGCGATCGACACCGCGTCGTCGCCGACCTTGAAGATCACAACGCCCTTGACGTGTACCGGAATTCCCTGCGACGTCACGCACTCGACGTCCAGCTCGGCCTCGTTCAGGTCGAGCGACAGCCGGCGGACCGCCTGCACGCCGGGCACCACCAGCGTGCCGCGGCCGGTGACGATCCGGAAGCCCAGGCCCTCGCCGACCCCCTCGGCGCGGTGCTTGGACCCGGAGATGACCAGTGCTTCGTTGGGTTCGGCAACCCGCCACATGAGCTTGAACACGGTCACGATGACCACGAGAGCGACGACCGCTCCCACAACGCCGATCAACATCGGCATTCTCCCCCTTCAGGGCACCGGTTCCGTGGCTGCGCTCTGTTGTGCAGGATGGCGCGGAACCGGTGGCAGCAGGAGATTCTGCGCCTGATGGGATCCAATGTGAAGCCGGGACGGTTCGTGTTCTGCATCGAACCCGTCAAGATTCCGTCAACGCGATGACAATACGGATGACTCGGACTTGTGCCGTCCGGTCGGAGCAGTGTTCAGGCCGGTGCGCGGGCGGCGGTGCTCAGGCCAGCGCGCGGGCCACGTAGACCGTGCGCGGCGGCTGGTACTCCACCACGACCACCGGCGTGCCGACCGGCAGCGTCTCGTCCGGCACCGACGGATGCGCCAGGAACGCCTCCGTCCCCTGCCGCTCAGGTACGTGTACCAGCACCTCGCCGACCAGACCGGCACCGACCTTGCCGGTGACCCGGCCCGTGTTGCCCACCATGGCCCCAGTCTGCCCCTCACCGCGCACGGCCGGAACCCGTCTGGACCGCCCGGGTTCCGCCCGCTACGGTGTTGGACGTCTCACGCAGGCAACACCGCCTGCCGAAACGGGAGCTCGGAGCACCGGGCTGAGAGGGCGCTGACCGGTACACGCGTACCGAACGCTGCGCCGACCGCAGGAACCTGACCGGGTAATGCCGGCGTAGGGAGTAGAGGTCCGAGATGACCACGTTTGATGCACAGCAGCCTGCCCGCGAGCCGGAGGCGACCGCCAAGGTCACCAGCGCGAGCACCGGCTACCCGACCCCGGCATGGCGGAAGGCGTACCACGAGGGCTCCCGGCCCGACCTGCGGGTGCCGTACCGCGAGGTCCGGCTCACCAACGGCACCACCGTGCCGCTGTACGACACCTCAGGGCCGTACACCGACCCCGCGTACGAGCCGGACGTGCGCCGCGGTCTGCCCGCGCTCCGCGACGCGTGGATCCGCCAGCGCGGCGACGTCGAGGAGTACGACGGCCGTGAGGCCCGCCCCGAGGACGACGGGATCCGGCACACCTCGCCGCGCGGCGGCAACCTGCGCAACCTGGACGCGGTCTTCCCGGGCCGTCCGCGCCGTCCGCTGCGCGCCCGGGACGGCGTCGCGGTCACCCAACTCGCCTACGCGAAGCGGGGGATCGTCACGCCGGAGATGGAGTTCATCGCGTTGCGCGAGGGCCTGGAGGCGGAGTTCGTCCGGGCCGAGGTCGCCGCCGGCCGGGCCGTCATCCCGCTGAACGTGAACCACCCCGAGGTGGAACCGGCCATCATCGGCACCAACTTCCTGGTGAAGATCAACGCCAACATCGGCAACTCCGCGGTGACCTCCTCCATCGAGGAGGAGGTGGAGAAGATGACCTGGGCGACCCGCTGGGGCGCCGACACCGTCATGGACCTCTCCACCGGCCGCAACATCCACACCACCCGCGAGTGGATCCTGCGCAACTCCCCCGTGCCGATCGGCACCGTGCCGCTCTACCAGGCACTGGAGAAGGTCGACGGCAAGGCCGAGGAGCTGAGCTGGGAGGTCTACCGCGACACCATCATCGAGCAGTGCGAGCAGGGCGTCGACTACATGACCGTCCACGCGGGCGTACTGCTGCGCTACGTCCCGCTGACGGCCCGTCGCAAGACCGGCATCGTCTCGCGCGGCGGCTCGATCATGGCGGCCTGGTGCCTGGCGCACCACAAGGAGAACTTCCTCTACACCAACTTCGAGGAGCTCTGCGACATCCTGCGCGCCTACGACGTCACCTTCTCGCTCGGTGACGGCCTGCGTCCGGGTTCGATCGCGGACGCCAACGACGAGGCGCAGTTCGCCGAACTGCAGACGCTGGGCGAGCTCGGGCGCATCGCCCGTTCGAAGGACGTCCAGGTGATGATCGAGGGCCCGGGCCACGTCCCGATGCACAAGATCAAGGAGAACATGGATCTCCAGAAGGAGATCTGCGACGAGGCGCCCTTCTACACCCTCGGCCCGCTCACCACGGACGTCGCCCCCGGCTACGACCACATCACCTCGGGCATCGGCGCCGCGATGATCGCCTGGTGGGGCACCGCGATGCTCTGCTACGTCACGCCCAAGGAGCACCTGGGCCTGCCCAACCGCGACGACGTCAAGACCGGCGTGATCACCTACAAGATCGCCGCCCATGCCGCGGACCTCGCCAAGGGCCACCCCGGCGCCCAGGCCTGGGACGACGCCCTCTCCGACGCCCGCTTCGAGTTCCGCTGGGAGGACCAGTTCAACCTGGCCCTGGACCCGGAGACCGCGCGCGACTTCCACGACGAGACCCTCCCTGCCGAGCCCGCCAAGACGGCCCACTTCTGCTCCATGTGCGGGCCGAAGTTCTGCTCGATGAAGATCAGCAAATCCATCAACGAGAAGTTCGGCGGCGGTGGGGCCTCGCCGGAGTACGACGCGGCGGCCGTCGAGGGCATGAAGACCATGTCCGAGGAGTTCGCGGCCCACGGCAACCGGGTGTACCTGCCGCTGGCTGACTGACGGCACGCCAGTCGGGGCTGCCCCGGAAACCGGGACCGGGCTCCGGGGCAGCCCTCCTTTTCGCCACCCGTGACACCGACGCTGTTGTCCGGTGACGAATCGCCCGATCTCGGTGCCTCGCTGCGCCGTATCGCCGCGAACCGCGCTACGGGCGCTCAGGGCCTGTCCGGCGGAGAACGGGCGGTGCCCCGAGCAGCTTCAGCTGCTCGGGGCACCGCTTCGTTGTCGCGCGTGTCAGCCCTGTGCCTGACGGCGGCGGCGCTGGGTGAAGAAGAGCGTGCCGGCGCCGAGCACCACGAGGGCTCCGCCTGCGCCGACGAGGGCACCGGTGTTGCTCGCGCCGGTGGAGGCAAGCGAGGTGGAGGTGGGGGTGAGATCGGCGAACGGGGCCGAGGAGGTGTCGGCCGCCTGGACGACCTTGCTGGTGGACGTCTTGTCCGGGGAGGTCGAGCCGGAGGTGGCCTCAGTGGTCGGCGAAGGCTGGGCGGGCTGGGCGGTCGGGCTGCTGGAGTCGGACGGGGCGGGGGTGCCGTCCACGGTCACGTGCGCCGGCTGGGAGCTGATCACCGGGCCCTGGCCGATGTACGACAAGGCGCTGAGCCAGCCCGTGACGCGCGGGCCAGTCCGAGGATGCGAGCGGCTCGGACCGCTGCCGCTCGTCGCGTGTGCGGAGGTGGCCAGGCGTCGGTGCGGGCTGGCACGATGCTGTACCTGCGCAATGCTTGACGGGTGAATGCGTTTCAGAGAGAAGCGATGAGGCGTGGAAGAGCGTCTCCGCAGAGTCACCGCCAAACTGGCGAGGGTGCCTCGCCTTCCCGGGGCCATGGACCAACTCGCCGAGGGCGCACCCAGCCTCGCCGACCTCCGTACGGCGTTCATGCACGGTGGGGCGCACCAGGGGCCCCCGGAATCACCCCTCGGCGTCCTGCGGGTACCAGCGCAGTTCGATGGTGTTGCCGTCCGGGTCCCGCACATAGACCGAGGTTGCGCTGCCGCGCGCGCCGTACCGGCCGACCGGCCCGTCCAGGACGGTGAAGACGCCCGAGTCGATGGCCTCCTGCCAGTCCAGCGGCTCCACGGTGAGGCAGAAGTGGTCGACGTTCGATCCCTCCCGGGGGCCGCTCACCAGGTCGATGATGGTCTCGGCGCTGACCCGCACCGACGGGAAGGGGGCCCGGCCGGCCCGCCACTCGTCCACCCGCACCGGCTCCAGGCCGAGCGGTCCGCAGTAGAACTCCAGTGCGCGCTCGATGTCCTGGACGTTGAGGACCAGGTGGTCGAAGGCTTTCACACGCATGACGGTCACTTCGCTTCCGGGGTCGCGGCCTGCTGGGCCGGTCGGTGGTGGGACACACGGTGCCGTTGGCGGGCACCCGCGTGGCCGGTGTGCCGTTCAACCGGTGCCGGAGGCTCCCTGGGGGCCGGGACCGGGCGACGTCTTCCACGATCCGCCGAACGGGCCGCGCCATCAAGACGGGAACGGACTAAGATCGTTTAGCTGGGCTGAACGACGGGACGACCATGTTGGAACGGCATGTCGCCGATCTGTTGCTGGGGTGTGTCGTGCTGTTGGGCGCCTCCGTGCAGCGATTGGCCGGGATCGGGTTCGCTCTGGTCGCGGCGCCGGTGCTGGTGTTGCTGCTCGGACCGGGCCAGGGGGTGGTGCTGGCGAACTGCGCGGCGGGGGCGATCAGCGCGATCGGGCTGGCGGGCACCTGGCGGCAGGTCCGGTTGACCGCGATGCTCCCGCTGGTGGTCGCGGCCGCGTGTACCGTCCCGGCCGGGGCCTGGTTGGCCGCGCGGATGCCGGAGCCCGAACTGCTGGCCGGCGTGGGAGCGTTGGTGACCGCGGCGGTGGTGCTGGTGATGGCCGGGGCCCGAGTGCGCGCGCTGCGCGGGGTCAGCGGGGCGATCGCCGCGGGCGCCACCAGCGGGTTCATGAACTCCGCAGCCGGGGTGGGCGGGCCGGCCGTCTCCCTGTACGCGGTCAACGCGGGTTGGACGGCCGGGGAGTTCGTGCCCAATGCGCAGTTCTACGGGGTCCTGGTCAACACCCTCTCCGTCTCGGCCAAAGGCGTGCCACGGCTCACCGGAACGGTGTGGCTGCTGGCCGCGGCGGGCATCGCGGGGGGAGCGCTGATCGGGAGGGCGCTCGCCGACCGGGTGCCGGAGAGGTACGCCCGGTGGGCGGTGCTGTCGCTCGCGCTGGCGGGTGGGCTCACCACGCTGGGAAAGGGGCTGTGGGAGCTCTGAACCGGGAGCCGTGAGCCCGTCGGCGCCCGGTGGCCGGCTCCGGCCCGCGTCCCCACCTCACGGGTCCGCCGGTGGCGGGCGGCCGGACGGGGCCGTGGAGCGGCCTGCCCCGGGCCGGCGTTCGGCGGCGGAAATCCCAGGGCGGCGGCCGGGGCGGGGCTGGGTGCTGACGGCCGGGCCACCGGAGCGCCAATATGAAGGAATGTCAGATGACTTGAGCACACCACGACGTATCGCCGACGGCCACGTGGAGCGGGTGGCCGCGCAGGACCCGTCGGTCGCCACCGCGTTGGGGCTGAACCCGGGGGACGACCGGCAGCCCGACCTGTCGCCGGAAGGCTTCGAGGCGCTCGCCGAACTCGCCCGCGGCACCCTCGGCAGGCTCGACGGCCAGGAGGCGGGAACCGACCCCGCCGAGCAGGCCTGCGCCCGGCTGCTGCGCGAGCGTCTCACCGCCGAACTCGCCGTGCACGACGCCGGCGACCACTACCGCTCGCTGCGCAACCTCAACTCCCCGGTGCAGCGGCTGCGTTCCATCTTCATCCTGATGCCGACCGAGACCGAGGAGGACTGGGCGACGGTGGCCGGCCGGCTGCGCAACCTCCCCGGCGCGCTGGACGGTTACCGGGCCACCCTGACCGAGGGGATCTCACGCGGTCTGCTCTCCGCCCCGCGCCAGGTGGGCGCCGTGATCCGCCAACTCGACGCCTGGACCGGCCGGGACACCGGCGGCACCAGCTGGTTCGCCGACTTCGTCTCCGACTGCGCCACCGGGCAGCGCCCCGGGCTGGACGACGACGCCGTCGGGGCGAGCGCCGCCGTCGGCGAGTTCCGCGACTGGCTGCACGGGACGTACCTGCCGGCCGCCGCCGGAGTCCCGGACCCGGTCGGCCGGGAACGCTACCTGCGGTCCGCCCGCTTCTCCACCGGCGCCGACGTCGACGTCGACGAGGCGTACGCCTGGGCCTGGGACGAGTTCCACCGGAACCTGGCCGAGATGCGGGCCGAGGCCGGCCGCATCCTGCCCGGCGCCACCGTGCTGGAGGCCATGCACCACCTGGACGAGTACGGCCACGTCATCAAGGGGGAGGAGGAGATCCGGGTCTGGCTGCAGCAGATCATGGACGAGGCGATAGCGGCGCTGGACGGCACCCACTTCGACATCTCGGGGCCGCTGCGCCGGGTCGAGTCGAGGATCGCGCCCCCCGGCAGCTCCCCCGCGCCCCACTACACCCGTCCCAGCCTCGACTTCAGCCGCCCCGGCCGGACCTACCTGCCGACCCTCGGCAAGGACACCTTCCCGACCTGGGAGATCGTCAGTACCTGGTACCACGAGGGCGTTCCGGGCCACCACCTCCAGCTGGCCCGTTGGGTCGAGGTCGCCGACCGGCTCAGCCGCTACCAGGTGACCCTGGGCAGTGTCAGTGCCAACACCGAGGGCTGGGCCCTGTACGCGGAGCGGCTGATGGACGAACTCGGCTTCCTATCCGACCCGGGCCGCCGCCTCGGCTACCTCGACAAGCAGATGCTGCGCATCATCCGCGTGATCATCGATATCGGCATGCACCTGGAACTCGCCATCCCCGCCGACTCCCCCTTCCACCCGGGCGAGCGCTGGACTCCGGAGCTGGCCACCGCGTTCATGGCCGCCTACCACGGCAGTTCGGTCGAGCGCCGCACCGGCGAGGTGGACCGCTACCTCGGCTGGCCGGGTCAGGCGATCAGCTACAAGCTCGGTGAACGTGCCTGGCTGCGGGGCCGCGAGGCCGCCAGGAAGCGGCACGGCGGCGCCTTCGACCTCAAGGCCTGGCACATGAAGGCGCTCTCCCAGGGCTCCTACGGGCTCGACGACCTGGCCGCCAACCTCGCGACGCTGTAACTGGTCGTTTCGGCCGACAGGGGTGCGACTGCTCGGCTCCGCCAGGTCTGCCAGAACATCGGCACCGCCCTCAAGCCCGCGAGGGCGGACTGACGGCACGTCACCAAGCTGACCGTCGACCTGGTGGATCCCGAACTCCCGGCCTCCGCGCGGTCGGCCATCGCCCGCCGTGGGACCGCAAGCCGGGGCCGGACGGTCTGACCGCCGGTGACGCCGGACGGTCAGACCTCGTCCGGTCCGGTGAAGCCCGGTGGGCTGTAGCCCGGGCTGCTGAACTCGGCGGTACGCGGCGTACGGCCCTCGGGGCCGGTCAGGTTCTCGGCACCCGGGCTGGTGAAGCCCGGGCTGCCGAAGGCCGCGCGGCTGTAGCCGGGGCTGAGCAGCTCCGGCGGGTTGGGGTGGGCGGCCGGTTGGGCGGGGAGCGCGGGTTCGGCGCTCAGGTTGGCACGCAGGTAGGGGAGCAGCGCGCGTTCGAGCAGCGCGGTGTGCCAGGCGAGCCGGGCCTCGGCGAGGCCGTCCGATGGCGTGGGAGCGTCCGTCCGGCCGCCGCCAGTGCCGCCGCCAGCGCCGCCACCAGTCCCGCCGTCGGGCGCCGCCCCGGCCGCCGCCCGAGGCTGTGCCGCCGCCTGGGGCTGTGCTGCCGTCTGCGGCGGTGCGTACGGCGGCGGTGCCGTGCTGTCGCGCAGTGCGGTGAGCATCAGTCCGACCGCGCCGGTCACCAGCGTGGCGACGCCGACGGCCAGTGCCGTCCACCCGGCGGTCACCACGGCCCGTCCGAGGGCGAGAGCGGGGCTGGTGGCGCGCAGGGTGTAGCCGAGCAGCAGCAGGACGGCCGCCGCCGACCAGGAGAGGATCGGCGCCAGCACGGTGAGCGCGGGCAGCAGCCCGACGCCCTGTTCGGCCGGCGCGGGGGCCGGCTCCGGCTCCGGCCGCGTCCGGGGTCGGGCGCCCTCCTGGTGCCGCAGGGCGGTGCGCAGCCCGGTGTAGCGAAGGTATTCGTCCGCTGCGCCGGCCGCGGCGGTGTCGGCGGCGAGCAGGGCCTTGGTGCGGAGCTGGGCGGCGGTGAGGTGCGGGCCGGCCCCGGCCAGGGCAGCGAGTATCTCCGGGGCGCGCAGGGCTTCGTCGAGGATGCGCTCGAAGTCCGGGCGGTCCTCGGCGAGCAGATGTGGGGTGGTGGTCATGGGTACCCCGTTCCGCTGGATCACGGAGGTGGACTGGTCCATGCCGGTGGACCGTCGGGTGCCGGTGCTCGGAGCGACCGGGACCCGGCCCGGCATGGTGCATCGATGGTAGGGGCGAGCAGCGAGTGACTGACAGTCGGTTTCCGGATTTTCAGTGGTACGAGCACCCTTGTGGTATCGGACTGCTGTTCACTCCGGTACTGCCGTTCGAAAACACGGCGCCCGGCCGGAGAGTCCGGGCCGGGCGCGAGGCGTTGATTCGGCGTCAGTTGAGGGGCAGTCGGGCGACCAGCAGTCGACCCTCCATGGTGACCCCGCCGTCCATCGCGATGGCCAGCTCGTCCGCGTAGATGTACGGGCCGGGGATGTGCGGCGGCACGCCCTCCTCGGCGTGCGTGGAGCCGGTGAGGTACGGGATCGGGCTGTGCCCGTGCACCACGCGCTGCCCGCCGTACGCGGCGAGCAGCTCGTGCGCGGCCATCGGCCCGGCCTGGCCGCGGAAGGCGAACCGCTTGGTGAAGCGGCGGAAGCAGTCCCACCACTCGTCCGCGCCCTCGTCCGCGAGCAGGTGGTGCACCGCGTCGTTGACCTCGGCGATGGACTCGCCGTACTCCAGGTAGGCGGTGGTGTCGGAGTGCAGCAGCAGGTGGTTGTCCTCGAGGGCCATCGCGGGGAGCCGGGAGAGCCAGCTGATGTGGTGCGGCTCCAGGCGGTCCAGGTCCTGCTGCTGGCCGCCGTTGAGCCGCCAGGCGGCGAGGAAGGAGGCGGTGCCGGCGGTGGACTGGACCGGCTCGTCGCCGTACTTGGCGGCGCCGAGGAAGAGCAGTTCGTGATTGCCCATCAGGGCCCGGCAGTAGCCGCCCGCGGCGGCGGCCTCGGCGGCGAGCTGCATGACCAGGTCGATGACGCCGATGCCGTCGGGGCCGCGGTCGGTGAAGTCGCCGAGGAACCAGAGCCTGGCGCGACCGGCGGACCAGTGGCCCTCGGCGTCGATCAGGCCCTGCTGGTGCAGCGCGGCCCGCAGTTCGTCGAGATAGCCGTGCACGTCGCCGACCACGTACAGCGGGCCCGGAGCCTCGCCCGGGGTGGGTTGCGGATACGGGAAGTGGACTTCCTCGGGTGGCGGCGGAGCGAGCGGTGGACCCAGTTCGATGGTCGGCCGGTCCTCGTGGTGGACCGGCGCCGGCAGCGGCTCGCGGTGGACCATCTGCACTGTCACGTCGTCGGGGTGACTGTGCGTCGGCCAGTGCTGTTCGAGGAAGCGGGCGCCGCCGTAGCCGCTGTAAGTGGTGTCGTAGCCGTACCCGGGCGGCGGCTCGGGAGGCTCGTAGTAGGAGCCGTACGGGAGCACGTCGAGGTCCTGGGGGTGGTGGGGGCCTGAGTCGGGCAGTTCAGGCCCGGGGAAGCGGTCCTCGGGTGTCATTCGCCCATCATAGGAAGACCACTCTCCCGGCGTCCTCACCTGGTCGGTATCCAATCGGCCGGAGAGTCTCGCCGACCCGCTCCGAGCGGGCGCGGACGGTGCTTCCGGCGCCTCAACCGGGGCGGTGTACGACCCGATTTGTCCCATCGTGTGGCGGTCCAGGGCCTGTCCGGCGCCGCGCGCCCGGAAAGATCCGCCGGACAGGCCCTAAACCTCGCCCGGTGGGCGGGGTGCGCTGATGGTGGTCCGGGGACTGCGGCGCTGCGAGGACGCCCGCACGATCAGCTCGGTGGGCATCAGGGTGCCCGGCGGCGGTCCGGTGCCGGCGGTGCGGAAGCGCGGCGGGAAGAGCCGGGTGCCCCCGGTCAGGTCGGAGAGCGCCACGCCCGTGCCGGAGTCGACTCCCTCGATGGCGTCGATCAGCAGGTTGACCACGGTGGTGCCGATCCGGCGCGGCTTGAGCGAGAGGGTGGTGATCGGCGGTTCGGTGCCCGCGTACACGTCGCTCTCGCTGCAGCAGACCAGCAGCAGGTCGTCGGGGACCCGCAGGCCGTACCGGCGGGCGGCGGCGAGCAGGTCGGTGCCGTTGGGGTCGAACAGGCCGTACACCGCGTCGGGGCGGTCCGGGCGGGCCAGCAGCCGGTCGGCGGCGACCGCGCCGGCGGCCGGGTCGTGGGCGGGGTAGGTCTCGTAGACCGGTTCCTGGCCGACCCGCTTGCACCAGGCGAGGTACGCCTCGGTGGAGAGCCGGGTGTAGGTGTCGGTGCTGGTCCCGGTGAGCAGGCCGATCCGGCGGGCGCCGGCCTCGGAGAGGTGGTCCAGGATGCCCAGCACGGCGGCCTCGTGGTCGTTGTCCACCCAGGCGGTGACCGGGCAGTTGCCGGGCTTGCCGTCGCTGACCACCGGTACGCCCGACCGGTACAGCTCGCTGACCAGCGGGTCCTGGTCGGGCGGGTCGATCACCACGGTGCCGTCCAGCGCGATGTTGCTCCAGACGTCGTGCCGCGAGGAGGCGGGCAGCACCACCAGGGCGTACCCGCGGCCGAGCGCCGCGCTGGTGGCCGCCCGGGCCATCTCGGCGAAGTAGGCGAACTCGGTGAAGGTGAACGGTTCCTCGCCGTAGGTGGTGACGGTCAGCCCGATCAGTCCGGACCGGCCGGTGCGCAGGGTCCGGGCGGCCGCGGACGGGCGGTAGCCGAGGCGCTCGGCGACCTCGCGCACCCGGCTTCTGGTCTCGTCGGGCAGGCGGCCCTTGCCGTTGAGGGCGTCCGAGACAGTGGTGATCGACACTCCGGCGGCTGCCGCCACATCCCGGATGCCGGCCCGCTCCAGACGCCGAGAGGTGGGTCGCCGACCGCTCTGATTGGCTGCTGCTGTCATGGCTGACCGATCGTATGGCGCATGGCGGCGGTCCGTGACCGGGGCGGCCCTCGGGCGAGAAGTACCGTTTCTCCATGAACTGTCGCGGTTGTCCCCTTGGATATCCGCACCAATTCCGGCTTCCCACCTCTGACATGTGCCGTCGGAACCCGGCAGAATGGCTGATCCGCGTCCATGGCCCCGAGGAGCATCTCACTCCTACGGGTGAGCGCGATCGGTATCGTTCAAGGCACCCGACCGGGGCGGAACGGGTGCGTCGGAAGGGTTCGGCACCGCGCGGCGACCCCGGCGGCACCGGGCACCGATCGCATTGCGGCCACCAGGCGGCACGTGCCCGCCGCACGAACAGCAATGAGCAGAAGGAGAGCACCGTGAGCGAGACGGCAGCGCAGGGGCCCCGGCTGAGGCCGACCCTGGACGCCATTCCGACCTACAAGCCCGGTAAGCCCGCCGGCGCCGACTCGTACAAGCTGTCCTCCAACGAGAACCCCTACGACCCGCTGCCGGGCGTGCTGGAGGCCGCCGTGGCCGCCGCCGGCTCGCTGAACCGCTACCCCGACATGGCGGTCACCGAGCTCACCGCCGAACTGGCCGCACGCTTCGGCGTCCCCGCCGAGCACATCGCCACCGGCACCGGCTCGGTCAGCGTCGCCCAGTCCCTGGTGCTCTCCACCGCCGGTCCCGGCGACGAGGTCATGTTCGCCTGGCGCTCCTTCGAGGCGTACCCGATCATCACCCAGGTCGCCGGCGCCACCCCGGTCGCCGTCCCGCTCACCGCCGACGAGGCGCACGACCTGGACGCGATGCTCGCCGCGATCACCGACCGGACTCGGCTGATCTTCGTCTGCAACCCCAACAACCCCACCGGTGTGGTGATCCACCGTGCCGAGCTGGAGCGCTTCCTGGACGCCGTCCCCAGCGACATCCTGGTCGTCATCGACGAGGCGTACATCGAGTTCATCCGCGACGAGCAGGTCCCCAACGGGATCGACCTCTACCGCGACCGCCCCAACGTCTGCGTGCTGCGCACCTTCTCCAAGGCGTACGGCCTGGCGGGACTGCGGGTCGGCTTCGCCATCGCGCACGAGCCGGTGGCCACCGCGCTTCGCAAGACCGCCGTGCCGTTCGGCGTCAGCCGGATCGCCCAGGACGCGGCCCTCGCCTCGCTGCGCTCCGAGGACGCGCTGCTGGAGCGCGTCGAGGCACTGGTCCAGGAGCGCGCCCGGGTCGCCGCGGGTCTCGCCGAGCAGGGCTGGACGGTCGAGGACTCCCAGGCCAACTTCGTCTGGCTGCGCCTGGGCGAGCGCACCCTCGACTTCGCCGCCGCCTGCGCCGAGGCCGGCGTGGTGGTCCGTCCCTTCCCGGGCGAGGGCGTCCGGGTCACCATCGGCGAGACCGAGGCCAACAGCATCTTCCTGGCCACCGCCGCGGCCTTCCGCAAGGAGCTCTGACCTCCCGCGGGCCCGGCCGGCAGGGGCACGGCGCGCCGATGTGCGCGCCGTGCCCCTGCGTCGTCGAGGGTGGTGCGAGGCGCGCAGCCGGGTGGAAGGAGCACCTGCGTCAGCGCCCCTGCGACGGAGAGCGGCGTGATGACCACTCTCAAGTACCTGCTGCCCGAGGACGAGATCCCCACCGCCCGGTGCAACGTGCTGCCCGATCTCCCGTCGCCGGTACCGCCGCTGCTGCACCCGGGGACCAGGAAGCCGGTCACCGAGGAGGACCTGGCACCGCTCCTCCCGCCGGAGGTCGTCGCCCAGGAGTTCACCAGCGCGCGGGAGGCAGGACGCCTGCTTCGAGGCGGGGGTGCGGTTCGCGCGCAGCGAGGACATCGTGCCCGCGCCCGAGTCCTGCCATGCCGTCCGGGCCACCGTCGACGAGGCGCCGGCCTGCCGGGAGAGCGGGGAGGCGAAGGCCATCGTGTTCTCGCTCTCGGGGCACGCCCACTTCGACATGCGGGCCTACATGGACCACTTCGCGGGCCGGCTGGCCGACTGACCGTCGAGAGCTCCAGGGCCAACGGGCCTGCCCCTGACGGCTGCTGCCCCCGGAGGGGCCGGGCCGGATCAGAAAGCGGACCGGAAATGCTGGGAAGTCCCTGGGAGGTCGATCAACCGCTGCCCAAGCGGGAGGAAGAGTTCCGGCCGCCCGGGACCCGGTATGCGGCTGAATGTCCGGATTGCTGGCGTCAGCTCGCTCCCAGGCCTGCCCCAGGACTTGGCAAGAGCACCGCGTCACGCTGACCCCCATGAAGGTGCTCCCGCGACGGCGTGGTGCCGTCCTCGTCAATTCCGCGCTCGGCGTGGTCCTGCTGGGCGGTGCCGCCCTGGCGTACGCCACGCTGGACAGCGGTACCAGTACGGCCGCGGGCCGGCCGCAGACCCGTACCGCCACGGTGACCAAGGGCACCGTGCTGGCCACGGTCTCCGGCTCCGGCACGCTCTCCTCCCCCGGCGACGCCGGGCAGGACTTCGCCACGGGCGGCAAGGTGACCGCGGTCAAGGTGGCGGTCGGCGACACGGTGAAGAAGGGCCAGCTGCTCGCCACCGTGGACACCACGCAGGCACTTCAGCAGGTCACCGCGGCCGAGTCCGCGCTCACCGCCGCCCAGGCCAACCTCACCAAGGCGCAGGACGGCGAGACCACCACCACCCAGGTCCCCGCCAGCGGCAGCAGCAGCGGCAGCGGCCGGGGAGGCGCGTCGGCCGCCCCCAAGACCACCACCGTCACCACCACCAAGGTGGACGCGGCCCAGGTCGCCCAGGCCCAGCAGCAGCTGACCACGGCCGAGGCCGGGCTCACCAACGCCAAGGCGGCGCTCGCCGGCACCAGCCTGGTCGCCTCGGAGGACGGTACGGTCGCGTCCGTCGGCGGCAAGGTCGGCGACACCGTCGCGGGCAGCTCGGGCTCCGCCGGCTCCGGCTCGGGCGGCAGTTCCGGCAGCAGCGGCAGCGGCAAGTCCGGTGGCAGCGGGTCGGGTTCGAGCACGACGAGCGCGCCGAGCGGCTTCATCGTGCTGACCAACCCGGCCGGGATGCAGGTCTCCGCGTCCTTCTCCGAACTCGACTCGCTGAAGCTGAAGAAGGGCCAGGCGGCCACCGTCACCCTGAACGCGAAGTCCGACACCCAGCTCAAGGCGACCGTGCTGTCGGTGAGTTCGCTGCCGGTCGGCTCGGGCAGCGGCGGCGCGGGCGGATCCTCCAGCGCGGTCCAGTACGGCGCGGTGCTGCAGATCGACGGTGACACCAGCTCGCTGCGGACCGGTCTCAGCGCCACCATCTCGGTGATCACCGGCGAGGCCGACAACGCGCTCTCCGTCCCGACCGCCGCGCTCTCGGGCACAGGTGACTCCCGGACCGCGACCGTGGTGCACGACGACGGCAGCACCGAGCGGGTGGACGTCACCGCCGGGGTGGAGGGCGACTCCACGGTCCAGGTGGTCTCCGGGCTGACCGAGGGCGAGCACGTCCAGCTGACCTCGACCACCGCGGGCACCGGAAACGGCTTCCCCGGCGGCTCCTTCCCCGGCCTGGGCGGCGGTGGCGGCGGCTTCGGCGGCGGTGGCGGTGGTGGTGGCTTCGGCGGCGGCCGTGGCGGCAACGGCGGTGGCGGCAACGGCGGTGGCGGCAACGGCGGTGGCGGGGGCGGTCGCGGATGACGCCCTCCCAGACGGCGGCCGCCTGGGAGGCCCGGCAGCGGGCCGCCCAGCAGCCTCCGGTGATCCAGATCCGCAACCTCACCAAGGCGTACGGCCACGGCGACGCGACCGTGCACGCCCTGCGCGGCCCGCTCGCGCCCGGCACCGGCGAGCCCCAGGGCGTCAGCCTCGACATCGCCCAGGGCGACTACGTCGCGGTGATGGGCAGTTCGGGCTCCGGCAAGTCCACGCTGATGAACATCCTGGGCTGCCTGGACGTCCCGACCTCCGGCCGCTACCTGCTGGACGGCATCGACGTCGGGCACCTGGACGAGCAGCAGCTCTCCCTGGTCCGCAACCGCAAGATCGGGTTCATCTTCCAGTCGTTCAACCTGGTGCCCCGCACCACTGCGCTCGCCCAGGTGGAACTCCCGCTGGCGTACGCCGGCGTGCGTGCCGCCGAGCGCAAGCGCCGGGCGCTCGCCGCACTCTCGCTGGTTGGCCTGCTGGAGCGCGCCGGGCACCGGCCCAACCAGCTCTCCGGTGGCCAGCAGCAGCGCGTGGCGGTCGCCCGCGCGCTGGTCACCGCACCCGCGATGCTGCTCGCCGACGAACCCACCGGAAACCTGGACAGCCACTCCACCAAGGAGGTGCTGGCCATCATCGACGGCCTCAATGCCACCGGCCGCACCGTCGTACTGATCACCCATGAGGACGAGGTGGCCGAGCACGCCAAGCGGGTGCTGCGCCTGGTCGACGGGCAGATCATCTCCGACGTCCGGCAGGCCCCGGTGGACGGGCCGCCGCCCGCGCTGCGCGAACTCACCGGAGCCCGCCCGTGATCGTCTGGCAGATGCTCCGCTTCGCACTCGGCGGTCTGGCCGCCAACAAGGTCAGGTCGGCGCTCACCATGCTCGGTGTGCTGATCGGCGTGGCCTCGGTGATCCTGCTGCTGGCGGTCGGCAACGGCTCCTCGCAGGCCGTCAAGAACTCGATCACCTCGCTCGGCACCAACTCGCTCACCGTCTCCTCGATGAACGCCCGCGGCAGCGGCTCGGCTGCCAAGAAGCTCACCGTGGACGACGCCAAGGCGCTGGCCGCCGCCACCGACGCACCGTCGATCAAGTCGGTCGCCCCGGTGGTCACCACCACCGCCACCGCGCTCTACGGGAACATCTCGTACACCCCGGGCTCGATCATCGGCACCTACCCGGCGTACTTCGAGACCGCCAACCAGAAGGTGGCGCACGGCGACTACTTCAGCAACGACGACGTGCTGAACTCCCGCAAGGTCGCGGTGATCGGCTCCACCACCGCCGCCCAGCTGTTCGCGGACGAGGACCCGGTCGGCAAGCGGATCGTGGTCGGCGGCACCCCGTTCACCGTGGTCGGCGTGCTCGCCACCAAGGGCAGCACCGGCTTCAACGACCCGGACGACGTGGTGATCGCGCCGCTGCCCACCGTGCAGAACGCCTTCACCGGCTTCGGCTCGGTCAACCAGATCCTGGTGCAGGCGTCCTCGGCCGACGCCACCACCGCCGCGCAGAGCGACATCACCCGGATCCTGATGGGCACCCACGGGATCTCGGACCCGAGCAAGGCGGACTTCCGGATCAGCAACCAGACCTCGCTGCTGACCGCCCGGGAGAGCACCACCAAGACCTTCACCGTGCTGCTCGGCGCGGTCGCCGCGATCTCGCTGCTGGTCGGCGGGATCGGGATCACCAACATCATGCTGGTCACCGTCACCGAGCGGACCAGGGAGATCGGCATCCGCAAGGCGCTCGGCGCCCCCAAGGCGGTCATCCTGGGCCAGTTCCTCACCGAGTCCACCCTGCTGTCGGTGCTCGGCGCCGGGCTCGGGGTGCTGGCCGGGATCGTCGGCTCGCAGTTCAGCGTCGTCGGCATCAAACCGGTGGTCATCCCGCAGTCGGTGCTCGGCGCCTTCGCCATCGCGGTGGCCATCGGCCTGTTCTTCGGCAGCTATCCCGCCAACCGGGCCGCCTCGCTGCGCCCGATCGACGCCCTCCGGCACGAGTAGACCCCCCACGAGCAGACCCCTGAGACGAGCAGAAGAAGGCCACATGACCTCCGAACACGAGCCGTCGGCGAAGCCCGCAGCGCCGGCCGACCCCGCCGCGCACGTCGAGCTGCTGGCCACCCCGCCGGACGCCCGCGACGTCACCGCCGAACTGGCCGCGCCGCCGCGCCGCAAGCTGCCCTGGGTCACCCTGGCCCTGGCCGGCGCGGCCATCGCGGTGTTCTCCTTCGCCGGCGGTGTCTGGTACGAGCAGGGCAACGGGAAGAGCAACACCACCCAGCGCGCCGCCGGCCAGCGCGGCCAGGGCTTCGGCACTGGCCAGGGCGGTGGCGGCCAGGGCGGTGGCGGCCGCCGCGGCGGTGGCCAGGGCGGCCAGGGCGGGGCGGGCTTCACCCGGGGCACGGTCAAGGCCGTGGACGGCGGCACCGTCTACCTCACCGATGCGAACGGCAACACCGTCAAGGTGACCACCGGCGACAGCACCAAGGTCCAGCTCAACAAGGAGGGCAAGGTTTCCGACCTCCAGCCCGGCCAGAGCGTGACCGTGATCGGCACCCCCGACTCCTCCGGCGGCTACGCGGCCACCCAGCTCACAGAGGGATCCGGTGGCCCCGGCGGCTTCGGTGGTGGCGGTTTCGGTGGCGGGGGCTTCGGCGGAGCCCGTAACCCGTCCAACCCGTCCAACCCGTCCAACCCGTCCAACCCATCCAACTCGTCCAACGGCTGAACCCCGCAGTCGTCGGACGAACCGGGCCCGGCAGATCCCCCATCGGCCGGGCCCGGCCCATGGGCGGTGGAGCCGGGCCAGGGGCTGGTGGAGCGAACACGGGATCCACTACTGTCCGGTCCGGCAAAATCAAATGATCATCGGGGGAATCGTGTCGGACCAGACTCCGGCCAGGCGAGGCGGCGCGGCCGCGCTCGGCTGGGTGTTCACCATCATCTTCAACATCGTCGCGCCGATCCTGACCGAAAGTCAGCTCAAATCGCACGGGTATCCGGAGTACACCGCGCTGCTGGCCTCGGCGGCCTGGCCGATCCTGGGCATGCTGATCAGCATCGCCTGGCAGCGCAAGATCGACGAGTTCGGCATCTTCAGCCTGATCATCGTCGCGCTCACCCTGGCGGTCACCCTCGTCGGTCCGCACTCGGCCCGGCTGCTCCTGGTCAAGGACTCGGCGATCACCGGTCTCTTCGGCCTGGTCTGCCTGGCCACGCTGGCCGCTCCGCGTCCGCTGATGTTCTACTTCGGCCGCAAGTTCGCCACCGACGGCTCCCGCGAGTCGATCGACCACTGGAACGGCCTGTGGGCCTACGAAGGCTTCCGCAAGGTCCAGCGCACGATGACCCTGGTCTGGGGCCTGGGCTCGATCGCCGAGGCGGCACTGCGGATCGTCCTCTCGTACGTCCTGAGCAGCGGCGCGATGGTCGCCGTGAACTCCGTGCTCTCCTACGGAGCCACGGCCGCCCTGATCGTCTGGAGCATCGCCTACGGCAAGCGCGCCCACGCCCGCGCGGCCGCCACCACGGCCGCGGCCGCCACCTCGGTCGCGGCTGCCTGATACTTCAATGGGGCGCGGGGGAGCCTCGTCCGCCGTGGCGCGCCGGTCGCGCACGCGGTCGGCCGAGGAAGGCCCCGCGCCCGTGGGCGTTACCTGGTCGATGCACGTCTAATCCCGTCCTCATCAACCACGCGTAGCCTCCCCGGGCTATCGTCCAACGAGGATGCATCGTCCGACCGGGAGGCGGAACAGCAGTGCAAGGGACAGTTTCGACAGCCAGCGGTACCGCCACAGCGGGCGTACCCGCACGTCAGGCTGGCTCAGGCGGCGAACCGTTCCTGCTGGTGGTGGACGACGAGCCGAACATCCGTGAGCTGCTCTCCGCGAGCCTGCGCTTCTCCGGTTTCCGGGTGGCCTCCGCCGCGAGCGGCGAGGAGGCGCTGCAGGCCGTCGCCGCCGAGCGGCCCGACCTGGTGGTGCTCGACGTGATGCTGCCCGACCTGGACGGCTTCACCGTGGTCGAGCGGCTGCGCCAGCAGGCCCAGTGGCCGCAGGCCGCCGAGCACGTCCCAGTGCTCTTCCTCACCGCCAAGGACGGCACCGGCGACAAGGTACAGGGGCTCGCGGCCGGCGCCGACGACTACGTCACCAAGCCGTTCAGCTTGGAGGAGCTGATCGCCCGGATCCGGGCCATCCTGCGCCGGGCCGGCGGCCCCACGGAGGACGGCCGGCTGGTGGTCGGCGACCTCACCCTCGACCCGGTCGCCCACGAGGTCACCCGCGGCGAGCGGACGATCTCGCTCTCGCCGACCGAGTTCAAGCTGCTGCACTACCTGATGGCCAACGTCGGCCGGGTGGTCTCCAAGGCCCAGATCCTCGACCACGTCTGGGCGTACGACTTCGGCGGCGACCTCTCCATCGTCGAGTCGTACATCTCCTACCTGCGCCGCAAGCTCGACTCCGGGCCCGCGCACGGTCCCAAGCTGATCCACACCGTGCGCGGCATCGGTTACGCCCTGCGCCGCCCGCCCCAGCACTGAACCCGTGCGCCGCCTCCGCCTGCCCGGAAAGTTCCTCGGACTGCCGAGGCCGCCCCGGCTCACCCGCCCGCCCCGGTTCGCCGCGCTGTCCTGGCTCGCCCGTCTGGCCAGGTCCGCCCGGTTGTCCCGGTTCGCCCGGCTGTCGCTGCGGGCACGGCTGCTGGTGCTCGCGGTGCTGCTGGTGGCCACCGGACTGGTGGTGAGCGATACCGTCGTCCTCGGGACCGTCCGCGTTCAGCTCGCCGACCGGGCCGACCAGCAGCTGCTCCGGTTCGCCGAACCGCTGTCGCACCGCGGTTTCGGCGGCAACCGCCAGAACAACCCGAGCCCGAACCTGCGCCGGGCCGGGCAGTTCCTGCCCAGCCAGTACGTGGTGCAGTACCTGTCCGCCGACGGCACGGTCCAGCAGACCATGCGGCAGCCGATCGCCGATACCGATCCGGCACCCGACCTCGGGAAGCTGACGTACAGTCAACTGCATCAGCATGCAGGAGAGTTGACCGGATTCGACCTCCCTGACCAGACCGGTCAGGGGCGCTGGCGGGTGGTCGTGCTCCCGTTGCTGCACACCGGCGGCAACCCGTTCGCCGCCCCCTCCTACCTGCTTGCCGCGGTCTCGATGGACGACGTGGACGCCACGGTGGCCAAGCTGCGCGCGTCCTTCTGGGCCATCGGCGGCGCCGTCCTGGTGCTGATCGCCGCGCTCGGCGCGATCGCGGTACGGGCCGGGCTGCGCCCGCTCGCCAGGATCGAGCAGGACGCCGAGCTGATCGCCGCCGGACGGCTCTCGCACCGGATGCCCGAACTCCCGCCCGGCACCGAGGTGGGACGGCTCTCCGCGACTCTCAACGGGATGCTCACCCAGATCGAGGCCGCGTTCGCCGCCCGCGCCGAGTCCGAGGCGAAGATGCGCCGCTTCGTCGCCGACGCCTCGCACGAGCTGCGCACCCCGCTCGCGGGCATCCGGGGCTTCGCGGAGCTGTACCGGATGGGCGCGCTGCCCGACGTGGACCGGGCGATGGACCGGATCGAGAGCGAGGCCGTCCGGATGAGCGGGCTGGTCGAGGACCTGCTCACGCTCGCCCGGCTCGACGAGGAGCGCCCGCTCGACCTGGCCCCGATGGACCTGCGCACGCTGGCCGCCGACGCCCTGCACGACCTGACCGCGCTCGACCCCGGCCGCCCGGTCTCCCTCACCGGGCCCGACGGCAGCGGCGCCCCGCAGCCCGCTCCGGTGCTCGGCGACGAGGCCCGGCTGCGGCAGGTGGTGACCAACCTGGTCGGCAACGCGGTCAAGCACACCCCCTCGGGCACCGCAGTCCGGATCGGGGTCGGCACCACGGGGGACGGCCGCTGCCTGCTGGAAGTCGCCGACTCGGGCCCCGGTCTGACCGAGGAGCAGGCCGCCCAGGTCTTCGAGCGCTTCTACCGCGTCGACGCCTCCCGCAGCCGCCACGAGGGCGGTGGCGCCGGCCTCGGCCTGGCCATCGCCACCGCCCTGGTCCACGCCCACGACGGCACCCTCACCCTCTCCACCGCCCCGGGCCGGGGCGCCGCCTTCCGCGTCCACATCCCCGCGCAGAGCCACTGAGCAAGGGGGCGTCCCTGCCGCCGGGGTGATCGGCCCCTCCTGCGGCGGGGTCTTTCGGGCATGCCTTCGGGACAGGGTCTTCCGGGCAGGCGTTCCAGGGCGGGCCGGCGGCCCGGGGGAGGCCCGCCGGCCCGTGAGGAGTGCCCGTCCGGCCCTTGCCTGGAGGGTCGCCGCGCAGTCGTGCCGTCAAGCTCCCGAGCGGCGAAGAAGCCCGCCGTTGTCCTGCCGTCCGTTTCTTGTCGCAGGCCATGGCCGCGTCGGATGGTCCGTTCGACCATCCGAGACCCACCCCCCACTGTCCGCGCTGTCGTAAGCATGGGAGATACTTCCCTTGTGAACGTGTTCACGTTCACAAGCGGACAAGTCCGTGCTGATCGCTCTCATGCCGAAGGCACGGCTCGTCCGAAGCGCGGGGAACGACCAGAGAGAGGGCGCCGTGGAGCTAGCAGTCGCTCACGAGACCATCGCGAGATGGCAGTTCGGTGTCACCACCGTCTACCACTTCCTGTTCGTGCCGTTGACGATCAGCCTCGCCGCCACCGTGGCCGGCCTGGAGACCGCCTGGGTACGGACCGGCAAGGAGAAGTACTTCCACGCCACCAAGTTCTGGGGCAAGCTCTTCCTGATCAACATCGCCATGGGCGTGGTGACCGGGATCGTGCAGGAGTTCCAGTTCGGGATGAACTGGTCCGACTATTCACGCTTCGTCGGCGATGTCTTCGGCGCCCCGCTCGCGATGGAGGCGCTGATCGCCTTCTTCTTCGAGTCCACCTTCATCGGCCTGTGGATCTTCGGTTGGGACAAGCTGCCGAAGAAGATCCACTGCGCCTGCATCTGGATGGTGTCGATCGGCACCGTGCTCTCCGCGTACTTCATCCTGGCCGCCAACTCCTGGATGCAGCACCCGGTCGGCTACGCCGTCGACAAGGCCACCGGCAAGGCGCGGCTGACCGACATCACCAAGGTGCTGTTCCAGGACACCACCCTGGTCGTGGTCTTCCACACCCTCACCGCCGCCTTCCTTACCGGCGCCGCCTTCATGGTCGGCATCGCCTCGTACCACCTGGTCCGGGCCAGGCGCGCCGCCGCGGCCGGAGAGGTCACCGCGGACCAGCGCAAGAAGGTCGCCACCATGCGGACGTCGCTGCGGGTCGGCCTGGCGATGGCCGTGGTGGCCGGCCTCGGCACCGCGATCAGCGGTGACACCCTGGCAAAGGTGATGTTCGAGCAGCAGCCGATGAAGATGGCCGCCGCCGAGGCGCTCTGGGACACCCAGTCGCCCGCACCGTTCTCGGTCTTCGCGGTCGGCGACGTCACCAAGGGCCACAACTCGGTGGAGCTGGAGGTGCCGGCGGCGCTCTCCTTCCTGGCCAAGAGCGACTTCAGTTCGGCCGTCCCCGGCATCAACAACACCGCCGAAGCCGAGGCGGCCAAGTACGGCGGCAAGCCCGCCGGCTACATCCCGAACGTCTTCGTGACGTACTGGGGCTTCCGCCTCATGATCGGTTTCGGGATGACCTCCTTCGTGGCCGGCCTGATCGGGCTCTGGACCACCAGGAGAAGATTCCTCCTCGCCCCCGAGTTCCGCACCGAGGATGACGAGGCGCCCCGGCTGATGCTCACCAGGACCCGGGAGATGGGCCCGTTCCTCACCAAGTGGAGCTGGCGGATCGGCATCTGGACCATGGGCTTCCCGCTGATCGCCAACAGCTTCGGCTGGGTCTTCACCGAGATGGGCCGCCAGCCCTGGGCCGTCTTCGGCCTGATGACCACCGCCGACGCCGTCTCGCCCAATGTCAACGCCGCCACCCAGGTCGGTGCGCTGGCCACCTTCACGCTGCTGTACGCGATCCTCGCGGTGATCGAGGTGCGGCTTCTCGCCAAGTACGCCTCGGCCGGACCGGTCACCTCGGAGCAGCCGCCCGCCAAGGACCCGACGCTCCGTGGTCCGTCCTCGGCAGAGGACGCCGAAAAGCCCCTCGCCTTCGCCTACTGAGACCCCGTTCACCGAGGGACAGTGACATGCAACTCCACGACGTCTGGTTCGTCCTCATCGCGGTCCTGTGGATCGGCTACTTCTTCCTCGAAGGCTTCGACTTCGGCATCGGCGTGCTCACCAAGCTGCTCGCCAGGAACACCGCCGAACGCCGGGTCCTGATCAACACCATCGGCCCGGTCTGGGACGGCAACGAGGTCTGGCTGCTCACCGCCGGCGGCGCCACCTTCGCCGCCTTCCCCGACTGGTACGCCACCCTGTTCAGCGGCTTCTACCTGCCGCTGCTGGCGATCCTGGTCTGCCTGATCGTCCGGGGCGTGGCCTTCGAGTACCGGGCCAAGCGCACCGAGGAGCGCTGGCAGCGCAACTGGGAGCACGCCGTCTTCTGGACCTCCCTGCTGCCCGCCTTCCTGTGGGGCGTGGCCTTCGCCAACATCGTCCACGGCGTGGCGATCGACGAGCACAAGAACTACGTCGGTGGCGTCCTCGACCTGCTGAGCCCCTATGCGCTGCTCGGCGGCCTGGTCACCCTGGCGCTGTTCACCTTCCACGGCGCGGTGTTCGCCTCGCTCAAGACGGTCGGCGAGATCCGCGACCGGGCGCGCGCCGCGGCGCGCTGGCTCGGGCTGGCCACCGCCGTGGCGGCGGCGGGCTTCCTGGCCTGGACCCAGGCCCACCAGGGCACCGGCTGGAGCCTGGCCGCGCTGCTCGTCGCGGTGCTGGCGCTGGCCGTCGCGTTGGCGGCCAACCAACTGGGCCGCGAGGGCTGGGCGTTCACCTTCTCCGGGCTGACCGTGGTGGCGGCGGTGGCTATGCTCTTCCTGTCGCTCTTCCCGGACGTCATGCCCTCGACGCTGAACAGCAGTTGGTCGCTGACGGTGGAGAACGCCGCCTCCTCGCCCTACACGCTCAAGCTGATGACCGTCATCGCGGCGGTCTTCACCCCCCTGGTGCTGCTCTACCAGGGCTGGACGTACTGGGTGTTCCGCAAGCGGATCGGCGTCCAGCACCTTCCGGCGGTCCACACCACCGACCACTGACCCGCCCGCGTACGCACCGAAGGAGCCGACCGTGAAGCCTGTGGACCCCCGGCTCCTGCGGTACGCCCGCACCACCCGCGCCTTCCTCGCCGGGTCGGTGGTGCTCGGCGCCCTCGGCGCAGTGCTGGTGGTGGCCCAGGCCTCGCTGATCGCCGAGATCGTGGTCCGGGCCTTCCAACGGCACTCCTACCACCTCGCCGCTCCGCTGCTCTGGCTGGCCGCCACCGCGGCCGGCCGGGCGGCGGTCGCCTGGCTGACCGAGCTGACCGCACACCGCTCGGTCGCCACGGTGAAGTCCACCCTGCGGCGGCGGTTGCTCGACCACACCACCGCCCTCGGTCCCGCCTACCTGTCGGGCCGGCGGACGGGGGAACTCGCCGCGCTGGCCACCCGGGGTGTCGACGCCCTGGACGACTACTTCGCCCGCTACCTGCCGCAGCTGGCCCTCGCCGTGGTGGTCCCGGTGGTGGTGCTGGCCCGGATCCTCGGCACCGACTGGACCTCCGCCGCGATCATCGCGGGCACGCTGCCGCTGATCCCGCTCTTCATGATGCTGATCGGCTGGGCCACCCAGTCCCGGATGGACCGGCAGTGGGCCTCGCTCTCCCGGCTCTCGCACCACTTCCTGGACGTGGTCGCGGGCCTCCCCACGCTCAAGGTCTTCAACCGGGCCAAGGCGCAGGCCCGCACCATCGCCAGGATCACCGACGAGTACCGCCGGGCCACCATGCGGACCCTGCGGATCGCCTTCATCTCCTCATTCGCCCTGGAGCTGCTCTCCACCCTCTCGGTCGCCCTGGTCGCCGTCTCGATCGGCTTCCGGCTGGTCGACGGCAGCCTCGGCCTGGAGACCGGGCTGCTGGTGCTGATCCTGGCGCCCGAGGTGTACTTCCCGATCCGGCAGGTCGGCGCGCTCTACCACGCCAGCGTCGAGGGGCTCGCCGCTGCCGACCAGATCTTCGAGGTGCTGGAGACCCCATTGCCCGCCTCGGGCACCCGTCCGGCCCCCACGCCGGCCGGTGCGGTGATCTCGGTCGAGGGGGTCGGCCTCACCCACCCGGGCCGGACGGCGCCCGCGCTGTCCGGGCTCTCGCTCACCATCCGGCCGGGTCGCACGACCGCGCTCACCGGCCCGAGCGGCTCGGGCAAGAGCACCCTGCTGTCCGTCCTGCTCGGCTTCACCCGGCCGGACTCGGGCCGGGTGCTGGTCGACGGCCAGGACCTCGCCGACCTCGACCCGGCGAGCTGGCGCAGCCGGATCGCCTGGGTGCCGCAGCATCCCCACCTGTTCGCCGGGACGATCGCCGAGAACGTCAAGCTCGCCCGCCCCGACGCCACCGACGACCAGGTCAGGGCCGCGCTCGCGGCCGCCCACGCCACCGACTTCGCCGCCCTGGACACCGTGCTCGGCGAGGGCGGCGCCGGCCTCTCGGCCGGCCAGCGCCAGCGCATCGCGCTCGCCCGCGCGCTGCTCACCGACCGCCCGCTGGTCCTGCTGGACGAACCCACCGCCAACCTGGACGGGGCGAGCGAGGCCGCCGTCGTCGAGGCCGTCCGCGCCCTGGCCGGCCGCACCGTCCTGCTGGTCGCCCACCGTCCGGCCCTGCTCGCCGTCGCCGACCACCACTACCACCTCACCGCCCCCGAACCCGTGGCGGCCGTACAGGCCGCCCAGGCATCCGAGGGGCGGCCCGAGATCGAGCAGGACGCACCCCGCGACCCCGGCGGGGCGGCGCCCGTGCTTCCCGTGGCGCGGGTGCCCCACGCGGTTCCCCGCGACGCCGAGGGCGAAGACGCAGTCCCCGGACTCCCCGAGGCGGCGGCCGAGCCCCGCCTGGCGCCCGCCGTCCTGCTGGGCGCCCTCGCGCTGGGCTGCGCCGTGGCCCTGATGGCCACCTCCGGCTGGCTGATCTCCTACGCCTCCGAGATGCCCCCGGTGCTCTACCTGATGATGGCCGTCACCTCAGTACGGGCCTTCGGCATCGGCCGCAGCGCCTTCCGCTACGCCGAGCGCCTGGTCTCCCACGACGCCGTCCTGCGCGCCCTCGGGGGCGTCCGGACCGCCGTCTACCGGCGGCTCGAACAGCTCGCCCCGGCCGCCCTGCCCGCCTTCCGCCGCGGCGACCTGCTCTCCCGCCTGGTCCGTGACGTGGACGCGGTCCAGGACCACCACCTGCGCTGGCGCCTGCCCGCCGCCGTCGCACTGCTGGTTTCGCTCGGCTCCGCCGCCGCCCTGGCCGCCTTCCTCCCACTCGCGGGCGCCCTGCTGGCGCTCGGCCTGCTGCTCGCGGGGGCCGTCGTACCCGCCCTCGCCGCCCGGATCTCCGGTCGTGCCGAGCGCCAACAGGCGCCCGCCCGTGGCGAGTTGGCGGCCATGGTGGTCGACACCCTGACCGGTACCGCCGAGCTGGCCGTCGCCGGGGCGCTGCCCGCCCGGCTCGACGCCACCCGCGCCGCCGACCGCCGCCTGACCGCCCTCGCCGCCCGCTCGGCCGCCGCCGGCGGGGTGTCGGCCGGGCTGATCGCCCTGGTCACCGGGCTGACCGTGACCGCGAGCGCGGCCGCCGGAGTGCACGCGGTCAGCGGCGGCACGCTCCCGGGCGTGTGCTTGGCGGTGGTGGTGCTCACTCCGCTGGCCGCCTTCGAGGCCGTCGCGGGCATGTCCACCGCCGTGCAGTTCCGCGAGCGCAGCCGGGCCGCACGGGCCAGGCTCGCCGAGGTGCTCGCGGCCGAGCCGCCGGTCGCCGAACCCGTAGCACCGGCCGCCCCGCCCGCCGACCCGTTCCCGATCGCCGTCCGCGGCCTGACCGCCCGTTGGCCGGGACAGGCCGAGGACGCGCTGCGCGACGTCGACCTCGACCTCACCCCGGGCCGTCGGATCGCCGTGGTCGGCCCGTCCGGCTCCGGCAAGACCACCCTCGCCCAGGTGCTGCTGCGCTTCGTGGACCAGCGCGCGGGGTCCGTCACCCTCGGCGGCCGTCCACAGCCTGTGGACACCCGGATGCTCGACTCGGACGACGTCCGCCGCGTCATCGGCCTCTGCGCCCAGGACGCGCACGTCTTCGACAGCTCGCTGCGCGAGAACCTGCGCCTCGCCCGGCCGGACTGCACCGAGGAGCAACTGCGGGCCGCGCTCGCCGCCGCCCGCCTGCTCGACTGGGTGGACGGCCTGCCCGACGGCCTGGACACCATGGTCGGCGAGCACGGCGCCCGGCTCTCCGGCGGCCAGCGCCGGCGCCTGGCACTCGCCCGCGCGCTGCTCGCCGACTTCCCCGTTCTGATCCTGGACGAGCCCGCCGAGCACCTGGACCTGCCCACCGCCGACGCCCTCACCGCCGACCTGCTGGCCGCCACCGCGGGCCGTACCACCCTGCTGATCACCCACCGGCTGGCCGGGCTGGACGACAACACGGTGGACGAGGTGATCGTCCTGGAGCACGGCCGGATCGTGGAGCGCGGCCGCTGGTCGGAACTCACCGCGGATCCGGACAGCCGCCTCGGCGCGCTCCGCCGGCGGGAGGAGCGGGCCGACACGCTGCTCGCCGCCGCCTGAATCATCGGGTCAAACCTGAACGAACTAGGCTCACAGGCATGGAGAGCAGACCGGACCCCGCCCGAGAGGACCGGCCACGGCCGGGCCGCTCCGTGCCGGAGCGTCCTGTTCCCGGGCGCCCCGCTCCGGTGTACTCCGCACCGGACCTCACCGCGCAGCCAGCCGCCGGCCAGCCCCCGCACCGGGTGCCCGAGATCGCCTCGCTCGGCCTGGACACCCTGGTCACCGAGGTCGCCGAGCGCCTCCAGTCCGCCGCCGCCGTCACCGAGCGGATGCAGCGGCTGCTGGAGGCCGTGGTCTCGGTCGGCGCCGGGCTCGACCTGCACGCCACGCTGCACCGGATCGCCGCCGCCGCGGCCGAACTGGTCGACGCCAAGTACGCGGCCCTCGGTGTGATCTCCCCGCACGGCGACGGGCTCTCCGACTTCATCCACATCGGCATCGACGACGAGACCGCCGACGAGATCGGCCAACTCCCCACCGGACGCGGCATCCTGGGCGCCCTGATCGAACGCCCCGAACCGCTGCGGCTGGCCGACCTCGCCACCGACCCGCGCTCCGTGGGCTTCCCGCCGCACCACCCGCCGATGACCTCCTTCCTCGGCGAGCCGATCCGGGTCAGGGGCGAGGTGTTCGGCAACCTCTACCTGACCGAGAAGCGCAGCGGCAGCGGCGTCTTCACCCCAGAGGACGCCCAGGTGCTGAACGCGCTCGCCGCCGCGGCCGGGGTCGCCATCGAGAACGCCCGCCTCTACGAGGAGGGCCGCCGCCGCGAGCGCTGGATCGCCGGCGCCGCCGCCGTCTCCACCGCGCTGCTCTCCACCGACGAGGCCGAGGTCGCCCTCACCGTCGCCGCCGAGCAGGTCCGCGAACTGGCCGACGGCGCACTGGGCATGATCCTGCTGCCCACCGGCGACGGCCAGATGCGGGTGGCCCACGCCTCCGGCGAGGCGGCCGAGTTCGTCCGGGGCGAGCTGCTCCCTCAGGGCAGCTTCGCCTCCCGGCTGATGGCCGGTTCGGGCGTCTACCTGGACGACATGTCCACCGACCCCGACGTGGAGATCCGGCTCGCCCGCAACTTCGGTGCCTCGATGGCCGTCCCGATGATCGCCGCCGGACGGGTCCTCGGCGGGCTCTGCGTCTGGCGCAGCGTTGACGCGCCCCCGTTCACCGAGACCGAGAAGCAGCTCGCCCAGACCTTCGCCTCGCAGTCAGCGCTCGCCCTGCGACTGGCCGAGGGCCAGCGCGACCAGCAGCGGCTGGCCGTCTTCCAGGACCGCGACCGGATCGCCCGGGACCTCCACGACCTGGTGATCCAAAGGCTGTTCGCCACCGGCATGATGCTGGAGGGCGCGGCCCGGCGCGCCGTCGTCCCCGAGGTCAGGACGGGCATCGGAAAGGCGGTGGACGAGCTCGACGCCACCATCCAGGAGGTCCGCACCACCATCTACGCCCTCCAGCACGACGAGAGCGGCGACGAACCGGACAACCTGCGCACCCGCGTGCTGCGCGAGGCCGGCCAGGCGGCTGCCGCCCTCGGCTTCAAGCCCTCGGTGACCTTCACCGGCCCCGTGGAGAGCCTGGTCGGCGAGCAGACCGGTCGCCAACTCCTGGCCGCGCTGAGGGAGATGCTCTCCAACGCGGCTCGCCACGCCCGCGCCTCCCGGGTCGGCGCCGAGATCGACGCCACCGTCCACCTCGACGCCGACGGCCACCCGGTCTCCGGCGCCCCCGGGTCGTTGGACCTGGCCGGTCGGCCGGGCGTGCTGCTCACCGTCACCGACGACGGGGTCGGCATACCGCACGGCGGCCGGCGCAGCGGGCTGAAGAACCTCACCAGGCGCGCCGAGAACCTCGACGGCGCCGCCTGGCACGAGCCCGGTCCCCACGGCAAGGGCACCCGGGTCCGCTGGTCGGCCAGGCTCTGACGACCGGGCCGGAGCGTGCCGCCCGGCCGCGCGGGGTCAGCCCCGTTCGAGCAGTTCCTCGATCGCCACCGCCACGCCGTCGTGCTCGTTGCTGACGGTGTGCTGCGCGACCGCAGCCAGCACCTCGGGGTGGGCGTTGGCGACGGCGTACGAGGTACCGGCCCAGGCCAGCATCTCCAGGTCGTTCGGCATGTCGCCGAAGGCCACCACCTCGGAGCGGTCGATCCCCTGTTCACGGCACCAACTGGCCAGCGTGCTGGCCTTGGTGACCCCGAGCGCGCTGATCTCCAGCAGGGCGACCGGC
Source organism: Kitasatospora cystarginea (assembly GCF_039533515.1). NCBI lineage: Bacteria > Bacillati > Actinomycetota > Actinomycetes > Kitasatosporales > Streptomycetaceae > Kitasatospora > Kitasatospora cystarginea. The sequence continues at coordinate 137,550 of NZ_BAAATR010000014.1, read as the reverse complement.
GCGGAGCGGGTGATCTCGGCGAGGTGTCCGGCGACCCGGCGGGCCTCTGCCAGGAAGGCGTCCGGATCGAGGTCGGAGTGCTGGGCGAGCACCTTGTAGAGTCCGCGCACCCGACCCTGCGGAGCCAGCAGCTCCTCGGCCGGGGCGGCCGGCCGGATGTCGTCGTCACCCCACATCCTGAGCTCGTACTCGGGTTCGCGGGCGAACCCGTCCAGGTGCTCGAAGGCGAAGGCGGTACCCGGCAGCGCCTCCCGCAGCGCCGTGATCACGGCCAGCGCGTCCGCCGGGCCAAGCGGGAAGACCTCCACCATCTCGCCCTGCCGGACGTCGAAGACCGCTCCGCCGTTGGAGCAGATCGCCACCCCGTGACCGCCGATGTGCGGGCTGATCTGCTGCATCCAGCGCGGCGGCCGCCCGGTCACGAACACCACCTGCAGGCCTGCCTCCTCGGCCGCCGCCAGCGCGGCGGCCGTCCGTTCGGAGACGGTCCCGCTCGGGCAGAGCAGGGTGCCGTCGAGGTCGGTCGCGATCAGGCGGGGGCGCACGGGGTTGGTGGTCACCGCTCCATCTTCGCGCACCCGCCCGGTGCCGCCTCCGGCCGGCTCGGGCGGCGGCCCCGCCCGGTGCCCGGTGCCCGGCGCCCGGGGCCCGGGGCCTCCCGGCGTACCGGGACGGGCGGGGCGAGGCCGGTCAGGAGTGCCAGAGCTCCTTGATCTCGGTGATCTCCCCGGAGGAGTTCTGAGTGATGTCGTAGACCGGGAAGGCGGAGCAGGTCAGCGGGGGCTTCACGTTCTGGCCGCCGTCCAGGCAGTCACCGATGTGGTTCCAGAGCTCGCCGACCGCGACCGACTTGTAGCCGACCGATCCGGCGGCGAGCTCGGCCTTGGCGTGCGGCGCGAAGACGAACCTCTCCGGGCTGCCGACCGCCTCCCAGTGGCCGTCGTTGGGGTCGCAGGCGAACTTGGTCGCCTTGGCGAGCATGGTGTTCTGCTTGGGCTGCTGCACCGGTTGGACGATCTTGTGGCCCGCCGGGAGCTTGGCCGGGGTGCAGTTCTCCCCGGGGTCCCCGTCGGGAGCGCTCGAGGACTTGCCGGCGGGCGCCGGCTTCGCCGTACCGGAGGCAGCGCCGGAAGCCGTGGCGGACGGTGCCGCAGGGGCCGCCGAGGAGCCGCCCTTCGGGTCGTTGGGATCGCACCCGACCAGCCCGAGAGCGGCGACGGTGAGCACGGCGGCGGCAAGCAGTCTGCGAGAGGACATCGGATAGGTTTCCCCCATGGTTGTGACGCGGCGTCGGGCCGCGCTGACGGCGAGACAGGCTATCGATCCGTGCCGACACCTGCTCACGCAGCCCGCCACTGCTCACCCGGCTCTCACATCCCGTCCACGCAGCTGCATCTGACTGACAGTTCGATAGTGCCTCCGGGGGGGCGTCAGTGCCCGGCGGGCTTGAGGGCGGCCATCAGCAGCCGGTTGGAGAGTGCGGTCGGACGGCCGTTGTTCAGGTCGGTGGTGGAGACCGAGAAGACGCCCTTCATCGACAGGTCGCGGGTGGCGAACACGCCGTTGGCGTAGCCGAGGTCGTGGCCCGTCTTGCCCCAGAGCACGGTGCCGTCGGGCAGCGGGTTGCCCATCAGTCCGGCACCGAAGCAGGCCGGACCCGGATTGCCCTTGCCGTCGGTGCAGTTGGAGTTGTCGAAGTACTTGAGCGTCTTGCCGTCGCTGCCCTCGGGCAGCCGGAACATCTCGTCCAGCTGGGCGGCGGGCAGCAGCCGGCCCTGGAACAGCGCGGTGATGAAGTGGTCCAGGTCGGACGGGGTGGAGATCATGTTGGACGGATTGCCGCCCTGCTCGCTGACATCGACCGCCCTGCCGTCGCCGCTGGTCAGGTAGCCGTGCAGGTACGGGCGGGGCATCCGGGTGCGGTCCTCGGGCACGGAGGTCTGCGAGAGGTGCAGCGGCTTGATGATCCGCTCGGTGACCTCGTCCCTGAACGAGTTGCCGGTGATCTGCTCGATCAGCTTCCCGGCGATCCGGAAGCCCAGCGAGTTGTACTGCTGCGCGGTGCCGGGCGCGAAGTTCGGGCCCGGCGCCGGGCGGCCGAGCGGGCGCAGGGTGTCCTGGATGACCTGGTCGAAGGTGCGGTAGTCGTACCGGTGGGCGATCAGGTAGTCCGCCGACTGGTCCGGTGCCCCCTGGTCGACGTCCGGCAGGCCGCTGGTCATGTTGAGCAGCTCGCGCACGGTGATGGGCTGCCGGAAGGTGTCCGGCAGCAGTCCCGGCATGTAGTGCTGGACGGTCTGGTCCAGGTCGATCCTTCCCTCGGCCGCCAGCTGCAGGACCACCACGGTCTCGAAGGTCTTGGAGATGCTGCCGATGTGGAAGTGCGCGTCGGCCGGAACACTCCGTCCGGTCACCGTGTCACCGGACGACCCCTGCCACACCTGGCCGCCCTTGACCACCCGGGCGATGGCCCCCGCCGCCCCCTCCCCCGGCCGGGGCTGGATCGCCGCCTGCAGCGCCGCGGTGTCCAGCGTCTGCTGCCCCACCCGCGCCGCGACCCGCTCGCTCGCCATCGCCTGTCCGCCGACCACGGCAGTGGTCCCGACCGCGGCCGCACACGCCAGTCCAAGGGCCGAAACGCGTCGCACAAGCTTGTTCACCACTGGCTCCCCAGTCTCCTGAACCGCCTGCCGCGGCTCTCGGCTCACAGCCTGTCCCGCCGCCCCGCCCCCTCGGAACCGGTGATCGCCCTGACCGCACCCCGAGACGCCCCTGACGCCCGGTCAGGTCCGTGCGGTCGCCGGCAGCGGGGCGGCCGGGGCGACTTCCATCGAGGGAATCCGAGGCCATCGAGCGGATCCGGCTCGGCGCCCTCGTCACCTCGGTCAAGCCTCGTTCACCTATTGCATCCTGAGCTGCGGAAACGCTCGACAGGGGCGTCCGGGCGCCGGGTTCAGATCGGGATGAGTCGGACGCGGGTTCCGCAGAGTCTCGCCATGTCGTCGACGTCGGAGGTGAGCATGGCCACCGGTCCCGGCTGGCGCAGTGCCATTTCGGCGACAGTCGCGTCGATCGCGCACTTGTGGCCGTGCAGACCGGCGTGCTTGAGCAGTTCCGCCGCCGCCTTGGCCGAACTCTCGGTGACCGCCTCGACCCTGATCCGGGAGAGCGCCCAGTTCAGTCGCGCCACGTTCACGCGAGCGTGCGCGACTTCCACGATCGTGTTGGCGCAGGCAGCGAACTCGGCGCCCATGGCGACGAACACCTGCAACCTGACGAGTAGTCGGCGATCCTGTGCGATCCAGGCGGACAACCCCTGGGAGTCGAGAACGACCGTCTCGAAGCGCTCGGTCACGCAGCGCTCGCCGAGTCCGTGGCCCCTCCGGGCCCGAAGATCTCCGCGTGTGCCTCGGCCAGCTCCTCGTCGGTGAATTCGCCGTGTTCCGCCTGATAACGGCGAAGGTCTTCAGCGAGCAGCTGGTGCCTGATCTGCCGCGCGACCGCCTCGGCGACGTAGCCGGAGACGTTGTCCGTGAGCTTCTTCAGCTCGGCCACCTGCTCGGTGGGCAGGGTTACTGTGATCCGGGTGGTAGCTCCCATGGGGAAAGCATACTGCGGTATGTCTCGGCTTCAGGGCCTTTCGCGACGTGGGTCGTGGCATGCGTCCGAGTATCGTGATCCTCCCCGTCCACTGGTGGGGCGAAGGGCGGAGGAGGAGATGGTCGGCCTGCTCCCGGCTCGCGGGTACTCGCTTCGGTTCCTTGCGCGTCAGCATGCCCTCGACTGCGGCCCTGCGCTCTTACGCGTGATCGGGCTGGCGCGGCACGCGCCGTGCTCTGGCGAACTTCCGTCCTCGGTTATCAGCGGCGAGTTCGATGAGGCGCTCGCCGATCACGGAAACGCCGGGTCGGGGCTCCTGCGCGTAGTACCAGGGCTTGCGTCGGCGCAGCAGGGCCTCGCCGTCCTCGCTCCAGGTGAATCCAGATTTCCGCAGCAGCTTTCGGAACACCGCGTCGACGGTCTCCGGGTACGCGGCGGCCAGTCGGCGGATCGGTAGTGGCGCGATCGACTCCTCGCGCAGGTATGTGCGCAACAGGTCCTGGTGCTGCCTGCGCCCCGGGAGGTCCGGGTTGGCGAAGAGGTCTCGCAGCAGCCCGTAGTCCGCGTAGAAGTTGAGTCCGTCGACCTCGTCGTAGATGACGCCGATGGTGTCCGAGTCCGCGAGTTCTTGTGGCAGTTCGAAGGCCGGAAAGTCGAGGCCCGGGAGTCGCCTGCCTCGGGCACGGTCGGGGTGCCCGGCGACGGCGGCCTCCTGCCGGTGCCGGTAGTAGGCGTTGAGCCGGTCCTCGGTCTCGGCTGGGGGAAGGACCAGTTCGTCGGCGCCGCAGAACTCGACGAACGCGGCCCGGTCCTCCCGCATCCGTTCCCATCCCTGCTCCATCTTCTCGGGGTTGCGGAAGACCAGTTCAGGGTGGCTCGTCGCCAATTGGAGCGCGGCCTGGGCGATCTCGGTGGCGCTGGACCTCGGGTAGGACGACATCGCTCCGGAGATCAGCCACGCGCCGTCGGCCGAGTGGACGGGCACCAGGCAGGCGAGAAGGAATCCTCCCTTGGACGCCTTGTGGAAGGCCCCCCGTCCGACGTTCGAGTACGTGCGGTACTCCATGTCGTCGACCAGGTTCAGCAGGACGACGCCATCCCCGTCCTTGCGCCGGATCTCGAAGATGCCCTCGACCGGGTCACGCCAGCCGAGCAGCATCTCCCGGTCGCCTTCGCTCAAGTCCCGCCGCCCGGCGACGAAGCGGTCCACCACGGTCGCACCGTCCGGCAGACGGTACCGCAGGATGAAGTGGTCGATGATCCGGATTGCCTCGCTCTCGTCCAGCCGCCGCTCAGGGCCTGCGGCCTCCAGCAGGAGGGGAGTCAGCCACCGGTCGAAGCGCGCGCTCTGCGCGAAGGCGACCAGCTCGCCCTTCAACTCGGCGCTGCGCTCGATCAGTTCGCTGAGCGAGCGCTCGTCGATGCCGTGATTAGCGTCCTGCGCGGCGATCGCCATGTCCTGCCTTTCTTCACAAGCCAGTTCCGAGGTGTTGTGTGAGCTGTTTGGCGTCAGGCGGCCCAGTGTCGGTAGGCCTCGATCCACTCGGAGCCCTCCGGGGCAGGTGTCGGCATCGGCAGGTCCAGGATCCCGATCTTCTGTCGAGCGGGGCCGCGAGAGCACAGTGCGACGATCCGGCCGTCCTGTGCGAGGTCGATGCCGCGCACGGTCACCTCGACCCCGAGAACCGTCGTGCTGAACGGCACCGCGAGGTTCTCCTCGATCATGGTGAACAAGCCGGTCAGCTGCTCGTCCTCGCCGTAGGCGTCGACAGTGGCCTCATCGATCATTGCCTCAAGCTCGGCCCTACCCAGAACACCCATGGCGCCACGTTAGCGGTCACGCAGGTGACGTCGCCGCGGGTTGCCCGAACCTCACCCGCCGGAGCGTAAGCGGTCAAGGGAAGCAAGGTACGGCCGAACAGGAAGACCCCGGGAACGGCCAAGGGCCTCAAGTTGCCCAACGGAAAGATCCTGACGAGCCCCAGCAGCAAGGGCGCGGCTCCGGTGCTGGATCCCGACGTCCAGGCCATCCTCGATACGGCGAAGGCTCCGGGGGACGGCCACGGCAAGTGTGGGCTCCCGGTGCTGCTGACGGAGGCTCTGAACAATGGCGATGATCCCACCGGAGCCGCCGCGGCTGCCGTGATCATCCGCCACCGGTGCGCCTGCGGAGCTGACCCAAGCGCAGGTTGACGGGCGCTTCTGCGCGATCATCACCGACCTCGTCGGTACTCCTACCACGTCTGGCCCCGTGGTCCCAGGCCTGTCTGCCGCACGGCCCCCACGACCCTGCCGCCGACGCCCTACGCCGGGGGCCGCTGGCTCCGCCTGCGCGACGCGTGGGTACCCTGCGCGATCGCCTGACCCACCGCGCCTAGGTGGCTGTGCATGCGCGACGAAGCGACCTGGCAGGGCCTCGACCGGCTGGGCGGGGCCGAACTGCCGGCCGGCCCGGGGCAGCCGGTGCACGGCCCCGCGGACAGGGCGGAGGTTTGCCTTCCTGAAGAGGTGACCACGGCTCCCGTAGGGTCGAGGGCATGCGTCTGAGTACCGTGATCCTCCCCATCCACCGGTGGGGCGAGGGGCAGAAGATCTGGCGGCGGGCCGAGGAGCTCGGGTTTCACGCCGCGTACACGTATGACCACCTGAGTTGGCGGTCCTTCCAGGACGAGCCGTGGTTCGGGGCGATCCCGACGCTGGCGGCGGCGGCGGTGGCCACCGAGCGGATCCGGCTCGGGACGCTGGTGACCTCGCCGAACTTCCGGCACCCGGTCACGCTGGCGAAGGAGCTGATGTCGGTCGACGACGTCTCCGGCGGGCGGCTGACGGTGGGGATCGGGGCCGGCGGGGTCGGGTTCGACGCCACCGCGATGGGCCAGGAGGCCTGGACGCCCAAGGAGCGCGCGGAGCGCTTCGGGGAGTTCCTGCCGCTGCTGGACAAGCTGCTGACGCAGGACGCCACGACCCACGAGGGCCGGTTCTACTCGGCGGTGGAGGCGCGGAACATCCCGGGCTGCGTGCAGCGGCCGCGGGTGCCGTTCTACGTGGCGGCGACCGGTCCGCGCGGGCTGCGGCTGGCGGCCGAGCACGGGCAGGGCTGGGTCACGTACGGCGACCCGAAGGGGCCCGCGGCGATGCCGGCGGAGCAGGCGCCCGCCGTCATCGAGGCGCAGCTGGAGAAGCTGACGGCGGCCTGCGAGGCGCAGGGCCGGGACGTGGCGACCCTGGAGAAGGTGCTGCTGCAGGGGTCGACCGCGGAGAAGCCGCTGCAGTCGGTGGGCGCCTTCGTCGACTGGGCGGGGACGTACCGCGAGTTCGGCATCACCGAGCTGGTGATCCACTGGCCGGTGCCGGACTCGATCTTCGAGAACGACCTCGCGGTCTTCGAGGAGATCGCCACCGAGGGCCTCTCGCAGCTGGGCTGAGCCCGGCCGCGGACGGGCGGCGCCGGGGTGCCCGAGCGGGCGCCCCGGCGCCGTGCCGTCCACGGGATCCGCCGCAGGGCAGACTCGTCGCGGCCGGGGCCCGTTGCGGTTCGATCACGACGTGTCCGATTGATCGGCCAATGCGCCGACTGTCGGGAACTATCGTGTTGTTGAAGGGGTTGACGAGATCTCATAATCCTGCTGAACGCGTTGCGGCCGGTCCGCGCGGAGCCGGCGGGGGGCGGCCCGGACCGGGATCGCGCGCGGCGTCATCCATTCACAGTGGGGGAATCCCTTGTCCGCGCCCGAAACCGCGCCGGTCGACAACGCGTCGCCTGGCAGAGCGCCGTCCGACACCGTGCCGCCTGACCACGTACCGTCGGACGGCGCGCCGTCCGACCCGCCCGCACCCAAGGCCGTACCGGGGCCCGGGCGCGGGCTGCCGCGCGCCGTGGGCATCGCGCTGGCGACGGCCGGTCTGCTCGCCGTGACCGCGACCAGTGCCGCGGTCACCGTCGCCGTGGGCAGGCCGACGGCGCACCCGGCCGCCTCGGCCGCCGGTCCCGCAGCATCGGCCACGGCCACGGGCACCACCCCGACCGCCGCCCCGGCCGCGGGCCGGAGCCCGGGCGCCGCCCCGAGCACGAGCGCAGCGCCGACCCCCACCCCGAGCAGCACCCTGCACGGCACCGTGAACGGCGACACGCACGGCGGCGACCTCCGCTACTTCCTGCTGCCGATGCCGGACGGCGCCGAGCCCTACGGCTCCCCCGACGGCACCGGGCTGAGCGTCAAGGACATCGCCGCCCAGTACAGCAACGCCGGCGAGATCCCCTCCGTGCTGGACTCGTACGGCTACCAGGACGAGGGCGCCTACCGCCGGTACCGCTCCGCGGACGGCAGGCAGGAGGTCGAGACCCGGCTGCTGCGCTTCAAGTCCCGCGCCATGGCGCAGGAGTTCGCGCAGGCGGAGACCTTCAAGAACGGCGAGGGCTTCGGCATCGACGGCGACGACTCGGCCAAGGGGTACCTGATGAAGCCGCGTCAGGAGGCCTGGACCGGCAGGCTGGTCGGGGTGGGCTACGTCGGCGACGTCCAGTACGAGATCACCGTCTTCGTGAAGGGCACACCGGACAAGTCGCAGCTGATGGACGTGATGAAGCGCCAGCGCGAGCGGCTGTCCGACGGCGGCTGAGCCGCCGCGGCCTCACGACACCGGCCTTCGATTCCCTTCCGACACAGCGGTCGAACCGCCGCACTGGAGAAAACGTGATCACCCACGAGACCGAAGAGTCTCCCGAGCGGCACCAGGGCCAGGAGCCGGGAGGGGCAGCCGAGTTCGGCGATGTCGTCTCGTCCGGTCTGCCCGAGCCCGAGCCCGCCGTGAATTTGGACGCCGGTCCGGACGCCGGGCGCCGCCGCCCCCGTACCGTGACGCTGCTGGCCGGCGCACTGCTGCTGGGTCCGCTGCTGGGCGCCGGCGTCGGCTACTCGATCCAGGCCGCCCGTCCCGAGACGCCGCTGCCGTCGCTGCACGTCGCAGTGGAGAGCTACCCCGCCACCCCGCTGGACCCGACGGCCGCCGCCGAGGCCGAGCCGAAGCCGCTCGCGATCGACGGTGACCTGCGCAAGCTGCTGATCAGCAAGCCCGACGGCGCGGACGACTGGGACAACTACGGCCACGGCGACGGGTCCGGCTGGCTCAGCGTCGGAGCGAAGGCCGGTTCGTACGGCGGCGCGGACCGGCAGTTCAGGAATCTGGTCCACGGCGGCTTCCGCCGGGACGCGATGGTCGCCTGGACCAAGGGCGGCAACAACTACCGGGTCGAGCTGATCCAGTTCGACGAGGACCACGTCTCCTCCGCGGTCGACTGGGCCCAGGGGGACACCGGCAGCGGCACCGGCATCGACGGCACGCTGGACGGCACGGTGCACGGCACCTATCTGGCGCGGACCCAGCAGGACCACTTCGCCGACAGCACCACCACCTACTACTTCGGGAGCGCCACCGCCCGGCGTGGCAACGTCGTGATGGTGGTCAGCATCTACTCCCAGAGCCGGGTCTCCGCCGACGAGCTCAAGGACATCGCCGAGCAGCAGTGGAAGCGACTGGTATGAGCGAGACCACCGGCATGACCGGTACGGACGAGGCCGTCACCGAGCAGCACCCGGCCCCGGCAGGCGAGTCGAAGCCCAGGCCGAAGCCCGGCCCGGCACTGCGCGCGGGTGCGGCGGTGGTCGCGGCGGCACTGCTCGGGGTCGGGATCGGCGTCGGCATACTGAAGGTCCGGTACCGCGACCCGGAGCCCGACACCGCCGCCCGGGACACCGCGCCCACCGCGGCGCCGAGCACTCCGGCAGGGTCCTCCTACGGCGCCAAGTCCAACGGCACGCACTTCGGTTCGATGCGCGACCTGCTGCTGCCGGTGCCCGCCGGCTACACGCTGGGCCCGGACGCCGGGGCGTACGGCAACGACACCGAACTGACGGAGGACCAGCGCAAGGCCTGGGTCGACGACCAGATCCAGGCCCTGCCGCAGAAGCTCCGGGACGACGTGCGCAAGGTCTGGCAGGACGTGCCGCTGAAGGGCGGCGGGGTCCGCAGCTACGCCGATGCCGCCGGTGGTGACCTGGTGGTCACCATCTGGCTGCTCCAGTACCACCAGGACGCGGTGAAGGCGGACAACGCCTTCGTGGGCGCGATGGCGTCGGACTCCGGGCTGTTCCGCGAGGGGCCGCAGGTGCCGGGACACCAGGAGGCGCACTGCTACCTGCCGTCCGCGCCGCCGGGCGAGAAGCTCGACGCGCTGATCTGCTCGGCGGCGGTGGGCGACCTCCGGGTCGAGACGAGGGTGGAGGGCGTGGCGCCGCTGCCCAAGGACAAGGTCGTGACCCTTCTCCGCCGGCAACTCGACCGGCTCGCCCTGCCAGGAGCATCCGCATGACCGAGAGCACCCGACCCGACGCGCCGGTCGAGCCCGCTGCGCCTGCGCCCGCCCCCGCTCCCGCGAAGCCCGCACCCGAGCCCGCCGCGGTGTCCCCGGATCCGGTGAACCCCTGGGCCGTCTCCGCCGAGGCGAGCGCAGCCGAGGCCGCCCGGAAGGCGGGCCGCACGACCGCCCTGCGCTGGGGCGCCACCGCCCTCCTCCTGCTGCTCTCGGGGACCGCGACGGCGGTGGCGGTCACAGCGCAGGACCGGACCGACATCCCCGGTCTGCGGACCACGAACGACGGCCGGTATGCGTTCCCGGCGCTGACGCTGCCTCCGCTGCCGTCCGGCAAGCCCGTACCGAGCGCCGACCCGGCGAACCGGCGCCACTACGCGGATCTGCGCGGACTGCTGCTGCCCGCTCCCAAGGGAGCGTCGGACGAAGCCGGTCCCCCGGCCGCGCCCGCAACGGCGGTCGCGAGCGCCGCGCCGTCCGCCGGCACGTCCCCCTCCGCGAGCACCGCATCCTCCACCGCGGCCGCCACGCCCGCCGCGCCGTCCGCGACCGCCGTTGCGGGCGCCGCCCGGGTGAGCTGTGCGGACTACGCGAACCGTCACAAGTCCCCGGCCGTGCTCACCGCGATGCTCGACGAGAACGCCTGCCGCGCCGCGGCCAGGCGCGTGTGGACCGGGCCGGACGGCACCCGCACCGAGATCTGGCTGCTCTCCTTCGGTTCGCGCACCGAGGCCGCCGCCTTCGCCCGCGACCTCGGAACGGACGACCTCAAGGACGTGCCGGCGCTGCTCCACGTCAGCCTGCCGATCGACGTGGAGGGGCACACCACGAACCAGCTGCTTCAGACCAAGGAGCGGGCGGCCGGGAAGGACCCGGTCGGCCGGGTGGCCGAGCTGGTCAACGGCGACGTCTTCGGCTCGGTCGTGATGACCAACCCGAAGGGCGTGCCACTCCAGGCATTCCAGCAGGTGACGATCCTTCAGTCCGTCATGCTGGACTGACGCTTGCACGTTGTGGGTCCGATCCCCTAGGGGATCGGACCCACAACGTCATCCCACAGGCGCAAACGGGATTCGTCGCTCCAGCTCATATCGCGCGCGGCCGCCGCGCACTACGTTGGAGGACGTGTCCACTGTCATCAAGACGGACGGCCTCACCAAGAGGTTCCCCCGGGTCACCGCGCTCGACCGGCTCACCGTGGAGGTGCAGCCCGGGGTGGTCGGCCTGGTGGGGGCGAACGGAGCGGGCAAGTCCACACTCATCAAGATCCTGCTCGGGCTCTCCCCGGCGACCTCCGGCACCGGTCAGGTGCTCGGGCTGGACATCGCCACCGAGGGCCCGGCCATCCGTGAGCGGGTCGGCTACATGCCGGAGCACGACTGCCTGCCCCCCGACGTCTCGGCGACCGAGTTCGTCGTCCACATGGCCCGGATGGCAGGTCTCCCGGCGGCCGCCGCCCGCGAGCGCACCGCCGACACCCTGCGGCACGTCGGACTGTACGAGGAGCGCTACCGGCCGATGGGCGGCTACTCGACCGGTATGAAGCAGCGGGTGAAACTCGCCCAGGCACTCGTCCACGACCCGCAGTTGGTCCTGCTGGACGAGCCGACCAACGGCCTGGACCCGGTCGGCCGCGACGACATGCTGGCGCTGATCCGCCGGGTTCACAGCGACTTCGGGATCTCCGTCCTGGTCACCACCCACCTGCTGGGAGAGCTGGAGCGCACCTGCGACCACCTGGTCGTCATCGACGGCGGTCGCCTGCTGCGCTCCTCGTCCACGGCGTCCTTCACCGAGGTCACCCAGCTGCTCGCGGTCGAGGTCACCGACCACCCGACGGACCTCGGCTTCGACGCCGACGAGGCCGTCCGGGCCCGGCTCACCGAGGCGGGGCTGACGGTCGCGCCGGACGGCTCCAGGATCCTGCTGGTCGAGATAAGGGACGACGAGACCTACGACACGGTCCGCGACACCGTCGCCGACCTGGGACTCGGCCTGGTCCGGCTGGAGCAGCGCCGGCACCGGGTCGCCGAGATCTTCGCCGACGACGCCCGAAGCGACGACGCCCGAAGCGACGACACCCGAACGGACCACGCCGACGCTGCCCGAACCGACGACGCCCGAACCGACGCGGCAGGAGGTGCCCACGATGTCGCTGCCCCCTGAGGCCGTGCCCGGCCGGACGGCCGCCGCCGACAGCGGCGTGATCCACGACATCGGCTACCGCTCGTACCGCGGCCCGCGCCTGGGCCGCTCGTACGCCACCCGTTCGCTCTTCGTGCAGAGCCTGCGGGCCGCGTACGGGCTCGGGCGCTCGGGCAAGTCCAAGGTGCTGCCGATGCTGGTGCTCGGTGTCCTGGCGGTGCCCGCAGTGGTGATCGTCGCCGTGGCGATCCTGCAGCACGGCAAGCAGCTGCCGCTGGACTACCCGCAGTACCTGGCCAGTTTCTCGATCTTCATCGAGATCTTCCTGGCCGCCCAGGCACCGGTGCTGATGTCCCGTGACCTGCGCTACCAGACGGTGCCGCTGTACTTCTCGCGGCCGATCACCCGGGGCGACTACGTCCGGGCCAAGTTCGGCTCGATGGTCGCGGCGATGCTGATCCTGATGGCGGTGCCGCTGGTGGTGCTCTACCTCGGCGCGGTCCTCGGCGGACTGCCGCTCGGCCACAACACCGGCCACTTCCTCTACGGACTGGTGGCCGCCGTGCTGTACGCGGTGCTGTTCTCCGCGCTGGGCCTGCTGATCGCCGCGAGCACCCCGCGCCGGGGCTTCGGCGTCGCCGCGATCATGGGTGTGCTGGCGGTCAGCTCGATCATCGCGGGCATCGTCTTCGGCCTGTCGGGCGGGATGCGTGCCGAGGTGCCGGGCTCCGCGCACTGGTCCTCGATGCTCTCCCCGTCGATGCTGGTGGACGGCCTGGTCAACCAGGTCTTCGGCCTGGCCGGCGACTCGCGCGCGACACACGCCCCGGGCGCACTCGGGGTGGCGGTCTTCGCCGCCGAGATCGCCGTACTGGTGCTCGGTTCCTACTGGCTGATGCTCAGCCGCTACCGGAAGATCTGAGAGGGCGTCGGCGTGGCTGTCATCACCATCGACAAGGTCTCCCGCTGGTTCGGCAACGTCGTCGCGGTCAACGACGTGTCCATGAGCATCGGCCCGGGCATCACCGGCCTGCTCGGGCCGAACGGTGCGGGCAAGTCCACCCTCATCCACATGATGAGCGGCTTCCTCGCCCCGTCCGCCGGGGCCGTCACGCTGGACGGCGAGGCGGTCTGGCGCAACCAGCAGGTGTACCGGAAGATCGGCCTGGTCCCCGAACGCGAGTCGATGTACGACTACCTGACCGGCTGGGAGTTCGTGCTCGCCAACGCCGAGCTGCACGGCCTGCCCGACCCGGGCGCGGCGGCGAAGCGGGCCCTGGCCCTGGTCGAGATGGAGTACGCCCAGGAACGCCGCACCGGCACGTACTCCAAGGGCATGAAGCAGCGCGTCAAGATGGCCTCCGCCCTGGTGCACGACCCGTCGGTGCTGCTGCTCGACGAGCCGTTCAACGGCATGGACCCGCGCCAGCGCCTGCACCTGATGGAACTGCTGCGCCGCTTCGGCGAGGACGGCCGGACGGTGCTGTTCTCCTCGCACATCCTGGAGGAGGTCGAGCAGCTCGCCCGCCACATCGAGGTGGTGGTGGCCGGACGGCACGCCGCCTCCGGTGACTTCCGCAGGATCCGGCGGCTGATGACCGACCGGCCGCACCGCTACCTGGTCCGCTCCAGCGACGACCGGCGGCTGGCCGCCGCGCTGATCGCCGACGGCTCCACGGCCGGGATCGAACTCGACTGGCAGGAGCGCGCGTTGCGCATCCAGGCGATCAACTTCCAGGGCTTCACCACCCTGCTGCCCAAGGTCGCCAAGGAGGCCGGCATCCGGCTCTACACCGTCTCCCCGGCCGACGAGTCGCTGGAGAGCGTCTTCTCCTACCTCGTCGCGTCCTGACCCCGCGTTCCACTGGAAGGGCTGGAACCCATGAACCGGACCGTAGCCAGGCTGACCGTACGCGGCTTGCTGGGCCGCCGCCGAGGCGTCCTGCTGCTGGCCGTCCCGGTGCTGCTGCTGGCGGTCTCAGTGGCCGCGCGGAGCTCGGGAGCCGACCGGCACGACCTGGCCGTCAGCATCCTCGGCACGCTCTCGCTCGGCACCCTGGTGCCGATCCTGGGCCTGGTGGTCGGAACGGGCGTGATCGCGACCGAGATCGACGACGGCTCGATCGTCTACCTGCTGGCCAAACCGCTGCCCCGCTGGAAGATCATCACCACCAAGCTGGCCGTGGCGATCGCCACCACCTGGGTGTTCGCCGCCGTCCCGACCCTGCTGGCGGGCCTGATCATCTACGGCACCAAGGACGGCCTGGCCCTCGCCTTCACCCTGGGCACGCTGGTCTCCGGCGCCGCCTACAGCGCGGTCTTCCTGCTGCTCGGCGTGGTCACCCGGCACGCGGTGATCGCCGGCCTGGCGTACGCGCTGGTCTGGGAGAGCCTGGTCGGCAACTTCGTCAGCGGCGCCAAGACCCTCAGCATCCAGCAGTGGGGCCTCTCGGTGGCCAAGGCGTTCGCCGCCGACGGCGCGCTGAGCGCCCCGGTCGCCCTCGGTGCGGCGATCCCGCTGCTGATCGTGATCACCATCGCGGCCACCGCCTTCGCCTCGGTGAAGCTGGCCGGCCTCACCCTCGCGGGCGAGGAGTAGGACCGGAACGGGCGGGCGAACGGCAAGGCCGCCCGCCCGCCCGGGAGCGGCGAGGCGTCACCGCTGGGCCAGGTGCTCCCCGAGGCGGTCGAGGCTGGAGTTGAGGCCCGCCAGGGCCTCCGGGGAGCGGTACATCGGCGGGACGCCGGTCTGGTGGATCACGGCCTCCGTCCGGTCCCCGTCGAGGTCGGCCAGCCGGATGCTGCCCACCAAGGTCGACCCCTCCTGGGCGAAGGTGAGCAGCTCGAGCTCCTTGACCTCCTGGAAGACGCCCTTCATCGGGTACCGGTCCCCGGTCGCGTCGACGACCATGGTGCTGTCGAACCGGCCGCCGGCCCACGGCTCGATGGTGACGGTGTCCAGCGGCACGCTCGTCCCGGCCGGCCCCCAGAAGCGGACGAACTGCTCGGGCTGGACGTACGCCGCGAACACCGCCGCACGGGGCGCGGCGAACTCACGGGTGATGGTGACCTCGCCGAGCTCGTTCGCGTCAGTCATGTCGTTCTCCCACTCTTGGCTCTGCTGTCTGCTTTCACCTGGGTAGACCGGGCGGCGGTGGGAAACTCATCGCTCCGGGGAGAACTTTTTTTCCGGGCCTCCGGAATCCTTCCCCAGGCCCGGAACCCGCCTCAGAGCGTGCGGTCGCGTCCAGCGCCGAAGCCTGCCACGGCGACGACCGCGGCGAGGCACAGCAGCAGGACCAGCGTCAGGTTCCAGCCGCCGGTCGCCTGGTGCAGCGCACCGGCACCGACCGGTCCGACGGCGGCGACCAGATAGCCGATCGCCTGGCTCATCCCGCCCAGCTGGGCGGCGCCCGCCGCGCTGCCGGTCCGCAGCACGATGAAGGCCAGCCCGAGACCGAGCGAACCGCCCTGGGCGACACCGAGCACCGCGGCCGAGACCCAGGCACCGGAGACCGGGGCGAGCAGCAGGCCGGTGATCCCCAGCCCGTTGAGCACCGCCATCGAGACGGCCAGCGCGCGCTGGTTGGTCATCCGGCCGGCCGCCAGCGGTACCAGGAAGGCGCCCGCGACCTGCACCAGGTTGCTGAAGGCGAAGACCAGGCCGGCCTCGCTCCGGTCCATGCCGTGGTCGGCCAGGATGGTCGGCATCCAGGCGACCAGGGTGTAGACCATCAGCGAGGAGATGCCCATGAACAGGCTGATCTGCCAGGCCAGCGGTGAGCGCCAGATCCCCTCGATCGGCTTGCCCGTCGGTGCGGCGGCCACCGCCGCCCGTTCCTGACGGGAGCGCAGCACCTGCGGCAGCCAGGCGAGGGCCGCGATCAGCGCGAGCAGCGACCAGGCACCGAGCGAGCCCGCCCAGCCGCCGATCGCCTTCTCCAACGGCACCGAGGAACCGGCCGCCAGGGTGGCGCCGATCAGCATGGTGGTCGAGTAGGCACCGGTCATGGTCGCGGCTCGGTCCGGGAACTCGCGCTTCACCAGGCCGGGCATCGAGACGTTGAGCACGGCGATCGCGACACCGATCACCACGCAGCCCGCGTACAGCGCGGCCACCGAGGGCAGCACCCGCAGCAGCACTCCGGCGCCCAGCACCAGTACCGCGCCGAGCACCACCCGCTCGGCGCCGAAGCGCCGGGTCAGCCGGGGGGTCAGCGGCGCGCCGACGCCCTGGAAGAGCACCGGAACGGTGGTGATCAGCCCGCTCACGGTCGAGGACAGCCCGAAGGTCCGCTGGATCTCGCCGACCATCGGGGAGACGGCGGCCAGGCAGGCGCGCATGTTGAGCGCGACCAGCACGATGCCGAGCAGCAGCAGCGCGGGGTGGGCGAGCTTGGTGCGAGTGCGGACTACTGGGATGGCGACCGGCTGCTGGGTGCGGGTGACCGACATGGCGGGCTTTCTCTCCGGGCAGGGACCGATGGGGTCCGGGCAGGACTGGCGTCCGGGCAGGACGAACTGGAGGCAGGACGGGCTGAGAGCAGGGGGACTGGAGGCGGTACGGACGGGCGCCGGGGCCGGCGAGGTCAGTCGTGTTCGTACCGGACGGCGGGTCGTACCGGGTGCTACTTCCGCGCGGCGATGGTGGCGAGCAGCTGCTCCACGGCGGCCGTCGGCTCCGCGAGCAGCTCGCGACATGCGGCCTCGGCGCGCTCCGGGTCACCGCTCTCGATCGCGTCCACCAGCGCCTCGTGGGTCGCGACGACCACCTCGGGCATCTCGTGGTCGCCGAAGGCCGTCCGCATCGACTCGTGCACCGAGGCGCCGAAGTAGCGGTACACCTCGGTGAGCGCGGGGTTGTGCGCGGCCTCCACCACGGCGGTGTGGAACTCCAGGTCGTGCTCGACCGTGGCCTCCCGGCCGGCCCGCTCCGGGTGCGAGGCGATCACCTCGGCCTCCCGGGCCAGCGCGGCGCGCATCCGGGTGATGTCCTCGGGCGTGTGCCGCAGTGCGGCCAGCCGCGCCGCCTCGGTCTCCAGCGCGGCGCGGACCTCCAGGACGTCCCGTACGCCGGAGCGCTGCACACCGCGCAGCACGGCGGCCGGGTCGCTGGTGGAGCGGACGAACGTCCCCTCGCCCTGGCGCGACACCAGCATTCCGGCGTGCACCAGCACCCGGATCGCCTCGCGCACGGTGTTCCGTCCGACCTGCAGCCGCTCGGCCAGCTCGTGCTCGGTCGGGATCTTCCCGCCGACCGGCCAGGTGCCCGCGCTCAGCTGCTCCCGCAGCTGCTCGATCGTGGCGTCGACGAGCGAGCGCCGTCCGGCGGCCTGCAGACCGTCGTTGCTTGCAGTCGCCATGCCGGGCTCCCTCCGGGTCGATCGGGTGATCGTGAAACACCTTGCCCGGTCATCCTACAAGTAGTTGTCCGGTTGTCCTACAACTGGGGAGCTGGTTGTCCTACAACTGATCGGCTGATCGTTTTCCAGTCCACTGTCTGATCATGGGATGGCCGCCGGTGGCCCCAGGGAGTCCACGTGGACCGGCCGTGCTCGGAAGTCGCCCGTTATGTGAGGGATCAGGCAATCCGGAGCCCGGGCAGTGACTTCATCATGTGGCCTTTATATGCTCCGCTGAAGCTTCTGCGTATATCTGTGCGAGAGCTGCGTACCATCCGGGGCGGTGGTACGGCACGTTCGGCGGTCGTCGGGCGTTGCTCCTGCACACGGCGGGTCTGCTGTGTGCTGTGTTCCTGCCGTCTGGTGAAGGGTGTGGGTATGTCAGGCCAGCGGGCGGGAGCGTCCGGCCACGACGCCGAGTGGTGGCGGGACGGAGGGGCCCAGGGCGGTTCGCGGCTCGGTACGGACGCTCCGCGCGGTGTGCCCGGGCCGCGTCGCGGGGCCGGGGCCGCGGATGCGCCGAGGCTCGGAGGCCGGGCGGCAGCCCGTCGCGGCAACGGCGGCGGCGATGACGGAGACGGCGGTGGCCGCGGCGGCCGGGGAGCGGGCCGCGGCGGCGGGCCGCGCGGCAAGCAGAAGCGCAGCAAGAAGAAGATCGTCGCCTGGGTGGCGGCCTCCTCGCTGGTCCTGCTGGTGGCCGGCGCGGGCGCGCTCTACCTGAAGCTCAACGGCAACCTCAGCACCTTCGGCCAGGACGGCGTCAGCAAGGACCGCCCGGAGGCGGGTGCCGCCGACGCCAACGGCAACCGCCCGGTCAACGTGCTGCTGATCGGTTCCGACTCGCGCGGCGGTAGCAACAAGGACCTCGGCGGCGGCGGCGACGCGGGTGCGCGCTCGGACACCACGATCCTGTTGCACATCTACGCCGACCACAAGCACGCCGTGGGCATATCGTTCCCGCGCGACGCCCTGGTCACCCGCCCCGCCTGCAAGCTGCCGAACGGCAAGTGGACCAAGGAGGAGAACAACGTCATGTTCAACTCCGCGTTCGCCGTGGGCGACACCGACAAGGGCAATCCGGCCTGCACCCAGAACACCGTGGAGAAGCTGACCAACCTGCGGGTCGACCACACCATGGTGGTCGATTTCGAGGGCTTCGCCGCGATGACCAGTGCCATCGGGGGCGTCACGGTCTGTCTGCCGAACGCCATCTACGAGGGCGACCTGGACCCGAACCTCGGCCACAAGGGCAAGCAGATCTTCGCGAAGGGCGAGCAGACGGTCGAGGGCCAGCAGGCACTGGACTACGTCCGGCTGCGGCACGGCGTCGGCGACGGCTCCGACATCGGCCGGATGAAGCGCCAGCAGGCGTTCCTCTCCGCCCTGATCAAGGACGTCAAGGGCAAGGGCATGAGTCCGACCAACCTGCTCCCGCTGGCGGACGCCGCGACCAAGTCGCTGACGGTCGACGAGGGCCTGGGGACGGCGGACAAGCTGCTCTCCTTCGCGCTCTCGCTGAAGGCCATCGACCTGCACGACATCAAGTTCATCACCGCCCCCTGGAAGTACGAGGGCGCCCGGGTCGCCCTGGTCCACCCTGATGCCGAGGAGCTCTTCGCCGCGCTCAAGGCCGACCGCACGCTGGACGGCCAGGACGCGAGCGGCGGGGCGAGCGCGAGCCCGTCGGCCGATGCCTCCACGGCCCCCGCCTCGGACGGTGGCCAGAGCACGGCCGCGCCCGCCTCGGTGGACGGCGCCGGCATCCGGGTCGGCATCTACAACGGCACCACCACCTCGGGCCTGGCCAACGCCGCGGAGACCAGGCTGAAGGACGCCAAGTTCACCGTCACCACCAAGACCAACGCGGCCACCCGGGACCACGCCACCACCTCGGTCCAGTACGGCCCCGGTGACAAGGCCAAGGCGCAGACCGTCGCCTCGGTCTTCCCCGGCGCCACGCTGGAGCCGGTCTCCAGGGCGGGCATCAACGTGGTCCTCGGCAAGGACTTCGCGGCGGCCGGCGGCTCGGGCGCGGGCGGTGCCTCCAGCGGGTCGAGCGCGGCCCCGGGCCCGCTGCCGACCAGCGTCAGCAACGGCGCCCGTTCGGCCGACGACGACCCGTGCAGCAACGTCTCGTACGGCTGACCGGCGGCTGAACACGACGACGGTGCCCCTCCCGGATCCGGGAGGGGCACCGTCGTAAGCCGTCAGGCGGCCAAGCCGCAGAGCCGTCAGGCCGCCAACCGGTTCAACCGGCCACCGGCGGACGGCCCCGGCAGACGCTCTCAGCAGGCGGCCGGGAAGAGTCGTTCCAGGACGACCGCGACGCCGTCCTCGTCGTTGCCGGCGGTGACCTCGTCGGCCACCGCCAGCAGCTGCTCGTGGGCGCCCGCCATGGCCACGCCGTGTGCGGCCCAGGCGAACATCGGGATGTCGTTGGGCATGTCGCCGAAGGCGATGGTCTCCCGGGACTTCACGCCGAGCCGGTTGGCGGCGACCGCCAGGCCGGTGGCCTTGCTCAGGCCGACCGGCAGCAGTTCGACTATCCCCTCCCCGGCCATGGTGACGCCGACCAGGCCGCCCGCCGCCTGCTGGGCGATCTGCGCCAGTTCGTCGTCGTCGTGGTCCGGGTGCTGGATGTAGAGCTTGCTGATCGGCGCGGTGAGCAGCTCGGAGGCGTCCACCCGGGCGATCGGCAGGTCGCTGCCGATCTGCAGTTCGTAGCCGGGACCGGCCAGTACGGCACCGTCCAGGCCGTCCTGGCTCGCGGCCACCGCGAGCGGGCCGACCTCGGCCTCGATCTTGGCCAGTGCCAGCTCGGCGAGCCTGCGGTCCAGGGTGAGCGAGGTGAGCAGCCGGTGCTCACCCGCGTGGTAGACCTGGGCGCCCTGCCCGCAGACGGCGATGCCGGTGTAGCCGATCGCGTCGAAGACCGGACGGGCCCAGTTGGCCGAGCGGCCGGTGACGATGATGTGCAGCGCTCCGGCGGTGACGGTGGCCGCCAGCGCGGCGCGGGTGCGCTCCGAGACGGTCTCCGCCGAGTTCAGCAGGGTGCCGTCCAGGTCGGTGGCGACCAGCCGGAAGGGCAGGTCGCCACCGGGGGAGACGTCAGGTCGGTGGCTCGCGGTGCTCATCTGCCGTACGTCTCCCCGGGGTTACTGCGGTCGTGCGGTAGTTGCTCCCCAACTACCGCGCGATGGTGCTTACTTGACGGGCTCCAGCACGGCGCGGCCGCCGAGGAACGGGCGGAGCGCCTCGGGGACGGCGACCGAGCCGTCGGCCTGCTGGTGGTTCTCCAGGATCGCCACGATCACGCGCGGTACGGCGACCAGGGTGCCGTTCAGCGTGGCCAGCGGGCGGACCTTGCTGCCCTCCTCGCGCAGTCGGATCGACAGGCGGCGGGCCTGGTACTCGGTGGTGTTCGAGGTGGAGGTGACCTCGCGGTACTTGCCCTGGGTCGGGATCCAGGCCTCGATGTCGAACTTGCGCGCGGCCGAGGAGCCGAGGTCGCCGGAGGCGACGTCGATCACCCGGTAGGGGAGTTCGAGCGCGGTGAGGAAGTCCTTCTCCCACTGGAGCAGGCGGCGGTGCTCGGCCTCGGCGTCCTCCGGCGTGGTGTAGACGAACATCTCCACCTTCTCGAACTGGTGGACGCGGATGATGCCGCGGGTGTCCTTGCCGTAGGTGCCCGCCTCGCGGCGGAAGCAGGAGGAGAAGCCGGCGTAGCGCAGCGGCAGCCGGTCGGCGTCGATGATCTCGTCCATGTGGTAAGCGGCCAGCGGGACCTCGCTGGTGCCGACCAGGTACCGGTCCTCGTCGGGGAGGTGGTAGACGTTCTCCGCGGCCTGGCCGAGGAATCCGGTGCCGTCCATGGCGGCCGGGCGGACCAGGGCCGGGGTGATCATCGGGATGAAGCCGGCTTCGGTGGCCTGCGCCATCGCCATGTTGACCAGGGCGAGCTCCAGCAGCGCGCCGACGCCGGTCAGGTAGTAGGAGCGGGCGCCGGCGACCTTGGCGCCGCGCTCGGTGTCGATCGCGCCGAGGATCTGCCCCAGCTCGACGTGGTCCTTGGGCTCGAAGCCTTCGGCCGCGAAGTCGCGCGGGGTGCCGATCTCCTCGAGGGTGACGAAGTCCTCCTCGCCGCCGACCGGGGCGGCCGGGTCGATCAGGTTTGCGAGCGAGCGGAGCAGGCGGTCGGCCTCCTCCTTGGCCTCGGTCTGCTCGGCGTCGGCGGCCTTGACCGCTGCGGCCAGCTCCTTGGTGCGCTGGAGCAGCGCGGCCTTCTCCTCGCCCTGGGCCTTGGCGACCTGCTTGCCGAGCACCTTCTGCTCGTTGCGCAGCTCGTCGAAGCGACTGCCCGAGGCCCGGCGCCGCTCGTCGGCGGAGAGGAGGGCGTCGACCAGGCCGACGTCCTCGCCACGGGCGCGCTGCGAGGCGCGCACTCGGTCAGGGTCCTCACGAAGCAGGCGAAGGTCAATCACGAGGCCAGCCTACCGGGGAGGGGAGCGCTCCCAGGAACCGGTTTTGCCGCGTCGCGGCGGCCGGCGGGCTGGCCGGGTGTCAGGCCGGGCGCGGCGGGTGCCGGTTTTGCCGCCGGCCCGGTTGTCCGGGATGCCGCCCGGGCCCCGACGGCGGCCGGTGCCCGGGTGTGGCCCGATGGGGCCGAGGGCGGTGGACCGACCTGGGGATAAGTCCCCCCGCCCTGTGGATAACCACTGTGGACAGGAGGCGCGGAGACGGTCCTGGAGGCGCTGTCCACAGGTTCTCCGGCAAGCCTGTGGACAGGCAGGCGGTGCAGGCTCTCGCGAAAATGAACCGAAGAATTGAGGTTTCAAACCTCGATTCACCTTCTCGGCCGAGGCAATTCGCTCGCTCGGGCGGGTGATTTGATGGCTCTAGGGTGACTCTAGTCTGATTAGTCGTTCCTGCTGGCTAGCTGATGATCTGACCAGCTCTGTAGATGGATATGCCGGTTTGTCGATTCATCCCCAGCCCTGTGGATAACTGTGGATAACTCGGCAGTCACCCGATCTGTGGATGAACGGTCGGGCCTGTGGATGAGCCGGGTCCACCGACACTCCGGAGTCGACGCCGGGCGACCGCTCGGGTGAACCGTCCATGTATCGGAGAAAGACGTAATTTGACCGAACAGCACCGAATCGTTCCGCGCTGTTCATGAAAACGACCACTGGTGATCGGTGTGCACGGCGCACACCGAGTGGATCGCCCGGACGGGTCAGAGTTCGCCGCGTCCGTCGAGGCAGCGCGAGAGCCAGTCCGAGGCCGTGCTGAAATCCTCGTCCCGGGTGCCGGGCCGCTGCGGCGTCGGGGTGCTGTGGTCGGCGCGCGGATACGAGCCGAGGAACCGCACCTGCGGGCAGATCCGCTTCAGGCCCATCAGCGCCTCGCTCACCCGCCGCTCGCTGAGGTGGCCCTCGCAGTCGATCAGGAAGCAGTAGTTCCCCAGGCCCTCGCCGGTCGGCCGCGACTCGATGCGCATCAGGTTCACCCCGCGCACCGCGAACTCCTGCAGCAGCTCCAGCAGCGCACCCGGGTGGTCGTCCGGCAGCCAGACCACCATCGAGGTCTTGTCCGCGCCGGTCGGCGAGGAGACCCGTCCGGGGCGGCCGACCAGCACGAAGCGGGTGGTCGCGTTCTCCGCGTCGTGGATGTCGTCGACCAGGACGTCCAGTCCGTAGATCGGGGCCGCGAACGCGCCCGCGAAGGCGCCGTCGTGACGGCCCTCCTGCACCAGCCGGGCGCCGTCCGCATTGGAGGCGGCCGACTCCCAGCGGGCGTCCGGCAGGTTGGCGGCGAGCCAGCGGCGCACCTGCGGCTGGGCGACCGGGTGGCTGGTGACGGTCTTGATGTCCGTCAGCTCGGTGCCGGGACGGACCAGCAGCGCGAACGCGATCGGCAGCAGCACCTCGCGGTAGATCATCAGCGGCTTGCCGGTGGCCAGTTCGTCGCTGGTCGCGGTCACGGCACCCTCGACCGAGTTCTCCACCGGGACGAAGGCCCCGGCCGCCTCCCCGGCCCGGACGGCGTCCAGCACGGCCGGCACCGAGGCGAGCGGCACCAGTTCCCGGGTACCCGCCTCGGGCAGGGTGCGCAGGGCGGCCTCGGTGAAGGTGCCCGCGGGCCCGAGATAGGTGTAGCGGGTGGCCGACATGACGCCTCCGTGCGAAATGCGAAAGGGGTGTGCGCGATCGTGCTCGACCTGTCACCTTAGCCACTCGGGACGGCCGTCGGCGAAGCCTTCCACTCCGTGAACGGCCGCCCCGCGAGGAGAACGGGGCCCCGAGGGCAGGGCCCGGCAGTCCGCCTGTCCTCCCGGGAACTCGCCCCGGGAGGGCTCACCCCTCCAGCAGGGCCTGGCCGACGTAGCCGCCTTGCGGGGCGCCCGGCGGGACGGCATAAAGGCCGCTGGCCTCGTGCCGAAGGAAGCGGGAGAGGCTGTCCCCCCGGGCGAGCCGGCGCTGCACGGGGATGAAGCCGTGCGCCGGGTCGGCCTGGAAGGCGATGAACAGCAGCCCGGCGTCCAGCGAACCGTCCGGGAGCAGCCCGTCCTGGAACGAGAACCCCCGGCGGAGCATGGCCGCCCCGCCGTTGGACGCGGGTGCGGCGACCCGGATGTGCGCGTCGACGGGTATTGCGAGCAGTCCGTCGCCGTTCTGCTTCGCCAGATCGACGGGGGTGGACTCGGTGCCGCCGGAGAGCGGTGCGCCGTCCACCTTGCGGCGGCCGATCACCCGCTCCTGGCGGTCCGTCGGCAGGTTCTCCCAGTTGTCCAGCAGCATGCGGATCCGCCGGAAGACCACGTAGGAGCCGCCCGCCAGCCAACCGGGGCCGTCGGCGAAGACCTTGGCGGCGAAGTCGGGGTCGGCGGGACGGGGATTGTTGGTGCCGTCCACCTGGCCCATCAGGTTGCGCGGGGTCCTGGGGCGGTCGGTGGCACCCGGTGTGCGGCTGAAGCCGGACATCTGCCAGCGGAGTGTCGCCAACCCGGAGGCCTGCTGCTGGAGGACCCGCAGCGCGTGGAAGGCGACCAGTGCGTCGTCCGCGCCGATCTGCACCCAGAGGTCGCCGTCGCTGCGGGAGCGGTCGATGGTGTCCTCCGGGAAGTCCGGCAGTGGGGCGAGCTGCGGCGGGCGCTGCGAGGCCAGGCCGGTCTTGTCGAAGAGCGGGGCGCCGAACCCGAAGGTGACGGTCAGCGTGCAGGGGCCTGCGTCCAGCGCGATCTGGTTCTCGTGCGCCCCGGCCTGCTCCCCGCGCGCCAGCAGCGCGGCGGTCTCGGACCAGCCCTTCATCAGCCGGCGCAGCCCGTCCCGGCCGGTGCCCGGCGTCAGGTCGAACGCGGCCAGCTGGGCGCGCGCCTGCGCGGGCTGGACGATCCCGGCCTGGTGCGCCCCGTGGAAGGGCACGGACGCCTGGCCGAGCGCCGGGGCGCCGTTGCTCCGGCTCCCGTCGCGCGGCGCGGCGACGGCCCAGCCGCCGACCGCGCCCGCGCCGGCGCCGACCGCGAGCCCGGCCCCCGCGTTGCCCAGCAGGGCGCGGCGGGTCAGGCCCGCGGCGGCGGGCGCCGCCGTCTCCGGTGCCTCGGACCGCTCCGATGTCTGCTCGGTCATCACATTCACCCGATCTTGAGCGACTTGACCTCGGTCGACTGGTCGATGTCCGAGGAGCGGACCGTCACCGACACCACCCAGTCGCCGGCGAGCGGGAGTTGAGCCGTCCCGGACCAGCGGCCCGGCCCGTCGGAGTTGAGGGACGCGGGCAGCGGCCCGAGGTCCCGGTCGGGCAGGGTGAAGGCCAGCTGCAGCTCGGGCACCTCGGCGGGCTTGCCCGAGGAGTCGTCCAGGCTGAGCTTCACCGTGTTGGACCCGGTCGCGGCGGGGTTGAGGACCACCGTGGCGGTGCCCTTGGCGTTGGGGGTCCTGCCACCGGTGTCGTACGGGATCTTCAGCTCGACGGTCTTCGCGGGGGCGGTGCCCGGAGCACTGCCGGTCGCGGTCGCCGCCGGGTCGCCGCCGGTGGCGGCCCGGGCGACCCGTCCGGGCGGGGAGTTGGTGAGCATGGTGGTGACCACCAGAACGACCACCGCGACGGCGCTCTCGGTCAGCACCGAGCGGCGCAGCCCGGCACGGGCCGGCGGGCCGTCCTGGGCCCGCTGCACCATGGCCGTCTGCCGGGCAGCCCGCTGTCGGGCCAGCTGCGCCTGCCGCACGGGGTCGGCGGCCTCGGGCCCGCCCTGGGCGGCGTTCTCGATGGCGTCCTCGGCGGTGTCCTCGGCCCCGGTGCTCGTGGGCACCTCGACGGAAGCGGTCACACGGGCAGCGCCCTCGCCGGCGGCCTCGGCACCCTCAACACCTTCGGCGGCCGATCCCGCCCGGAGCCGGGTGACCCAGGCGCGGGAGATCCAGGCGACGCCGACCATCGCGACCACGCAGCCGATCTTCACCAGCAGCAGCCGCCCGTACTCGGTGCCGAGCAGTGCGCTCCAGGAGCCGACGCCGCGCCAGGACTGGTAGACGCCGGTGGCGGCGAGGACCGAGACGGCGCCGAGGGCGAGCTTGGAGAAGCGTTCCACGGCGGTGACCGCGAGGCCGGCCCGCAGTCCGGCGGCCAGGGCGACCAGCCCGCCCAGCCACAGCGCCACCGCCAGCAGGTGCAGGATCCCCAGCGGCAGGGCCAGCCAGACCTGGATGCCCGCGGAGGCGTGGTCGGCGCCAGCCCAGGTGGCGGCGAGCGCGGTGGCAAGGACGACTCCGGCGATGCCGAGGCCGAGTCGGGCGTCCCGCTGCGGACGTTCGGCGGCCAGCCGTTCCAGGCGGCGCAGCTCGTCCTCCTCGAGGTCGCCGGTGCTCTCGGCGGTCTCCTCGCGGCCGCCGGTGTCCTCGACGGAGTCCGCGGAGCCGTCGGACTGCCCCAACTGCCCCACCAGCAGCGAGAGGAACACCCCGCCCGCCGCGAGCAGCAGCAGTCGCGCGGAGAGCGCGGTGCCGATCCGCTCCTCCAGCGTGCTGCGCACCAGCGAGAGGTCGAAGGCCACGCCGATGCCGCTGCCGCGCTCGTACGGGGCGCGCAGCAGCAGGACGGCCACGGTGGCGACCAGTAGCCCGATCCAGCCGGTCATCAGCAGCCGCTGCACCGAGCGCACGGCCGCGCCCCTGGGCCAGCAGATCAGTACGAAGGCGGCCGCCCCGGCGAGCAGGGCGAAGGAGGCGTAGGCGACGGTCCGGGCGAGTCCGTAGCAGAAGGCGACCGTGCCGTCGGCCTTGGCGCTCTGGAGCTGGCCGGTGGAGACCGTGGTGGCGGAGGGGGCGCCGATGGAGAAGGTGAAGGCGCCGCCGACGGGGTGCGAGTCCTCCGAGACGGCTCGCCAGGCGACGGTGTAAGTGCCGTTCGCCAGGCCGCTGTTGAGCGAGACCCGGGCGGTGTCGTTCTTCCCGTCCAGGTGGCTCGGGTTGCCGGCGTCGACCTGCTGCCCGGTCGGGCTGAGCACCCGGACCGAGTCGGCGGAGAGCGAGACGCCCTCGCTGAAGGTCAGCGTCACCGCGGTGGGGGCCTGCGGGACAACCGAGTTCTGGGCGGGGTCGGTGCTGACCAGTGCGGCGTGGGCGGCGGCCGGTCCGGCCGTGCCGAGCAGCAGCACCAGTGCGGCACCGAGCGCCGCCACCAGGGCGCCGAGTCTCTTCAACATGTCGCGGTCAGCTTCCCGGTCGGTAGGTGAGGGGTTTGACCGGCACCTGGACGGAGATCTTGTCGCCCTTGGCGAAGGTCAGGTCGAGTTCGAGCTCGTCGCCGACGGCCGGGGTCTTCTCCCAGCCCATGATCATGAGGTGGTTGCCGCCCCGGTCGAGCGAGAGCGTGCCGTGGGCGGGCACGTCGAGGGCGCCGACCTCCCGCATGGTGCTGTCGGTGGAGCGGTGCATGGTCACCGAGCTGGCGTCCGGGCTGGAAACCTTGATCAGCTGGTCGTCGGCCGAGCCGGTGTTGTTGACGGTCAGGTAGCCCGCGGCCATGCCGCCGGGGGTGGCGGGGAGCGGGATGTAGGAGTCGGCGACGGTGAGCCGGGGCTGTCGGCCGTCCGCGCCGCCGTCACCACCGGTGCCGCACGCGACGAGTATGGTCGCGGCGGTGAGGACGGTGGCCACGCCGGCGCCGATCAGCGCGGTCCGGCGGAACTGCCTGCTCATGCGGCCGCCTCCGCTCGCCCGATGAGGGTGGTCACGCGGGCACCCCCTTGGCCAGCAGCGGCAGGTCGTGCTTGTAGGTGTCGACCGAGCTGTTGCTCAGGTAGAGCAGGTGGGCCTTGTTGTCCGGGGGCAGGAAGGCGAGCACCTGGGCGCCGTGGCTGGAGGTGACGGTGCCGTCCTTGTTGACGATCGGGTCCTCGACCATGACGCCGAGGGTCTGGGCGGCGGCCTTGACCTTGTTCAGGTCGCCGGTGAGCCCGATGAAGTCCTTGCCCATCGAGTCCAGCCAGGTGCGCAGCACCTTGGGGGTGTCGCGCTCGGGGTCGGTGGAGACGAAGACCACGTCGATCTTCTTCCGGTCCGCTTCGGGCAGCGAGGCCATCGCGACGCCGATGTCGCCCATGGTGGTCGGGCAGACGTCGGGGCAGCTGGTGTAGCCGAAGAACAGCAGCGTGGGGTGCCCGTCGGTCTGCTTGCGCAGGTCGAAGGGCTGGCCGGAGGTGTCGTCGAGGACCAGGTCGGGCTTCTGGAACTGCTTGGCCAGCACGCTGCCCTTGTACGGGGAGTTGCTGGTCTGCTGGACGACCTTCGCGGCGCCGGCGCCGTCGCCGTCGCCGCTGCCGGCGCTGGAGCCGCAGGCGCTCAGGGCGAGGGCGGCGGCGAGTGCGAGGGCGGTGGCGCCGAGTGCGCGGCGCCCGGCGCGCGGGGCGCCGGTGGAGGTGGTCGCGGTGGCGGTACGTGGCATGGCGGTGGGTCCGATCGTTCGCGTGGTGCTGCCGGGTGGGGGCCGCGATGGGCGCGGCCCCCACCCGACCGGTCTCAGGAGGCGGAGCCGTTGCTCCTGCGGCGCAGGCCCGCGACACCGAGGCCGGCGCCGAGCGCGCCGACGACGATGCCGGCCACGCCGAGCGTACGGGCGGTGGTGTCGCTGGACTTGGCCGCGGTCTGCTTGTCGCCCTGGGCGTCCTGCGAGGAGCCGGCGGCCGCCGAGGGGGTGGCGGCCGCCGAAGGGGCGCCGCCGTGGTGGTCGCCGGCAGCGGCGGCGGCCTTGGTGAGGGTCAGTACGGGGGCCGGGTGGGCCGGCTCGGGCTGGCCGTCCTTGGCCTCGTCGATCCAGCGGACGATGTCGCCGTTGTCGTAGGTCTGGAGTGCCTTGAAGGTCAGCTTGTCGGTGTCGGTCGGCAGGGCGCCGAGCGAGACCTTGAACTCCTGGAACTGGCCGGGTGCGATCTTGGCGCTGTCGTCGGCGGTCCAGGTGATCTTGGAAACGGCCTCGGTGATGTCCTGGCCGTGCGACTTCAGAGGCTTGTCGAGCTTGGACTTCTCCAGGGTGGCGGTCCAGCCCGGCAGCGGCAGGATCCGGACCGAGGCCATCGGATGGTCCATCGGCAGGTTGACCTCCAGCTTCACGGTGGAGGCGGTGTCGCTCTCGTCCGGCACCCGGAACGCGACGGCGGTGTAGCCGCCCTGCTGGGCGTCGCCCGGCTGCACGGTGACGTGGGCGGAGGCGGGGACGGCGAAGGCGACCACGGCGGTGGCGGCGGCAGCGGAGACGGCGAGCCGGCGGGCGGGAGTCATGCGCATCGGGATGTTCTCCAACGGCGAGGGGCACACGCGCGGGCCGCGGTGGCGGCGCACGTGGCGGGGCGATGGGGGGACGGTGCCGTGACGCCGCGGTGGCGTACGGCCGCGCCGCCGGTGACGTACCGAGCTCGTACGGTCCGAAGGCCCGGGCGCCAGGGACGACACCGGCCGGACTCGTACCGCTGCGTGGGACGCGGCGGCGCGCGGACGCGCCCGGAGCTCCCCGATCACCCGCAGCCGAAGCTGCCGGAAGGGGAGGAGGGCTCAGCGCGCGAAGGCCGCCACCGGCGGACCCCGCCGGATCACGCTGTGCCGCAGCGCGGCGGCGGTCGGCAGCCGCCAGTCCTCAGCCCGGCCACGGGCCCGCCGGGCCGGCCGCCCCTCGGAGGCACTGCCCAGCAGCAGCGTCGCGAGCAGCGCGAACGCGGTCCGCAGCCCGACGGCGCACTGCTGCGCCGCGGCGGCCGTCACCCGGAGCAGCCGCCACAGCGCGGCCTCGCCGCGCCGCAGCCACCAGCCCGCCACCACGGCGGCGGCGAGGTGGCCCAGCAGCATCGAGGGCGTCAGCCCGAGCAGCGCGTCGTGCGGCGCTGCTGCCGGGTACGCCTGTGGGTCGAGGCCCGCGGCGCTGACCAACTGCTCGGGCGAGGCCGCCGGGAGGACGGCGAACCCGGCGCGGCCGGAGTCGTCGCAGACCAGCCGTCCGGCCACCTGCGCCAGCGTGAGCGGGCCGTCCTGGCCGGTGCCGGTGTGCATACCGGCCATCGCGGGGTGCGGGGAGAGGCTGTGGAAGAGGCAGTGCAGCCCCAGCTGCCCGGCGCCGAGCGCACCGGCGATGGCGGCCAGCGACCGCTCACGGCCGCCGAGCAGCACCGCCACCAGGCAGACCGCGGCGAAGCCGGCCGCGAGCGCGGGCAGGGCGACGTGCCCGCCGCCCACCACGGCGTGTCCGGCGGCCGCGATCAGCGTGCAGACCAGCGCGAACGGGACCGCCCGGGCCACCCGCAGGTCCCAGGCGGCGGCCGGGGCCCGGAATTCCGGGGCGGCGGCGCCTGTGCGCGGGGCGGCGTGGCGGTCGGTCATGGCCGGCACATCATCTCACCGCCTACAACCACGGCCCAGGGAGGGGGGCGCCGCTGTATCGGATTGGCCCGTTCGGGCCCGGCGCGCGCGTCGCGCAGTGCGCCGCCCGGCACAGGCTGCTGCCCCCGTCCATCCGCCGAACGGGCGGTCCCGGACGCGGCGCATGGTTCGCCGTGGGATCGTCCGGAGATACCTCGTTCTATGTGGAGCCGCAGCCTATGTGGAGCCGTAGCCAGGAGGGACCTCCCGTGGACATCTGGTGGACTCTGCACCTCAAGCGCGACCCGGCCAGCGTTCCGCTCGCCCGACGCATCCTGCTCAGCGCGATGGAGACCACCGGGGTCGATCCGCAGGTCGCGCACGACCTCGGGGTGGCCCTCACCGAGGCCTGCGCCAACGCGGTCGAGCACGCGGTGGGCGGCCGGCCCGACGACGGCTTCCAGGTGACCGCCTCGATCACCGGGGACAGGCTCCGGGTCGAGGTGGTGGACTCGGGTCCCGGACTGCCGGGCTCGGCCCCGCCGCTCGCGCTGCCGCCCGCACCGCCGGTGCCCGCGCTGCCCGCCGCCTCCGGCACGGCGGCGGCCCCGGTGTCGCCGCTCGGGGCGGCCACACCACGGCGTACGGGGGTGTCGGCCGCCAGGCCCGTCCGTCCGGCCACCGGACGCCGGCGCGGCCGCCGGGGCCGAGCGGTCCTCGCGGTGCCGGTGCTGACCGCGTACCGTCCCCGGCACACCGACCGCCCCGCGCCGTACGACACCCATGTCCTGCCCTGCCCCTCGCTCCGCCCGTCGGCCACCGCGCTGTGGGACGCCGGCCTCGCCGACCTGGGCGGGGCGAGCGTGCTGTCGGAGTGCGTGGGGCCCGACCTGCCGGCACTCGACGCGGAGAGCGGCCGCGGGCTCTTCCTGATCCACGCGCTCACCGACCACGTCCAGCTGCGGAACCATCCGCTGCGCGGGGCGATCGTCAGCTTCGACAAGATCCTCAAGCGCCGGGACGGTTCGCTGCTGCGCGCGGTCTCCTGAGTTCCCCGGCGCCCTCACCGGTGACCCGCCAGGGCCATTGCGGCGGACAAGTCCGTTGCCGCGGTGGGTGGTTGGGGTGATGAAGGCGGACCCGACGCGGGTGCGGCGGGGGCGCCGCCAACTGCCGGGGTGATCCGGCGGGTGGGGCGGCACGCCGGCGACAACGGCGGTGCGGCGGTCTGCTGTCCGGGGTGGACCGGCATCACAGCGTCCTCGGCGCACCGGCCGGGGGAACCCTGGAGCGCAGGCGGTGGCCGGAGGAATCCCGGTGGCCCGCGGGCGTCGCGGCGCGGGCCCGCGGGCCCCGGCGCCGTAGCGTGGAGTCATGGAGCCACCGATCCCGCTGGTGCCCGCGGCAGCCGCCCTGCGCGCCGGTGATCAGGGCCCGGCCGTCGAGGTCGAGCGGCTGTGCAGCCGCATCGAGCGGACCGATTCGGTCGTCCGGGCCTTCACCCCCGAACCCGGCCGGCACGCGCGGCTGACCGCCGAGGCCCGAGCGGTCGAGGCTCGCTACCGGCGGACCGACGCGGCCTGGGCATGCGCCGGACGGACCGAGCCGCCCAGCCTGTACGGGGTGCCGGTCGGGGTCAAGGACGTGATCCAGGTGGACGGCCTGCCCACCCATGCCGGGTCCGCGCTGCCGCCGGGCGTGCTCAGCGGGCCGCAGGCCGAGGTGGTGGACCGGCTGCGGGCGGTGGGCGCGCTGGTGGCGGGCAAGACCGTGACCGCCGAGTTCGCGATCGACGCGCCCGGGCCGACCCGGAATCCGCACAATCCCGGGCACACGCCCGGCGGCTCCAGCAGTGGTTCGGCGGCAGCGGTCGCCGCGGGCCTGGTGCCGCTGGCCATCGGCACCCAGACCATGGGGTCGGTGATCCGCCCGGCAGCGTACTGCGGGGTGGTGGGCTTCCGGCCGACGTACGGGCGGATTCCGACCGACGGGGTGCTCGCCGGCGCGCCGACCCTGGACACCATCGGCACCTTCACCACCGACCTGGCGGGCGCGGCGCTCGCGGCGTCCGTCCTGTGCGACGACTGGTCGCCGGTCGCGGGGGACGGACCGCCCGCGCTCGGGGTCCCGGTGGGCCCGTACCTGGAACACGCCGGGCCGCTCGCCCGGGCGGCCTTCGCCCGGCAGCTGGACACGCTGCGTGGGTGCGGTCTGCCGGTCCGCGAGGTTTCGGTGCTGCTGCCCGACTTCGACGACGTGGTGCGGACCTTCCGGACCATCAGCGGCTATGAGCTGGCCCGGGTGCACGCCGAGCTGTTCCCCCGCTTCGCGGCGCTGTACCGGCCCGGGACGGCGGCCGCGATCCGGCGCGGCCGGGAGATCGACGGGGTGGCGTACGCGGCGGCGCTCCAGGCCAGGAGCTCCTACCGGCGCCGGATCGCGGACGTCATGGTGGCGCAGGGCGTTGACCTGTGGGTGACCCCGGCGGCGACCGGGCCGGCACCGCTGGGGCTGGGCAGCACGGGGGACGCGGTCATGTCGCTGCCGTGGAGCCACGCGGGCCTGCCCGCGGTCACGCTGCCGGCGGGCCGTGCGCCCGGCGGGCTGCCGCTGGGGGTGCAACTGGTCGGCGCGGAGAGCGCGGACGAACAGCTGATCGCCTGGGCGTCGCAGATCGAGCCGGTGTTCGGCGGGGCGCCCGGCGTTGCGCCGCCGCGGTAGCGCCAGGCGTGCCCTCGCGCCGTGCCCCTACGGCGGCCCCGGGGGTACGCCGTAGGGGCACGGCCGCCGCGTGGTGGACCCGTCCGGGGCGCGGTCGGCCACGCCGAGCCCGCGCCCCGCCGACGGGCGCTGCTCAGCCGCCGCTCTTGCGCCGGAAGGTGCGCTTGCCGCCGGCCGCCGAGTGGGAGCCGTGGATCTTCGATCCTTCGGGGCCCGGACCGCCGACGCCGCCGCGGCCGCCGTGCTTGTGCTGGAGGGCGGCACGGAACTTCGCCTTCAGGTCGTCCGGGTCGCCCTGGCCGTCCGGCGCGGCCTCCGGTGCCTGCGGCTCGACGGGTTCGGCTGCGTCGCTGCTCATGCGTGACCTCCTGGACGAGAGCTGATGTGCAGGGCTCACCATCCCACGTCGAACGCCGTTGGCGTCCCACATTTTCCCACCGGGGCAGGTCACTGGCGGGGCGGCCGGAACTTCGGCCCGCCGATCAGGAACAGCAGCGCGGCGGCCGGGAAGCCGATCGAGGCGATCACGAGGACGATGAACTGAAGGACCATCACGGCGGGCTCCAGAGAACTCGGTGAAAGCGCGGTGAGTGCCCACCGGCAGCCAGCACCGACGGTATGTCCGAATTCATCCCTTTGTCATCCGCTGCCCCGGCCCGTGCCCCCTTCGAGGGATCATCAGCGGACCTCTGTCCGACTCCGCGTCGGCCCGCCACACTGGGCGGCATGCAGGTAGAGCTCGCTGGGGAACCGCAGGAGCCGGGCCGGCAGACCGAGGACTTCGCGGCCGCCTCGCCCGAAGCACTGGTACTGCTCGACGGCTCGAGTTCACCGGCCGGGATGGAGTCCGGCTGCCGGCACGGAACCGCCTGGTACGTACGCCGCCTGGGGGTACATCTGCTGGCCCGGCTCACCGATCGGTCGGACCGGTCGATCTCCGAGTGCCTGGCCGACGCGATCGTGGAGACGGCTGCCCTGCACGGCGGGCGCTGCGACCTGGCCCACCCGAACACCCCGGCCGCGATGGTGGTCGCCGCCCGTTTGCACGGCAAATCGCTGGAGTACCTGGTGCTCGGCGACTCGCTGCTGATCCTGCACCCCAAGGACGGTCCGCCCCGGGTGATCGGCGACAACCAGCGCTTTCCCGGCGGCGAGCAGCTGCGGCGCCAGGTCTGGGCGACCGTCCCGGCTCGGCCGAACGGGAGGCCCTGCACCTGCGGTACGCACTGGCCCTCCGCGCCGCCCGGAACACCGGCCACGGCCCGTGGATCGCCGCCGCCACCCCCAAGGCCGCGGCCCGGGCGGAGACCGGGTTCGTCCCGCTGTCCGCACTGCACGCGGTGGCCGCCGTGACCGACGGCGCCTCGCGGTTCACCGAGCGGTTCGGGCTCGGCAGCTGGTCGGACGCGCTGCGGCTGCTCGCCGAGTCGGGGCCGGCCGAGCTGATCGCCCAGGTCAGGGTGGTGGAGCGGGCCGACGCCAGGTGTGAGCGCTGGCCCCGGGGCAAGGCCCACGACGACGCCTCGGCGCTCTACGCCAGGATCTGACGGCGGATCGCGGCGGTGGCGCAGCCGAATGTCCGTCACCGGTCGTCCCCGCGCGGTCCCCGGCCCGACGGCGTGTCCGCACCGTCCGGAACGGCGTCGGGGGCCGGACGGTGCGGTCCGGGCCCCCGAGTGCGGGGTCAGTCGGTCGGCTGGCCGAAGGCGCCGGACTGGAAGTCCCGCATGGCCTGCTCCAACTCGCGGTGGCTGTTCATCACGAACGGCCCGTACCAGGCGACCGGCTCGCGGATCGGCTGCCCGCCCAGGATGATCACGTCCAGGTTGGGGTGCCGGGACTCCTGCCTGGCGTCGGCGGAGACGGTGAGGGTGTCGCCCTCGCCGAAGACCGCCGCCTGCCCGGTGCGGATCGGGCGGGCCTGGTCGCCCACCGTGCCGTCGCCGTTCAGGACGTACGCCAGCGCGTTGAAGTCGCTGCGCCAGGGGATGGTGAGCCTGGCGCCCGGGGTGACGGTGGCGTGCAGCAGGGTGATCGGGGTGTGGGTGACGCCTGGGCCCCGGTGGCCGTCCAGCTCGCCGGCGATCAGGCGCAGGATCGCGCCGCCGTCCGGGGTGGAGAGCAGCTTGACGTGCCCGCCGTGGATGTCCTGGTAACGCGGTGCGGTCATCTTGTCGGCGGCCGGGAGGTTGACCCACAGCTGGATGCCGTGGAACAGCCCGCCGGTCATCACCAACTGCTCGGGCGGGGTCTCGATGTGCAGGATGCCCGAGCCGGCCGTCATCCACTGGGTGTCACCGCCGCCGAGGTGCCCGCCGCCGCCGTGCGAGTCCTTGTGGATGAACTCGCCGTCGATCAGGTAGGTGACCGTCTCGAAGCCGCGGTGCGGGTGCCACGGGGTGCCCTTGGGCTCGCCCGCCGCGTACTCCACCTCACCCATCTGGTCCATCATGATGAACGGGTCGAGGTACTTGGTGTTGATCTTGGCGAAGGCGCGGCGCACCGGGAAGCCCTCGCCCTCGTGGCCCTCGGGGGCGGTGACCACCGTGAGGACCGGACGGGCGGTGTTCGCGGCGGGATCCGGGGTGGCGACGCGGGGGAGGGTCAGCGGGTTCTCGACGGTCACGGCGGGCATGTGGGCCTCCTTCGGGGTCTGTGGCCTACGTTCAGCAGATTAGTTCAATGCTCAACTAGAAGCAAGTTGAAAGTTGAACCATGTGGTCGGGGTGATGCCCCGCTCGGGTGTGCGCGACCGGCCGGGTGCCGCCGGGTGTCGCGTGCTGCCGCGGGGGCGTGGCGGGCCCGCCGGGGGTGTCAGCCGTACATCCGCCGCATGGTGAAGTCGACCATCTGCTCGACCGCCTTGGCGTCGAAGACCATCCGGTGCTCGCCCTCCATGTCGAGGGCGAAGCCGTACCCGGTCGGCAGCAGGTCGAGCACCTCGGCGCCGGTCACGCTGAAGTGCTTGGACTCCTTGCCCGCGTAGCGGCGCAGCTCCTTGAGCGAGCTGAACATCGGGATCACCGGGGTCGGCGTGTTGTGCAGGGCCAGGAAGCCGGGGCGGTCGCCGCGCGGGCAGTGCACCTTGGAGGTGATGAAGATGGCCTGGAAGTCCTCGACCGTCATCGAGCCGGTGGTGAAGGCCCGGACGGCGTCCGCGAGTGAGGGTGGCGAGGGCTCCGGGTAGAACGACTGCTGGGACGCGGTCTGCTGCTCTCCGTACGGGCCGGGGCCGGGCATGCC
This sequence comes from Kitasatospora cystarginea, assembly GCF_039533515.1. Lineage (NCBI taxonomy): Bacteria > Bacillati > Actinomycetota > Actinomycetes > Kitasatosporales > Streptomycetaceae > Kitasatospora > Kitasatospora cystarginea. Next base: position 101,224 of record NZ_BAAATR010000014.1, on the reverse strand, counting down.
GTTCATCCCCGCCTGCTGCTGGTAGGGGTCGCCCTGGTAGGTGCTCTGGTCGTAGCCGTACACGGGGACAGGCTATCGGGATCAAGGGCCTCCGTGGGGCGGCCGATCCGGACAACTCGTGGTGCCATCGGGTTGTGGGGTGCGGCCCGGAGGCGACGTGACCACCTTCATAGGACTTTCGCATCGGAAGGGTGCGACAGGGGCTTGAACAAGTTACCAACGGGTAGCATCATGGGCTCTACTGGTGGGTAAGTGGGGCGCTCGTAGCGGCGGACCCCCGGAAGCGACGAACCGGAGAGAACGGTCATGGGTCACTACAAGTCCAACCTGCGGGACGTGGAGTTCAACCTCTTCGAGGTGTTCGGCCGCGACCAGGTGTACGGCACCGGTCCGTTCGCCGACATGGACGTCGACACCGCGAAGAACATCCTCGGCGAGATCGCGCGCCTGGCCGAGAACGACCTGGCTGCCTCGTTCACCGACGCCGACCGCAACCCGCCGGTCTTCGACCCGGAGACCAACACCGCTCCGATCCCGGAGACGTTCAAGAAGAGCTACAACGCGTACATGGACGCCGAGTGGTGGCGCCTGGGCATCCCGGAGGGCATCGGCGGCCAGGTCACCCCGTCCTCGCTGGTCTGGGCCTACGCGGAGCAGATCCTCGGCTCCAACCCGGCGATCTGGATGTACTCCTCCGGCCCGGCCTTCGCCGGCGTCGTCTACGACGAGGGCACCGAGGAGCAGCAGAAGGTCGCCCAGCGCATGATCGACGGCCTCTGGGGCGCCACCATGGTGCTGACCGAGCCGGACGCCGGTTCGGACGTCGGCGCCGGCCGCACCAAGGCGGTCAAGCAGGAGGACGGCTCCTGGCACATCGAGGGTGTGAAGCGCTTCATCACCTCCGGTGAGCACGACATGTCCGACAACATCATCCACCTGGTGCTGGCCCGCCCCGAGGGCGGCAAGCCGGGTACCAAGGGCCTCGGCCTCTACATCGTGCCGAAGTACGACTTCGACTGGGAGACCGGCGAGCTCGGCGAGCGCAACGGGGTCTACGCCACCAACGTCGAGCACAAGATGGGCCTGAAGGCCTCCAACACCTGCGAGATGACCTTCGGTGCCAAGCACCCGGCCAAGGGCTGGCTGCTCGGCGAGAAGGTCGACGGCATCCGCCAGATGTTCAAGATCATCGAGTTCGCCCGGATGATGGTCGGCACGAAGGCGATCGCCACCCTCTCCACCGGTTACCTGAACGCGCTGGAGTACGCCAAGGAGCGCGTGCAGGGCGCGGACATCTCCCAGTTCCTGGACAAGACCGCCCCGCGCGTCACCATCACCCACCACCCGGACGTGCGCCGCTCGCTGATGACCCAGAAGGCGTACGCCGAGGGCATGCGCGCCCTGGTGCTGTACACCGCCTCCGTCCAGGACGACGTGATCGCCGCCCGCCTGCGCGGCGAGAGCGACGAGGCCGCCGAGCGCCTGAACGACCTGCTGCTGCCGATCGTCAAGGGCTACGGCTCCGAGAAGTCCTACGAGCAGCTCGCCCAGTCCCTGCAGACCTTCGGTGGCTCCGGCTACCTGCAGGAGTACCCGATCGAGCAGTACATCCGCGATGCCAAGATCGACACCCTCTACGAGGGCACCACGGCGATCCAGGGCCAGGACTTCTTCTTCCGGAAGATCGTCAAGGACGGTGGCCAGGCGCTGACCGCGGTCTCCGAGCAGATCCAGAAGTTCCTCGGCGGGAACGAGGGCGGCGACGCCCTGGCCACCGAGCGCGAGCTGCTCGGCAAGGCCGCCGGCGACCTGGAGGCCATCGTCGGCAAGATGCTCGCCGACCTCTCCTCGGTCGAGCAGGACGTCAAGAACATGTACAAGGTGGGCCTGAACGCCACCCGCCTGCTGATGGTCTCCGGCGACGTCGTGGTCGGCTGGCTGCTGCTCCGTCAGGCCGTCGTCGCCCTGGCCAAGCTGGAGGCCGGCGCCGCCGGCAAGGACGTCGCCTTCTACCAGGGCAAGGTCGCGGCCGCCCGCTTCTTCGTCCGCAACATCCTGCCGACCGTCGCCTCCCAGCGCCAGATCGCCGAGGGTGTCGACAACGAGATCATGGAGCTTGCGGAGGAGGCCTTCTGAGCAAGGCCCAGGTGACTGCCTGACACACCCTCACACTGCGGGGCCCGGTTGCAACCAGCCGGGCCCCGCGGCGTTTCGCCGCCCGGATGCCCGCCGCTCCGGCCGGTGGGTCCGCCGCGCGCCAGGCCCGCCGGAGCAGGGCGTGGACCGCACGGGCGAACGCCGATCTTCACCATTCCGTCACTGTTTCCGGGTTCCCCGTGCCGTGTCCGTGTACGGGCATATGCTCAAGGGCGAAGCCGGTCCCCCATCCGGTTTCCGCCCTCCCTCAACTCAGGAGCAGCATGTCAACCGCCGCCCGTCAGGCCGCCTTCGACCGAACGCACACCGACGACCTGATCGCTTACCTGAGCGCTTCGCCGTCGCCGTTCCACGCCGTGGCCAGCGCTGCGGAGCGGCTGGAGAAGGCCGGGTTCCGGCGGGTCCTGGAGACCGACGCCTGGGACGCGGCTCCCGGCGGCCGGTACCTGATCCGGGGTGGCGCACTGATCGCCTGGTACGTGCCTGAGGGGGCCGGCCCCGAGACGCCGTTCCGCGTGGTCGGCACGCACACCGACTCGCCGAACCTGCGGGTCAAGCCGCTGCCTGACACCGGTTCAGCGGGTTGGCGGCAGGTGGCCGTGGAGATCTACGGCGGAGTGCCGCTGAACACCTGGCTGGACCGCGACCTCGGCCTGTCCGGGCGGCTCGCGCTGCGCGACGGCAGCACCGTCCTGGTGCAGATCGACGAACCGCTGCTGCGCGTACCGCAGTTGGCCATCCACCTGGACCGGCAGGTCAACGAGGGCCTCAAGCTGGACAAGCAGCGCCACCTCACGCCGATCTGGGGGCTGGGTGAGGTCACCGAGGGGTCGCTGATCGAGTTCGTCGCCGAGCGGGCCGGGGTGGCCGCGTCGGACGTCATCGGCTGGGACCTGATGACCCATGACGTGCAGCCGCCCGCCTACCTGGGCCGGGACCGCGAGCTGCTGGCCGCTCCCCGGCTGGACAACCTGCTCTCGGTGCACGCCGCGACCGCCGCGCTGGCCGCCGTCGCGGGCGCCGAGCTGCCGTACATCCCGGTGCTGGCCGCCTTCGACCACGAGGAGACCGGTAGCGAGTCCGACACCGGAGCGCAGAGCCCGTTGCTGGGCAACGTGCTGGACCGCAGCGTGTACGCGCGCGGCGGCAGTGCCGAGGACCGCGCCCGGGCGCTGGCCGGCACGGTCTGCCTCTCCTCCGACATGGGCCACGCAGTCCACCCCAACTACAGCGAGCGGCACGAGCCGGGCCACCACCCGCTGCCCAACGGCGGGCCGATCCTCAAGGTCAACGTCAACAACCGGTACGCCACCGACGCGGTCGGCCGGGCGGTGTTCACGGCCGCCTGCGAGAAGGCGGGTGTGCCGTGGCAGACCTTCGTCTCCAACAACGCCATGCCCTGCGGCACCACCATCGGCCCGATCACCGCGGCCCGCCTCGGCATCACCACCGTGGACTGCGGTATCGCCGCGCTCTCCATGCACTCGGCCCGCGAGCTCTGCGGCGCGGACGACCCGTACCTGCTGGCCAGCGCCATCAAGGCCTTCCTGGAGGGCTGAGCAGCTGGCGGGGGTGAACAGGTCAGGGCGCACTTCCCCGCGCCCTGACCTGCTCGTTTTCTCCCCCAACACTCTTGCCGTGGGCGGAAGTTACTCCATGCCGGCCAGGACGAGCGGGAGGCGGGTGGCGCCGTCGGCGGTGAGCTTCACCGGGACGCCCCAGTCCTGCTGGTGGACGTGGCAGGCGGGGAACTCGATCTCCGGATCGTCGTCGCAGGAGGCGGCCATCGCGGACACGTGCAGCACACCCTCGGCCACCTCGGCGGAGAGCACCAGCTCCCGGGAGAGCGCGGTGTCCGCGCCCGCCCCCAAGGTCAGCAGCTCGGGCGGCGTCGCGCTGACCAGCAGCCGGGTGGACGGGCCGTAGCGCTCGTCCAGCTTCTGGCCGGCGGGCGCCGAGAAGACCACGTCCAGCTGAAGTCTGCCCGGGGCGACCTCGGTGGCCGCCCGCTGGGTGCGGTGCGCCACGGACTCGACCCGGACGGCCTCCTCGGGCAGCCGCAGCCGGGTCAGCCGGTGCCGGGCCGACTCGACCACCACGACGTCGCCCTCCACCAGCACCGCGCCGGAGGGTTCGCGCAGGTCCGTCGCCAGCGTGGTGACCTCGCCGCTCGCCGGGTCGTACCGGCGCAGTGCGTGGTTGTAGGTGTCGGCGATCGCGACCGAGCCGTCGGGCAGCACGGTGACCCCGAGCGGGTGCTGCAGCAGCGCCTGGTCGGCGGCGCCGTCGCGGTGCCCGAAGTCGAACAGGCCGGTGCCGAGGGCGGTGTGCACGGACTTGGTTTCACGTGAAACCCAGCGCACGGCGGAGGTCTCCGAGTCGGCCACCCAGAGCCGCTCGCCGTCGGCCGAGACCGCCAGCCCGGACGGCTGGGCGAACCAGGCCTCGGCCAGCGGGCCGTCCACCAGGCCCTCGTTGGTGGTGCCGGCCGCGACGCCGGTGGTGCCGGCCAGCGGGTCGAACGCCCACAGCTGGTGCACCCCGGCCATGGCGATCCAGAACCGGCCGTCGAACCAGGCGACGTCCCACGGCGAGGAGAGGTCCACCTCACGGGCCGGGCCCTCGGTGGGCGAGCCCTGCCACCACTGCCGCCCGGTGCCGGCCAGCGTGGTGACGCCGCCGTCGGCCAGCCGGACGCCGCGCAGTGCGTGGTTGACCGTGTCGGCGACGATCACGTCGTAGTCCAGGCCCAGCTCGGCCGGGACCAGGGCGAGGCCCTGCGGCTCGCTGAACCGGGGGGCGGTGCCGTCCACCAGCCCGCGCTCGCCGTCACCGATCCGTCGCAGCACCGTCTCGCCGTCCTCGGCGAGCTCGACCAGCGAGTGGTGGCCGGAGTCGGCGACCAGGAAGGTCCCGCCGGGCAGCCGGACGGCCTTGCCGGGGAAGCGCAGGTCGCCGGCCTCCGGCTCGGGTGCCACGTACGGGCCGTCGCCGCGCCGCAGCGTGCCCTTGGCCCGGTGCTCGGCCTCCAGCTCCTCGACCAGTTTCGCGATCGCGTGCGCGTGTCCCTCGCCCGCGTGCTGCGCGACCACGTACCCCTCGGGGTCGATCACCACCAGCGTCGGCCAGGCCCGGACGGCGTACTGCTTCCAGGTCGCCAGCTCCGGGTCGTCCAGCACCGGGTGGTGCACCTCGTAGCGCGCGACGGCGTCCAGCACGGCCTGGTGGTCGGCCTCGTGCACGAACTTGGGGGAGTGCACGCCGACGATCACCACGGTGTCGCGGTGCTTCTCCTCCAACTCCCTTAGTTCGTCCAGGACATGGAGGCAGTTGATGCAGCAGAACGTCCAGAAGTCCAAGATGGTGATCTTGCCTCGGAGATCACCCAGGGTGAGTTCCTTGCCGCCGGTGTTGAGCCAGCCGCCCTTGCCGACCAGTTCGGGGGCGCGTACACGTGCACGAGAAGCCATGCACCAATCAAACCGCACGGTGTCCGTTCCCATTCCGGCCCGTGACCGCGTGCATAGACTCGCGTTGTACCCGTCGGTGTTGGCATCACCACGGACTGCGACGAGGAGCGGGAGATGACTGCGATCGCCGATTCGCCCCAGATGAGTGCCGAGGCCTTCGAGGACCTCGCCGCCACCGCAGAGCGCAACGACGTCCGGCTGGAGTTCATCAACGGCAGGATCGGAGTGAAGCCGGTGCCGGACGGGGGCCACGACGAGATCGTCAGGTGGCTCATGGAACGCTGTATGCAGCAGCGGCCCGATCTGTGGCTCTATCCGGAGCGCGGTCTGATCGTAGAGAGCTACCGGACGGGCCGGGCCCGTCCGGGCGGCACCCTGGCGCCGAAGGGGAGTTTCTCCGGTCAGGGTGAGTGGGCCGAAGCCGACCGGGTGCTGATGGTCGTCGAGGTGACCTCGTACGACCGCGATGCCGGCCGCCGCGACCTGCGGGAGAAGCCGGCCGCCTACGCGCAGTCGGGCATCCCGGTCCACCTGCTCGTCGACCGCGAGCGGGGGGAGATCGTCGTCCACTCCGATCCGGTGGACGGCCGGTACCACGCACGGACGTACTTCTTCGGGGGCGCCGTGGCGATCCCCGACCCGGTCGGCATCACCCTGGACGACACCGAGATCCTCAAGGAGCACGTGCGGTAGCGGCTCAGACGATGATGTGCGGCAGGAAGCGGGCACCTTGGTGGGTGATCAGGCTGTCCTCGGTCTCGCGGATGCCGAGGCCGGCGGATTCGCCGTCGACCACCCAGGTGCCGAGGACGGGGCGGTTGCCGTCGAACTCCGGCAGCGGGCAGAACTGCTGGTAGCAGTAGCCCTCGGCGCCGTAGCGGTCGGGGTCTCCGGCCCAGTCGGCCAGCCGGCTCTGCGAGCCGTCCGGGGCGACGATCCGCACCCCCGCGCCCTCGCGGCCGAGCAGCGGCTTCGCCGCGTAGCCGGGCCCGCCGGGATCGGCCAGCTCGCGCGGGCCGTCGAGGTAGGCGGGCAGCAGGTTGGGGTGGCCGGGGAACAGCTCCCAGAGGACCGCCAGCAGCGCCTTGTTGGAGAGCAGCATCTTCCAGGCGGGCTCGATCCACAGCGTGTTGCCGGTGCCGCCGCCCTGGTCCAGTCCGTCGAGCAGCTGCCCGGCGAACTCGTCGGTGGCCAGCCACTCCCACGGGTAGAGCTTGAAGACGGACCGGATGTAGCGCTGCTGCAGGTCCACGAAGCGGCCGGAGAGCGGGTCCCAGCCGATGTCCTCCATCGCGATGCCGACCGTGGTCAGCCCGGCCTGTTCGGCGGTCTCCTGGAGGTAGAGGGTGGTCATCCAGTCCTCGCCCTCGGTGTCCCCGCGCGAGTGCGCGAAGTGCACCGGGCCGGGCGGCAGCAGGTGCTTCTGCCGGGCCCATGCGTCGACCAGCCGCTCGTGCAGCGAGTTCCACTGGTCGGCGCCGGGGAAGCGCTCCTCCATCCAGAACCACTGCGGGCTGGCCGCCTCGATCAGTGAGGTCGGGGTGTCGGCGTTGTACTCGAAGAGCTTGGCCGGGCCGCTGCCGTCGTACGCGAGGTCGAACCGGCCGTACACGGACGGCTGTTCGTCGCGCCGCCGCCAGGACTCGGTCACCGCCTCGGCCAGCCCGGGGGCGGTGATGCCGTAGTCGGCGAAGCGGCGCTCGCGCACCACGTGGTCGGCGGCCCGCAGGCACAGCTCGTGCAGCTCCTCGACCACGCCCTCCAGCCGCTCGACCTCGGGAGATGAGAACTCGTAGTACGCGCTCTCGTCCCAGTAGGCGTACTCCTGGCCGGGATTGCGGGGGTCGTCGCAGACGGCGTACAGCAGGCCCTGGCCCTCCACGGTCTGCCGCCAGCCGGGGCGGGGTTCGATGGTGCGGCGCCGCACGGCCCGTCAGCCTCCGACCGGGTGGGAGCGCGTGGGGCAGCCGAAGCCGCCGCGCTTGGTGGCGGCCTTGTCGAAGGTGCCGCCGGTGGCGACCGTCGTGCCCGAACCGCAGTAGTACCAGCGGCCGGTGGACTTGCTGTCGGTGCAGGAGTGGTTGTCCAGGACCTTGAGGGTGCCCGGGTCGACACAGCGCCGGGGCGGGTTGTTGCTGGACGAACAGCTGGTCAGTGCCAGCGCGAGCGTGCCGACCATGCCCAGGGCGACAAACCCTGAGCGGCGTCTACCTGTGGGTGCGGCGTCGGACTGCGTCATAGCGGGATGCTACTCGGGTAATCCGACAGCGGACCGGGGGCCTCTGGACCTCCGGGGAGGCAGGCCTCCCCGGCCGCCCGAGCACGCGGTGCCCGGTCGGCCGTGCCGCGTACGCGGGCCCGATCGGTCTAGCCAGCGGCCAGGCGCTCGGTCAGGCGGACCTTCGCGGCCGGCCACTCGTCGCGCAGCATCGAGAAGTACGCGGTGTCCCGGAAGGTGCCGTCCGGGCAGTGGCGGTCACGGCGGTGGGTGCCCTCGTGCCGGGCGCCGAGGCGGCTGATGGCGTTTCGCGAGCGCTCGTTGCGGCTGTCGGTCTTCCAGCAGACCCGGCCCATGCCCAGTTCCTCGAAGGCGTGGGCGAGCAGCAGCAGCTTGGCCTCGGTGTTGACCGCGGTGCGCCAGTGGGAGCGGGCGTAGAAGGTGCCGCCGATCTCCAACCGCTCGTCGGCGGTGCTGATGTCCAGGTAGCAGGTCAGACCGATGGTGCGGCCGGTCTCCTGGCCGACCACCGCGAACGGCAGGAAGCCGTTGTCCCGCCAGACGTCGATCCGCTCGGCGAGCTGGTGCTCGGTCTGCGGGACGGGTACCGGGATCCACCGCCACACCTCCTCGTCCCGGCCGGTCGCCGCGAACAGGTCGGACAGGTGGATCCGGTCGAAGGGCTCCAGGCGGACGTGGGTGCCGGCGAGGGTGACGGGGGCGGGCGGCTTGGCGGTCATGTGCCGCACGCTAGCCGCAAATTGAACTAGGTGCAATAGATATATGAACTAGTTCAAAGTCCCGGACCGGCCCATGCGAAAGGGCCCGCACCGACTCGGTGCGGGCCCTTTCACGGCCGGCCTGCAGGCGGGCCCGGGCGACTAGATGAAGGAGTTGATCTGGATGGTCTCGTCGCGGCCGGGGCCGACGCCGATCGCGGAGATCGGGGCGCCCGACATCTCCTCCAGCGCCTTCACGTACGCCTGCGCGTTCTTCGGCAGGTCGGTGAAGGTCTTCGCCTTGCTGATGTCCTCGTTCCAGCCGGGCAGCGTCTCGTAGATCGGCTTGGCGTGGTGGAAGTCGGACTGGTTGTACGGGAGTTCCTCGACCCGGCGGCCGTCGATCTCGTACGCCACGCAGACCGGGATCTGCTCCCAGCCGGTGAGCACGTCCAGCTTGGTGAGGAAGAAGTCGGTCAGGCCGTTGACCCGGGTGGCGTAGCGGGCGATCACCGCGTCGAACCAGCCGCAGCGGCGGTCACGGCCGGTGGTGACACCGCGCTCGCCGCCGATCCGGCGCAGCGCCTCGCCGTCGGCGTCCAGCAGCTCGGTCGGGAACGGGCCCGAGCCGACGCGGGTGGTGTACGCCTTCAGGATGCCGATGACCCGGTCGATCTTGGTGGGACCGATGCCGGCGCCGGTGCAGGCGCCGCCGGAGGTCGGGTTGGACGAGGTCACGAAGGGGTACGTGCCGTGGTCCACGTCCAGCAGGGTGCCCTGGCCGCCCTCCAGCAGGACGACCTTGTTGTCCTTGAGCGCCTGGTCCAGGACCAGGGTGGTGTCGGCCAGGAAGGGCTTGATCCGGTCGGCGTAGCCCAGGTACTCCTGCAGCACCAGGTCGGCCGGGATGGCGCGGCGGTTGTAGAGCTTGACCAGGATCTGGTTCTTGTCGTGCAGGGCCGCTTCGATCTTCTGCTGCAGGATCGATTCGTCGAACAGGTCCTGCACGCGGATGCCGACGCGGTTGATCTTGTCCGCGTAGGTCGGACCGATGCCGCGCCCGGTGGTGCCGATCCGGCGCTTGCCGAGGAAGCGCTCGGTGACCTTGTCCAGGGTGCGGTGGTACGGGGTGATCAGGTGGGCGTTGCCCGAGATCAGCAGCTTGGAGGTGTCGATGCCGCGCTGGTTCAGGCCGTCGAGCTCGGAGAGCAGCACGCCCGGGTCGATGACGACGCCGTTGCCGATCACCGGTGTCACGTTCGGGCTGAGGATGCCGGAGGGCAGCAGGTGCAGGGCGTACTTCTGGTCGCCGATGACCACCGTGTGACCGGCGTTGTTACCGCCCTGGTAGCGGACGACGTAGTCGACGGAGCCGCCGAGGAGGTCGGTGGCCTTCCCCTTGCCCTCGTCTCCCCACTGGGCGCCAACGAGCACGAGTGCCGGCACAGGCGTACACCCCTTCCGGTTGGGGCATCCTGCGTAGGCCGCTGTCTGCCCCGAGATAGACGAAGCCCCTGGCGCAATGGCGCAAGGGGCTCTTGCACCGAGAGATTACCTGAGGAAGGACCGGTCGTGTCGTCGCTGTCCACGTCCGAATCCCGTCCGACGGGCCGGCCGGGTCCGGACCCGCTCCTGGTGCTGCTGGATCCGGTGGCCCGGCGGAGCGACGGCGAGTCGGTGCGGATCGCCCGGGACGTCCTGTGCGGCGGGGCGGACGTCAAGGTGGCGCTGCCGGAGAGCCCGTCCGAACTTGACCGGGCCCTGGCGCGTCGCGGCCGCCGGCGACCGGTCGTGATCGGTTCCGATCTGGCCGTGCAGCGGGTACTTCAGGCCTTGCACCGGCACCGCGAGTTGGGTGCCGACGCGCTCGGCGTGGTACCGGTCGGGCGTCCCGGCGCGGTGGCCAAGATACGGGCGCTGGGTGTCCCGCCGGAGCCGGTCGCCGCGGCCCGCGCGGTGATAGCCGGCGTCTCGCGGAAACTGGACCTCTTGATCGACGACACCGACGAGGTGGTCCTCGGGGATCTGCGGATCCATCCGTACCGCTGGGGCCGGGCGGGCGGGCTGCGTTCGCTATGGGCGAAATTCGCTGCGGCCGAGCAGGCGACGGCTCCCGCCGGGCATCCCCGGCTGCGGATCGAGGCGGACGGCCGCCTGCTCGCCGACGTCCACCGGCCGCCGTGCCGGCTCGACATCACCGTCCCGGTCGGCGAGGGCGTGCTGGAGCTGTGGCTGCACACCGGCGGCGAACCGCGGCGGGTCAGGGCGGGCAGCCTCACCGTGGCCGGCCGCGGCTTCGGCTGCGAGGCGGACGGCCGCGCGCTCGGCCCCCTCGGCGCCCGCACCTGGACGGTGCGAGCCGGGGCGTGGGAGCTGGTGCTGCCCGCCGGGTGAGCAGTGTCACGTCGCCGCCCCGCCCCCGACGCGCCGTCAGCCGTCCGATATCCCCCGAAGGCGCGCGGCGCAAGGAAACTCCGGGGCTCGGCGAATTGCGGTGCCGGAATTGCGCTTGCGGTAAGGGGTTTTGTCTACGCGCGTCGCTATGTTTTGTCTACGCGCGTCGCTATTCGATCGGGCAATAATCGGGCGCTCCCCAGTTCCGGAACGCGTACGGAACTGCCCTAGACTCGAAGGCGTGCCACGTGGTGACGGAAGACTCAACCACGATCTTCTTCCCGGCGAGAAAGGCCCCCAGGACGCTTGTGGCGTCTTCGGTGTCTGGGCTCCCGGCGAGGAGGTCGCAAAGCTCACGTACTTCGGCCTCTATGCCCTGCAGCACCGTGGACAGGAATCCGCGGGCATCGCAGTGAGCAACGGCTCCCAGATTCTCGTCTTCAAGGACATGGGACTGGTCTCCCAGGTCTTCGACGAGGCCTCACTGGGATCCCTGCACGGGCATATCGCGGTCGGACATGCCCGCTACTCGACCACAGGTTCGTCGGTCTGGGAGAACGCCCAGCCGACCTTCCGGGCGACCGTGCACGGTTCGCTGGCCCTCGGCCACAACGGAAACCTGGTGAACACCGCCGAACTGGCGGCCATGGTCGCCGAGCTGCCCGGCGAGGAGCACGTCTCCCGCTCGGGGCGGACCGCGGCCACCAACGACACCGACCTGGTGACCGCCCTGCTCGCCGGTTACCCGGACCTGTCCATCGAGGAGACCGCCCGGCAGATCCTGCCCAGGGTCAAGGGCGCCTTCTCGCTCGTCTTCATGGACGAGCACACCCTCTATGCCGCCCGCGACCCGCAGGGCATCCGCCCGCTGGTCCTCGGCCGGCTGGAGCGCGGCTGGGTGGTCGCCTCCGAGACGGCGGCCCTGGACATCGTCGGCGCCTCCTTCATCCGCGAGGTGGAGCCCGGCGAGCTGATCGCCGTCGACGAGAACGGCCTGCGCACCAGCCGCTTCGCCGAGGCCAGGCCCAAGGGCTGCGTCTTCGAGTACGTCTACCTGGCCCGCCCCGACACCAGCATCGCCGGGCGCAACGTCCACCTCTCCCGGGTGGAGATGGGCCGCCGGCTGGCCAAGGAAGCCCCGGTCGAGGCCGACCTGGTGATAGCCACCCCGGAGTCCGGCACCCCCGCCGCGATCGGCTATGCCGAGGCCAGCGGCATCCCGTACGGCTCGGGCCTGGTGAAGAACGCCTACGTCGGGCGCACCTTCATCCAGCCCAGTCAGACCATCCGCCAGCTCGGCATCCGGCTCAAGCTCAACCCGTTGAAGGAAGTCATCGCGGGCAAGCGCCTGGTGGTCGTGGACGACTCGATCGTCCGCGGCAACACCCAGCGCGCGCTGGTCCGGATGCTGCGCGAGGCCGGTGCCGCCGAGGTGCACATCCGGATCTCCTCCCCGCCGGTCAAGTGGCCCTGCTTCTTCGGCATCGACTTCGCCACCCGCGCGGAGCTGATCGCCAACGGGATGAGCGTCGAGGAGATCGGCCGCACCCTCGGTGCCGACTCCCTGGCCTACATCTCGCTCGACGGCATGATCGAGGCCACCAAGCAGCCCAAGGAGCGGCTCTGCCGGGCCTGCTTCGACGGCGAGTACCCGATGGAGCTGCCCGATCCGGCGCTGCTCGGCAAGCTCCTGCTGGAGGCCGAGATCGCCGGCGGCAAGCAGCAACACAAGCCCGTCCGCGGCAAGACGACCAGCGACCTGGACGGGGTCCAGTCGCTGATCGGGGGCGCGGGTGCGGGCGACGCGCTGCGACGGCCGTAACGGGCGCAGGCCGCCAGGGGCGCGGGGAACCGCCCGGTCGACCGGGTGCGCGAAGCGGAGGGCCGCGGGCGCACGGTCCCACGGACGGCCGGGGGCCTCGGGGCGCGACCAGCGCACCGGGGCCCCGCGCCGCGCGGCTCTCCGCGCCCCGAGCCGGTTCCCGTCCCCGAAGACTTCCTCGCTGACCGAGGTGTCCGTTCCAAACCCCCTTCGACCCGAGAGGGCCGCACAGCAGTGACCAGCAACGAGAGCGGTGCCACCTACGCCGCCGCAGGTGTCGACATCGAGGCCGGCGACCGTGCCGTCGAGCTCATGAAGCAGTGGGTGAAGAAGGCAGACCGGCCCGAGGTGGTCGGCGGCCTCGGCGGTTTCGCCGGGCTCTTCGACGCCTCCGCCTTCAAGCGCTACGAGCGTCCGCTGCTGGCCTCCGCCACCGACGGCGTCGGGACCAAGGTCGCCATCGCCCAGGCCATGGACAAGCACGACACCATCGGCCACGACCTGGTCGGCATGGTCGTCGACGACCTGGTGGTCTGCGGCGCCGAGCCGCTGTTCATGACCGACTACATCTGCGTCGGCAAGGTCGTGCCCGAGCGGGTCGCCGCGATCGTGAAGGGCATCGCCGAGGGCTGCACGCTGGCCGGCTGCGCGCTGGTCGGCGGCGAGACCGCCGAGCACCCCGGTCTGCTGGGCCCGGACGAGTACGACGTCGCGGGCGCCGGCACCGGCGTGGTGGAGGCCGACGCGCTGCTGGGCGCCGACCGGGTTCGTGCGGGTGACGTGGTGATCGCGATGGCCGCGTCCGGGCTGCACTCCAACGGGTACTCGCTGGTGCGCCACGTCCTGTTGAACCAGGCCGGCTGGTCGCTGGACCGCCAGGTCGAGGAGTTCGGGCGGACCCTGGGCGAGGAACTGCTGGAGCCGACCCGGATCTACTCGCTGGACTGCCTGGCGCTCACCCGGGCCACCGAGATCCACGCCTTCTCGCACGTCACCGGCGGAGGCCTGGCGGCCAACCTGGGCCGGGTCATCCCGGACGGCCTGCACGCCCGCCTGGACCGCGGCACCTGGACCCCGCTGCCGGTCTTCCAGACCGTCGCCCAGGTCGGCCGGATGGCCGCGCTGGAGATCGAGAAGACCCTGAACATGGGCATCGGCATGGTCGCCGTGGTTCCGCCGTCCTCGGTCGACGTGGTGCTCGCGGTCCTGGAGGACCGCGGCGTCGAGGCATGGCTGCTCGGTGACGTCGTCGAGCGCACGGACGAGCACGACGGCGCTGCGGCCCTCTACAACGCGTACGAGGGCTTCCAGCTCTGACACCCGCGACACCGGACGAAGGGGCCCCGAGCGGGCCCCTTTTCCGTGCTCCCGGCGTTGAGGTGCGCCTGGTTGTGCGTTCGGCCGCTCCGGAGGCGGCTGAGGCCCCTCCAGGCGTTCCCAGGCGTCCCCGGAGGCTCATCACCGCCCGAGGAGCCGCCGTTGTCCCCGCGGGCCCGGCCCGGTTGGCAGGTGTACGGGAACGCCGAAGACCGGCCTGGCGCTCCGGGAGCGCCAGGCCGGTCCGGTCGGGCTCTTACGCGCGGCGGCGGGACTGGCTGTTGCTGCCCGCGTCCTCCGCGTCGTCGTCCTCGTCGTCGTAGCGAGCCGCGTACGCCGCGTAGGGGTCGTCGTCCTCTTCTTCGATCGGCTCAGGGTTGATCGAAGCGTTCGGAGTTACGCCCAGCTCGTTGGACAGACGGTTAGCGTCGAAGCCGCCGCTGTTGTACTTCAGCTGGCGGGCGACCTTCGTCTGCTTGGCCTTGGCCCGGCCGCGCCCCATGGGTCGACCCCCTCAACGGTGGGGCTCACGGCCCCGAGTCTGACACGTGTTCATGATCAGGAGCGGCGCGCCCGAAGTGGGAGTGCCGTCCCTTGGAGCATTAACGGTACCTGTTTCCGCCGCCGGACGGTACGTCGCCGGTGTGACGTGGCGCGCACAGTCTGTCCCCGTAACCGGTTCTTTCCTGGTCAGGTGGGGATTTCCGGGCTGTCGCAGGCTGTTCGGAGCCTGCGCCGGTTCCGTCGTTCCGGGACCGATTATCCCTCGCCCGGGGCGCAGGATCGCCCGTTCGGGCTATAAATCGAGAATCCGGTTCCACATTGTGATGCGCCCGGGGCGGAGCCCGGGGACCTCGGATCCCCCGCCTCGGGCGCACTGGTCCGTTCGGGCGGCCGGTGGCTCGGCCGGCCGCCCCCGGGCGCTCTCCCCGGTGCCGGTGTTCCCCGGCTCAGGCACCGGCTCGCCCGTCGGCCGGGACCGGCCAGGTTCAGCCCTTGCGGGCGCCCGGCAGCAGGATCGTGCGCAGCGCGCTGATCTCCCGCATCCGCTTCTCGGCCAGGCGGTCGGCGGCGACGGCAGGCGGGACGCCGTCGGTGGCGGCCCGGGTGAAGATCTCCAGGGTGGTGTCGAAGATCTTGGTGGCCTTGTTCTTGGCGCGTTCGAAGTTGAAGCCGTCGATCTCGTCGGCGACCTGGATCACGCCGCCGGAGTTCACCAGGTAGTCGGGCGCGTAGAGGATGCCGCGGTCGGCGAGGTCCTTCTCGACGCCCGGGTGGGCCAGCTGGTTGTTGGCCGCGCCGCAGACGATCGAGGTGCCGGCCGCGCCCAGCGCGCCCACCGTCAGGTCGTCGAGCGCGCCGCCCAGCGCGCACGGGGCGTAGACGTCCAGGTCGGCCCGGAGCAGGGCCTTGGTGTCGGCCACCACCTCGACCTCCGGGTGCGCCGCGCGGACCCGGTTCAGGGCGGTCTCGGAGACATCGGTGATGACCACCGTGGCGCCGTCGGCGACCAGGTGGCCGACGAGGTAGTGGCCGACCTTGCCGACGCCCGCGACGCCGACCCGCTTGCCGCGCAGGGTGGGCTGGCCCCAGCGGGCCTGGGCGGAGGCGCGCATGCCCTGGAAGACGCCGAAGGCGGTCAGGATGGAGGAGTCGCCGGCACCGCCGTGCTCCGGCGAGCGGCCGGTCACGAACTCGGTCTCGCGGGCGATCACGTCCATGTCCTGGACGTAGGTGCCCACGTCGCAGGCGGTGATGTAGCGGCCGCGCAGGGACTGCACGAAGCGGCCGTAGGCGCGGAGCATCGCCTCGTTCTTCGCCTTGTCGGGGTCACCGATGATGACGGCCTTGCCGCCGCCGAGGTCGAGGCCCGCCAGCGCGTTCTTGTAGCTCATGCCGCGCGACAGGCGCAGCGCGTCCTCCAGGGCCTCCTCCTCGGAGGCGTACTGGTGGAAGCGGGTGCCGCCGAGGGCCGGGCCCAGCGCGGTGGAGTGGATGGCGATGATCGCCTTCAAGCCACTGCTGCGGTCGTGGCAGAGGACCACCTGCTCGTGGCCGTCGCCGGGGGCGCCGTCCTGCTCGGTGCGGAAGATCCTGCTCAGCACACCGGGTGCGGGGTGCGTCGCGGAGGTCTGTACGTCGGTCACTGTGGTGACTCCAGTATCTGTGGCCCACTGCTGTGGTGTGGGCGGCTGGGGGAAGAGTAGCCCCGGGGAGGGCCCCGGATCTGCCCCCGTGCGGCAACGAAAGGGGGACGGAACCGGCAACGAGCCAGGGCCGTGGCGGGCAACGGGAGCGGGCGGCGGCAAAGAGGCGCGGAACACCCTCCCGGCGGGCGGGGGCGGCGTGCGACGATGCGATGCGTGACCACCGTGCGCACTTCGGTTCTTCCGCCGTACGCCGCCCATCTGCGGGTCTACGAGCCGCTGGCCGCCTATCCGGAGCCCGAGCGGGCCCGTTGGCAGGCATATGCCGCCACGCACGGCCCGGACGCCAGCGTCCCCGAGCACTCGGTCGCCCCGGCCGCACTCGTCGAACAGCGCAAGGCGCTCGCCGAGGTGGTGGGCCGCACCCCGCGCGCCCTGCCGGACCGGGAGAGCGAGCAGGCCTTCGTCCGGCAGCTGGACGGGGTGACCTACGTCTGTCCGTGGGCCACCCGGTTGCGCAGCTGGCAGGCGCTGGACGAGCTGCGCGCCTCGCTGCCGGTGGCGCTGTTGGACACCGTGCTGCCGCCGGCCGCGCGGGCCGCGGCGACGGCGCAGCGGGAGCGCTGGCAGGCGGGTCACCCGGACGACCGGCCGTGGATCCTGACCAGCCGTTGGGAGGTGCCGCTGCGCTGGTTCCTGCCGTTCGGGGCGGAGGACCGCTGCTTCGTGCCGGGCAGCGCCGAGGACCGGCGGGGGCAGGTCGCGCCGGCGCTGTTCTATCTGACGCCGATGGCGCAGGCGCGCCGCCGGGTGGCGCGCGCCTACCGGGCGCTCCGGGAGCGGCAGGGGCTCGGCAGTGCCGGCGGCCCGGCGCGGGGACCGGCCGGCCAGGGTGGGCCGTTGGTGCAGGAGGTGGAGCAGATCGGGCGCTGGCTGGAGGAGTTCCACCCGCGGTCCCTGGTGGAACTGGACTACGGGGGTCTGGTGCACCTGCTGGGTCCCGAACGGCTGGCGGTGGAGGACTCGGTGGCCGAGGTCGAGTCCGGGCTGCTGGCGCTGCGCTCCGGCGACGAGGCCGGCGCGGTGCGGGCATACGAGACGGTGACGGCGCGTTGGCGCCAGGTGCTGGCCCTGCGGTACGCCAGCTGACGGGGAGGGCTGCCGGGCCGGGGCAGGCCGGCCGCGGTGTGACAGGCGATCGAGGGGCGCCTGACGGGCCCTCAGCAGCCCTTCGGGGGGAGGGTGTCAGTGGTCCGGGTGAGGATGGTCGGGCCCTTTGGAACAGGCGAGCGGGGACCTAGGTCCCGGTTCGGGTCAATACCCCTCGAACGTGACACTACTCACCGTTGACGCGAACTTACACCTATATGCAAAAATGGGACAACCGGCCCAAGTTCACTCACGTGTGTCCACTTTTGGGTGGATCTGGCGGTAGTGCGTGCTTTGCGGGGAAACTAAGGGTCTGGTCCGCTCCTGACCGATGGTTACCGTACGGTGACTGTCCGCTATGGGCCGGTCCATGGCCTTCCGTCGTGCTTGAACCCGTGAGGGGTCAATTTTGGCGGTTTGGCCGATGGGGCTGGACGAATGGTGTAGTTGTAGACACCAGGACAAGCCGTTCGTCCTATAACCGACTCGGCCCGTCTGTGCCATTTCGGGCATCGCGGGCCAAGGTGCAGAATTTGAAGGATAGAACCGCCCTGGTTCGGTTCTCCCGAGGAGGCCGCTCATGACCGCTCGTACCCCTGACGCTGAGCCGCTGCTGACACCGGCAGAGGTCGCCACCATGTTCCGCGTGGACCCTAAGACGGTTACTCGTTGGGCCAAGGCTGGCAAGCTCACGTCCATCCGCACTCTCGGCGGCCACCGCCGTTACCGCGAGGCGGAGGTGCGCGCACTGCTGGCCGGTATTCCGGCGCAGCGTACAGAGGCCTGAGAGGCCCGCTGACGCATTTCGTGAGGGGCTGTATCCCTGACTCCGCCGGGTCTGGGGTGCGGCCCCTCACGCATGTCCGGAATCGCATGTTCCTATTGGTGCTGATGTGGGTGGGGGAATTCCTGGGAAATGCATGTGCAATTTTATATATTAAATTAGGGCCAGCGTTCAGGGTGTCTGGAGTGTCCGGTCTCAAGGGAAGATAAGTGATGACCATCACAGGATCGTTACCTTGTGGTCTAGACCTACCCTGCGGTAACGGGAACTGACGCCCGGTCAAGGCAAAGCGAGAGGCCCGGAACCTTTCGGCTCCGGGCCTCTCCTGTACTGCGATCCCGACGGGACTTGAACCCGCGACCTCCACCTTGACAGGGTGGCGAGCTAACCAACTGCTCCACGGGACCAGAGTGTTCTGATCTCTTGTCCGCTTGCTCGTCGCTCGCGAACAAGACAGATCGTACTGCATGTCGGGCCCCCAGGTCGAACTGAGTCCGTCCGCCCCCGGTTCGGGGGCGGACGGCGGTCCTACAGGGTGCTGCCGGCGGCGTCCATCGCCTTGAGGATGCGCTTCTCCGAGACGGGGGCCGGGGTGCCGAGCCCCTGGGCGAAGAAGCTCACCCGGAGCTCCTCGATCATCCAGCGGATCGCCCGGACCTCGGGCGAGGGCTCGCGGCCGGCCGGGACCTTCGCCAGCAGCTCGCCGTAGGCCTCCTGCACCTGCTGGACCTTGCCCAGGTGCAGCAGGTCGCGCTGCGGGTGGTTGGGCAGCGCCTCCAGGCGCCGGTCCACGGCGAGCAGATAGCGCTTCAGGTCGGGCAGCCGCTGCCAGCCGGTCTCGGTCACGAAGCCCGCGTGGATGAGCGAGGCCAGGTGCAGCCGGACGTCGTTGACCGCCGAGAGCAGCACCGGGCTGGAGACCGACTTCAGCCGGGTGGAGGCCTTGTGGAAGGCGATCAGCGCGCCGGCCGTCTTCAGGGTGGTGTCCGCGGACAGGTCGTAGAGGTCGGCCCGCACCTTGTCGTACAGCTTGGCGAAGGCCGCCTCGTCCCAGGCCGGGCCGCCGTTCACGGCCATCAGCCGGTCGGTGGCCGCCGCGACGATGTCCTCGAACAGCGCGGTGATCGAGCCGTGCGGGTTGTGGGAGAGGGCGAGCTTGGCCTGGTTGCCCAACCGGCCCTGGATGGATTTGGCGGGCGAGGGGACGGTGAGCATCAGCAGCCGCCTGCAGCCCGCCCACATCGCCCGTGCCTGCGCCTCGGGCGTGTCGAAGAGTCGGATGCCCACGCTCTCGCCCTCGTCCACCAGTGCCGGGTACGCGCGCAGCGAGTGCCCGCGCGAGCGCTGCTCGAAGGTGCGCTGGAGCACCGGCAGGTCGGCGGGCCAGGCGGTCAGGCCGGCGCGCTCGATGCCCCTGCCCGAGGCGGCGCTGGAGAGCGTCTCCTTCAGCTTGGGCTTCAGCTTCAGCCGCAGATCCTCCAGGTCCTTGGACTCGGCCAGCTTCCGCTTGCCGTCCACCACCCGGAAGGTCACCTTCAGGTGGTCGGGGATCCGGGAGTCGTCCCAGGCGTCCGCCGGGATCGGGATCGCCGACATCCGGTGCAGGATCCGCTCCAGGGTGGGCAGCAGCGGCTCCTGGCGGTCCTTCACCTGCTTCAGCGCGGCCGCCGCGAAGTCCGGGGCGGGGACGAAGTTGCGGCGGATCGCCTTGGGCAGCGAGCGGATGTACGCGGTGACCAGCTCCGCCCGCAGGCCCGGGATCTGCCAGTCGAAGCCCTCCGAGGTGACCTGGTTGAGCACCGGCAGCGGGATGTGCACGGTCACGCCGTCCGCGTCGCTGCCCGGCTCGAACTGGTAGGTCAGCTCGAAGCGCAGCTTGCCCTGCTGCCAGTAGTCCGGGTAGTCGGCCTCGGTGACGCCGTCAGCGGCGTCGTTGATCAGCATCGACTTCTCGAAGTTGAGCAGGTCCGGCTGCTCGTGCCGGGCCTTCTTCCACCAGGAGTCGAAGTGCCGGGTGGAGACGACCTCCTCGGGCAGCCGGGCGTCGTAGAAGTCGAACAGGGTCTGGTCGTCCACCATGATGTCGCGGCGGCGGGCCCGGTTCTCCAGCTCCTCGACCTCCGAGAGCAGCTTGCGGTTCTCGCCGAAGAACTTGTGGTGGGTCTCCCAGTCGCCCTCCACCAGCGCGTTTCGGATGAAGAGTTCGCGGCAGAGCGCGGGGTCGATCCGGCCGTAGTTGACCTTGCGCTGGGCGATGATCGGGACCCCGTAGAGGGTGACCTTCTCGTACGCCAGCACCGCGCCGGCCTTCTTCTCCCAGTGCGGTTCGCTGTACGTCTTCTTGATCAGGTGGCCGGCCAGCGGCTCGATCCACTCCGGCTCGATCTTCGCGTTGATCCGGGCCCAGAGCCGGGACGTCTCGACGAGTTCCGCCGACATCACCCAGCGCGGCGGCTTCTTGAACAGGCCGGATCCGGGGAAGACCGCGAAGCGGGCGCCGCGCGCGCCGCCGTACTCGCGCTTCTCCACGTCGAACAGGCCGATGTGCGAGAGCAGCCCGGAGAGCAGCGCCTGGTGGATCCGGTCGCCGTCAGGTTCGGCGTCCGGCAGCGGCTCGTCCACGATGACGCCCAACTGCTTGGCCACCGTGCGCAGTTGGTGGAAGATGTCCTGCCACTCGCGTATCCGCAGGTAGTTGAGGAACTCGGACTTGCACATCCGGCGGAACGCGGAGGAGGAGAGCTCGCGCTGCTGCTCCCTGACGTACCGCCACATCGACAGGTAGGAGAGGAAGTCGGAGGTCTCCGAGGTGAAGCGGCGGTGCCGGTCGTCGGCGGCCTGGCGCTTCTCGGCGGGGCGCTCGCGCGGGTCCTGGATGGAGAGTGCGGCCGCGATCACCATCACGTCGTGGACACAGCCCAGCCCGTCGGCGGTCAGCACCATGCGGGCCATCCGGGGGTCCACCGGGAGCTGGGCCAGCTTGCGGCCGAGGGCGGTCAGGCGCTTGCGCGGGTCCTTCTCGGCGGGGTCGAGGGCGCCGAGCTCGTGCAGGAGGTTGACGCCGTCCTTGATGTTGCGGGAGTCCGGCGGGTCCAGGAACGGGAAGGCGGAGATGTCGCCGAGGCCGGCCGCCGTCATCTGCAGGATGACCGAGGCCAGGTTGGTGCGCAGGATCTCGGCATCGGTGAACTCGGGACGGGAGAGGAAGTCCTCCTCCGAGTAGAGCCGGATGCAGATGCCGTCCGAGGTGCGGCCGCAGCGGCCCTTGCGCTGGTTGGCGCTGGCCTGGCTGACCGCCTCGATCGGCAGGCGCTGCACCTTGGTGCGGTGGCTGTAGCGGGAGATCCGGGCGGTGCCCGGGTCGATCACGTACTTGATGCCCGGGACGGTGAGCGAGGTCTCGGCGACGTTGGTCGCCAGCACGATCCGGCGGCTGCCCGAGCGCTGGAAGACCCGGTGCTGCTCGGCCGAGCTGAGGCGGGCGTAGAGCGGCAGGACCTCGGTGAACCGCAGGTTCAGTTTGTTCAGCGCGTCGGCGGTGTCGCGGATCTCGCGTTCGCCGGAGAGGAAGACCAGGATGTCGCCCGGCCCCTCGGCCTGGAGCTCCTGCACCGAGTCGCAGATCGCCTGGACCTGGTCGCGGTCCCGGTCGCCGTCCTCCTCGCCCTCGCCGTCCTCCAGGATCGGGCGGTAACGGACCTCGACCGGATAGGTGCGGCCGGAGACCTCGATGATCGGGGCGTCGTCGAAGTGCGCGGCGAACCGCTCCGGGTCGATGGTCGCGGAGGTGATCACGACCTTGAGGTCGGGGCGGCGGGGCAGCAGCTGCTTGAGGTAGCCGAGGATGAAGTCGATGTTGAGGCTGCGCTCGTGCGCCTCGTCGATGATCAGGGTGTCGTACTGGCGCAGCTCGCGGTCGGTCTGGATCTCCGCGAGCAGGATGCCGTCCGTCATCAGCTTGACCAGGGTGTCCTGGCCGACCTGGTCGGTGAAGCGGACCTTCCAACCGACCGCCTCGCCGAGCGGGGTCTTCAGTTCCTCGGCCACGCGTTCGGCCACCGTTCGGGCGGCGATCCGGCGCGGCTGGGTGTGGCCGATCAGGCCCTTGATGCCCCGGCCCAGCTCCAGGCAGATCTTCGGGATCTGGGTGGTCTTGCCGGAGCCGGTCTCGCCCGCGACGATCACCACCTGGTGGTCCCGGACCGCGGCGAGGATCTCGTCCTTCTTCTGGCTGACCGGCAGCTCCTGCGGGTAGCCGATCACGGGGACGGCCGCGCGGCGCGCCTGGACGCGGAGCTCGGCCTTGTCGATCTCCGCCGCCAGCTCCTCGGCGATCTTCTGCCGGGCCTCCGGCTTGCGGACCCGTCGTGCGCCGTCCAGCCGCCGGCCGATCCTCTGCTGGTCACGGATCGTGAGCTCGGGCAGGCGGGCGGCCAGCCCCCCGATGGTGGGCACATCGGCGGGCTGGGCTACGGGAGAACTCACTGCGGACATCCCTCTAGGTTCGCAAGGAGGCGCAGGCAGGCGCACCTCGGTTTTCGAGCTCCTCCAGTGTCACAGACCGCTCGGCGCTACGGCCGCGTGCCTTGCCCGGGGGCGGCGGCCCGCCCGCCCTCAGCCGGCAGCCGGGTCGATCCGGACGGTGCCTGCACGCCCTTGGGGCCGGCGGTTGATCGGTCGGGCGGGCGCTCCCGGTGGTGGCCGGCTTCCCGGCTTCGGGCTGCCGGAGTTCGCTGCCGGCGGCGCTGACGACTCACTACGCTGGGTGCCGTGACGACCGTCAAGTACCTCGCGGCCTGGCTGGCCGAGCGCACCCCGTCGCAGCTGGCCGAGCTGATGGAGCAGCGCGAACTTCCTTACGCGGGCAGGGTCGAAAGTATGGCCGAGCTGGCCGATCACCTGCTGATGGACCCGTCGGTCGACCTGGGGCTGCGCGAGATCGACCTCGGGGACCTTCAACTGCTCACCGCCGTAACGGCCCTGGCGGAGCGGCTGCACGGGCCGCTTCCCGCCGCACCGCGCGTTCCGCATCTGATCATGGGCTACGACGGATACCGGCCACGTCCGCACCTGCCCGCGGCCGATCCCGCCGAGCGGGCGGTGACACGGGAACAGCTCTTCCGGTTCCTGGAGCTCGATGCCGACGGCCGGGCCGTCGCCGAGGCCGCGCTGTCCCGGCTGGCCGAGCGGGCCCTGGTGCTGCCGCCGTTCGGGAGCAGGATCGTCGTCCCGATCCTGCTCCACCGTCGGTCCAGGGAGGCGAGCGGCTACGGCCGGCCGGCCGACCAGCTGCTGAGTGAGGCCTTCAACGCCCCGGAGGTCCACCGCGTCGCGCAGGGCCTGGGGCTCTCGAAGGCACGGACCCGCGACGAGGCGCAGCGGTGGATCGTCGCGGTGCTCCGTGACGGGGAGCGGGTGCGGTCCCTGGCCGCCGAGGCGCCTCCTGAGGCCCGCGAGCTGCTGAACAAGTTGGTCGCCGGCCCGCCGCTGTTGCGGACCCACTGCTTCGTCGCCCGCTATGTATTCGGCTACCAGGCGGGCGCCGAAGGCAAGTTCACCTTCCGCGAAGGCGGCTCGGGAGATCCGGGAACGGACTGGCTGGCCGCTCGCGCCCTCGTGCTGCCGGCTGGTGCGGACCTGGCGGAGCTGCCGTACGAGGTGGCCGACGCGCTGCGTGACCACGACCGCGTGCCGGAGTACGAGCCTTTCCCGCCCCCGGTCGCCGGTGCGGTGGAGATCCCCGTCGCCGTCGCCGTCGACGGCCAGGCGCAGGCCGCGATGGCCGAAGCCGTTTCCAGGGTCGAGCTGATGCTGCGCTGGATCGCGGAGCAGCCGCTCGCGGTGCGCAAAGCCGGTGGTATCGCAGTCCGGGACACCCGGCGCATGGCGAAGGCGGTCGGTGTGCCGGAGGAACAGGCCCGTCTGTGGCTCGATCTGGCCGCCAACGCGGACCTGATCACCCCCGTCGCCGAGGAAATGGAGAACGCTGCCAAGGGGCGGGCCCCGGCGCGTTCGGCGGTGCCCCGTCCGTCCGTCCGGATGCTTCCCACCGGGCGGTACGAGAAGTGGCTGGCCTCCTCGCCCGCGCGGCGGCTGCTGCCGCTCGTCGCCACCTGGGCGGTGGTGCCCGAGGTGTTCACCCACTGGCCGGACGGGGACGACACCCCGGTCGCGCTGGTCAGCCCGCAGGACGTCGAGGCCGTCGAGGTGCGCCGCGCGGTGCTGGAGGCGCTGGCCACCCTGCCGGCCGGGCGCGGGGTCGGTACGCGCCGAGCCGACGGGGACGGGGGTTCCACTCCGGCCGGTCTCATGGCCACGGCGGCCTGGTTCCGTCCGGCCGTCATCGGTCGGGGCCCGTGGGAGGCCGATCGCATCGCCGCGACCCTGTCGGAGGCGGAGTTGCTCGGGGTCGTTGCCCACGGGGCGCTCAGCCCGGTCGGACACGCCGTCCTCGGGCTCTTGAACGCGGGCGCACACCGCCACTTCCCCGCCGTTCCGGGTGCCGGACCGGTGCTGCGTGACTACCCCGCTCTGGACGCCGCGGTCGGGCACCTGTCCGCGGTCCTGGACGCACTGCTGCCCGCGCCGCGGACCACCGCCCGTTTTCAGGCGGACCTCACGGCGGTGGTCGCCGGTGCGGCCGCGCCGGAGCTGACCGACCTGTTGTCCGGCTGTGCGGAGCGGGAATCCGAGGGCCATGCCGTGGTGTGGCGGGTCACCCCTGCAGCGGTCCGCCGGGCCCTGGACTCCGGGATGGACGCCGCGGACCTGCTGGCCCGGCTGACCGAGGTCTCGGAGGGTGGGCGGCCGCTTCCGCAGCCTCTCGAGTACCTGATCAAGGACACTGCGCGGACCCACGGTCGGATGCGCGTGGTGCGCTCGGCATGCTGCATCCGCTCCGACGACGAGGCGCTGGTACTCGAACTCTCCAAGGCCCGTGCGCTGTCCAAGCTCGGGCTGCGGCGGATCGCGCCGACCGTGCTGATCAGCACCGCCGGGCCCGAAGCGACCCTCGGCGCGCTGCGGGCCGCCGGTTACGCACCCGTGCTGGAGGCGGAGACCGGGACCACGGTCATCGAGCGGGTCCGCCAGGAGCGCGGCCCCAGCCACATGCCGTCACTGCCCAAGGCGCGGTCCCGCCGCGGCAGAGGACCGAGCACCGCCCTGGCGCTGGCCACCGCGCTGCTGGCCGACCGCTGACCCCGCGATCTCGGCGCGGCCGACGGGGCGCATCCCGAAGGCGCGTCAGATCGGAGCCGCGGCGCTCGGCCGAGCCGCCGGGCCGGCCGGGCCCCTGGGTGACGGTCTTCTGCCCGGCGTCGACCAACAAGTACAGCGGGATACCCATCAACGGGTAGTCGCGCACCTTCCCGACCCAGTCGTTCTCCGGGTTCGAGGGGGAAACCAGTTCGACGGCGACAGCGGCGAGCTCGGACGGGACCTGGTTGTCAGACGTTTCCAACCCAGGAGGCCCTGCGGGCCGACTGGGGACGGCAGGAGCAGGTGCGGCCAGCGAGCGGTCGAAGGAGACGGGTCCGGTGTTCACCGGGGGCGGGGTGCTGATCGAACCGGACAACCTCCGGCGGAGCCGGTACCCGCCCAGTGGTCGGCTCTCCTGAGCCGTTGACGTACGGGTAGGCGTACCAGGCATGCAGAAGGCCCCGGAGAGTGATCTCTCCGGGGCCTTCTTGCCTTTTCAGGCCGTTGTGGCCAGGGCCGGGGTCGAACCGGCGACCTTCCGCTTTTCAGGCGGACGCTCGTACCAACTGAGCTACCTGGCCGTACTGCACCGTCTCTTTCGAGACGAGCGATCCCGACGGGACTTGAACCCGCGACCTCCACCTTGACAGGGTGGCGAGCTAACCAACTGCTCCACGGGACCTTGCACGGTATTTCTCCGCGCAGGCCTTGCGGCACTGACTTTACTACGGTACTGCGTGCCCCCAACGGGATTCGAACCCGTGCTACCGCCTTGAAAGGGCGGCGTCCTGGGCCACTAGACGATGAGGGCTTGCGGCCCTTCCGGCTGTTATCCAGCGTTCGGGGACGTCGAGAAGCATATGGGATGCCGGGCGCGAACACCAAAACGGATTCCGTCCGGGCGAGGCGGACCGTCAGAACGGGCCGCACGGACGGGGTCGGGGTCAGGACCAGCCGAGCTCGTGGAGCTCGTGGTCGTCGAAGCCGAAGTGGTGGGCCACCTCGTGGATCACCGTGGTGCGGACCTCCTCGACGACCTGTTCGCGGGTCTCGCAGTGCCGCAGGATCGGGTCCCGGTAGATCAGGATGCGGTCCGGCAGCACGCCCGCGTACCACTCGCCGCGCTCGGTGAGCGGGGTGCCCTCGTACAGCCCGAGCAGGTCGGCGTGGTCCGGATCCGGTTCGTCCTCGACGAAGACGGCGATGTTGTCCATCACGGCCGCGAGCTGCGGGGGAATCTGGTCCAGGGCATCTGCGACCAGCGTCTCGAACTCGTCCCGGGTCATCTCCACCGACCCATTGTCGGACGACGGGTGACGCGTTGCCAGATGATCGGTGGCGGCGGTTCCGGTGGCGGGGCGGTCCCGGTGGGTGAGCGGCCGTGCGGGGCGGTGGTCCGGCGGTGATTCACTGGAGTGTGAGTTCACAGCAGAGCAGGCAGCAGGGGCGGGGGAGGGCCGTGCAGGTGAAGCGGCGGCCACCGGTCCTCCGCGGGCAGGGCCCGGCGGTGGCCGTGGTCGCGCTCGGCGGGATGCTCGGTTCCGCCGTACGGTACGCCGCCGGTCTGCTGTGGCCCACCGCGCCGACCGCCTTCCCATGGACCACGCTGGTGGTGAACGTCGTCGGCTGCGCGGTGATCGGCGCCTTCCTGGTGCAGATCACCGAGGGGCGGACGCCGCACCCGCTGCTGCGCCCGTTCTTCGGCACCGGTGTGCTGGGTGGGTTCACCACCTTCTCGACGTACGCGGTGGACGTGCGCCGCCTGGTCGGGCACGGGCAGACGGCGCAGGGGCTGGCGTACCTGGCGGGGACCCTGCTGGCCGCGCTGGCGGCCGTCTGGGGGGCGTCGGCGCTGACCCGGCGGCTGCGGGCGGTGTGGCAGACCCGGGGCGCGGCCAGGGCGGGCCTGTGGGCCGAGTCCCCGGCCGGTGAGGGTGAGCCCCGCGAGAGCGATCGGAGTGCGGAATGACCAGGCTGACGGGCGTCGCGCTGCGGCTGACGGTGTTCGTCGGGGAGAGCGACATCCGGCACCACCGGCCGCTGTACAGCGAGATCGTCCACCGGGCGCACGCCGCGGGGCTGGCCGGGGCCAGCGTTTTCCGGGGCATCGAGGGCTTCGGGGCCTCCTCGCTGGTCCACACCGCGCGGCTGCTGTCGCTCAGCGAGGACCTGCCGGTGGCGGTGGTGATCGTGGACACCGCCGAGCGGATCCGGGCCTTCCTGCCGCAGCTCGACGGACTGGTCGAGGAGGGGCTGGTGACGCTCGAGGAGTGCGAGGTCATCCGGTACGTCGGACGGAGCGGGTCGAAGGAGGCGGAATGAGTACCGCGACGCTGGTGAACTGGCTGCTGGTGCTCGCCGGGGCCGCCGTCGGTGCGCCGCTGCGCTATCTGACGGACCGTGCGGTGCAGGCCCGGCACGACACGGTCTTCCCCTGGGGGACCTTCGCGGTCAACGTCGGCGGCTGCCTGGTGCTGGGGCTGGTCACGGGAGCGGTGACCGCCGGAGCGGTCGGCTCGCAGGCGCAGCTGCTGCTCGGTACCGGCCTGTGCGGGGCGCTGACCACGTACTCCACCTTCTCGTACGAGACGCTCCGGCTGGTCGAGAGCGGGGCCGGGCTGCTCGCGGTGGCGAACGTGGCCGGGAGCCTGCTGGCCGGTCTCGGCGCGGTCTGGGCGGGGACCGGGCTGGCGGACGCGCTCTGGGCCTGAGCAGGGTCCCCGTCCGGCGGCGGACGCCGCCGGTTCACCCGTACGGCCCCGGGCCCGGTCCCGGTGCCGGACGGCCATCGACTCGGCCGCTGCCCGTGTCCGGGCGGCTCCGCGCGCGTTGGGCACCGTAAGCGGAGCGTGCGCGGGCGGCCGTCCCAGGCCGGCCCGGGCGGGGCGGGCAGGAGAGGTGGCTCGGTGATGGCAGGGCGGGTGAGGGCCGGGCGCGTGGTCCGGGTGGTCGCGGGGGGCAGCGGGGGGCGCCGTCCGGGCGGGAGCGCGCGGGCGCGGGTGGCCGGCTCAGTGGTGCTGGCCCTGGCCGGGATGGGGATGGCCGGGTGCATGTCGGTCGGGGCGGGTTCCGCCGAACAGCCCGGCACGCAGCCGGTCGGGCAGACCGATGTGATCGGGAAGGCCGGAGCCAGCGGCGCGCCGGTCAAGGCCGGCAGCGGTCTGCGGGTGGAGCGTCCCGGTGAGCACGGTGCGTCCGGCGAGGCGCCGGCCGCCGGGGGTGCCGGGGGCGCGCCGGGAGCGCCGGCGCCCGGGGCCACCCCGCCGCCGGCCGCCGGGCAGCCGGGGTCGACGCCCGGCACGGAGCCGGGCGGTGCCCCGAGCGGGAGCCCGGAGACCCGTCCGAGTGCGCCGAAGCCTCCGGGCCCGCCGAGCGCGTCTGCGTCCGCCTCCTCGGCCGCCCCGCCCAGTACCGCCCCGAGCACGCCCGGGCCGCCACCCACGAAGACGCCGGACCCTTCGCCGAGCGGCAGCCAAACGGTGGCCCCGACCGGCGGATCCACCGGCCACTAGCGCTGTGGCCAGCGCATTTGCCTTGGATCCGGAGGTTCCTCTATGGTGGTAGATCGTTCGTTTGATCCATTTGACTGGCGCCCTGTTCCCATCTGGCGCCCTTGGCGCGTTCCGGCGATCCGTGGCTGACCGCATAGAGGCGGTTGTGAACAGAACCCCGGACTTAGGCGCGTGCCACTTCCGGAAGGTTTTGAATGTCTCTCATTGACGACGACCGCTTCGCCATGCCCGCGAACGGTTCGGACGCCGATGTTCCTGCCGCCGCCGACTCCACCGAGATCGCCGAGATCACCGACGCGGAGACCGCCGAGCCCACCGTCACCTTCGGTGACCTGGGCCTGCCGGACGAGGTCGTGCGCGCCCTCGCCAAGCGCGGCGTCACCACCCCGTTCCCGATCCAGGCCGCGACCATCCCGGACGCCCTGGCCGGCAAGGACGTGCTGGGCCGCGGCCGTACCGGCTCCGGTAAGACCCTGAGCTTCGGTCTGCCGCTGCTGACCCGCCTGGCCGACGGCGAGCGCACCAAGCCCAAGCACCCGCGCGGCCTGATCCTGGTGCCGACCCGCGAGCTGGCGATGCAGGTCGCCGACGCCCTGGAGCCGTTCGGCTCGGTGCTCGGCCTGCGGCTCAAGGTCGTCTGCGGCGGCACCTCGATGTCCAACCAGATCTACGCGCTGGAGCGCGGTGTCGACGTCCTGGTCGCCACCCCGGGCCGCCTGCGCGACCTGATCAACCGCGGCAGCGCCAAGCTGGACGACGTCCAGGTCGCCGTGCTCGACGAGGCCGACCAGATGGCCGACATGGGCTTCCTGCCCGAGGTCACCGAGATCCTCGACCAGGTTCCGGCCGGGGGCCAGCGCCTGCTGTTCTCCGCCACCCTGGAGAACGAGATCGACACCCTGGTCAAGCGCTACCTGAACGACCCGGTCACCCACGAGGTCGACCCGTCGGCCGGTGCCGTCACCACCATGACCCACCACATCCTCGTGGTGAAGCCCAAGGACAAGGCGCCGATCACCAACGCGATCGCCGCCCGCAAGGGCCGCACGATCATCTTCGTGCGCACCCAGATGGGTGCTGACCGGGTCGCCGAGCAGCTGATCGAGGCCGGCGTGAAGGCGGACGCGCTGCACGGCGGTATGACTCAGGGCGCCCGTACCCGGGTTCTGGGCGACTTCAAGGACGGCTACGTCAACGTCGTGGTCGCCACCGACGTCGCCGCCCGCGGTATCCACGTGGACGGCATCGACCTGGTCCTCAACGTGGACCCGGCCGGCGACCACAAGGACTACCTGCACCGCTCCGGTCGTACCGCCCGCGCGGGCCGCTCCGGCACCGTCGTCACCCTGGTGCTGCCGCACCAGCGCCGCAGCGTCTTCCGCCTGATGGAGGACGCCGGCGTCGACGCCGGCCGCCACATCCTGGACCACGCCTTCGACCCCGAGGTCGCCAAGATCACCGGCGCCCGTTCGCTGATCGAGGTCCAGGCCGAGTCCGCCTCGGGCATCGCCGGTGCCGCCGAGCGTGAGGTCGCCGAGATGACCCGCCAGCTGGAGCGGGCCCAGAAGCGCGCTGCCGAGCTGCGCGAGGAGGCCGACCGGCTGGCTGCCCGGGCCGCCCGCGAGCGGGCCGAGCTGGGCATCGAGGACGAGGTCGAGGCCGCCGCCGAGGAGGCCAAGGCCGACGCTGCCGAGACCGAGACCGCCGCTCCGGCGGCCGAGGCCACCCGTACCCCGTCGTACCGCGAGGCGCGCGGCGAGCGTGCCTCCTACGGCGACCGCGACCGTGGGCGTGAGGACCGCGGCTTCGGCCGGGACCGCGACCGGGAGCGTCCGTCCTTCGGCCGCGACCGCGGTGACCGCGGCTTCGGCCGGGACCGGGACGAGCGCGGTGGCCGTCCGCAGGGCGGGTTCAACCGCGACGACCGTGGTGGCCGTTCCTTCGGCGACCGGGACCGCGGTGAGCGTGGCTTCGGCCGTGACCGCGATGAGCGTGGTGGCCGTTCCTTCGGTGACCGTCCGGCCCGTTCGTTCGGCGACCGTCCGTCCTTCGACCGCGACCGCGGTGACCGCGGTGGCCGTCCGCAGGGCGGGTTCAACCGCGACGACCGTGGCGGCCGTTCCTTCGGCGACCGGGACCGCGGTGACCGTGGCTTCGGCCGTGACCGCGATGAGCGTGGTGGCCGTTCCTTCGGTGACCGTCCGGCCCGTTCCTTCGGCGACCGTCCGGCCTTCGACCGCGACCGCGGCGGCAACACCCGTCCGTTCGCCCGCCGTGACGACCACCGCTCCGGTGGCCGTCCGCAGGGCGGCTTCAACCGCGACGACCGCGGCGGCCGCTCCTTCGGCGACCGCGACTCGCGTGGCGGCAGCTACAACGGCGGTGACCGCAAGCCGCGTTGGAAGAACTGACGCACCGCGCTGAGCTCCGGCCGGGCCCGCTCCACTTCGGTGGGGCGGGCCCGGCCGCGTTGCGCCCGAAACTCCGTGGTGGCGCGGCGCCGGCTCAACTACGGTCGCCGACATGAGCAGTAGGTTGCACCAGATCGCGGTCGTGAACGAGGAGATCGCGGAGCGCGGCAGCTACCGGGCGGACGGCACCGGAGCAGTCGTGGAGATCGGCGGGCTGCTGGCCGCCGCCCGGGCCGGGACGGTCTCGTACGGGCCTGCGGAGGTGGTCGGGGGCATCGGCCGGGGTCCGTTCACCGGGGCGCCCGAGGTCACCGCCGAGGGGAGCATGCAGGCGGCCCGGCGGCTGGTGGAGGAGGGCGGCGAGCACGTCGGCGTGCTCAACTTCGCCTCCGCGCGGAACCCGGGCGGCGGGTACCTGCGGGGCGCCCGCGCGCAGGAGGAGGACCTCTGCCGCAGCGCGCTGCTGTACCACTGCCTGCTCGCCGCCCCCGACTACTACGAGGCGCACCGGGCCTCAGCGGACCTCCGCTACAGCCACCGGGTGGTCTTCTCCCCGCGGGTACCGGTGATCCGGCAGGGCAACGGCGCGCTGCTGGCGCGGCCCCACACGGTCTCCTTCCTCACCTCGCCGGCGCCCAATGCCGGTCAGCTGGCCCTGCGCGCGGGCGGTACTCCGGTGGACGTGCGGGGAGTGCTGGCCGAACGGGCCGAGCGGGTGCTCGCGGTGGCGGCGCGGCACGGGGTGCGGGAGCTGGTGCTCGGCGCCTGGGGCTGCGGGGTCTTCCGCAACGACCCGGCGGAGGTCGCGGCGGCGTTCGAGCATGCGCTGGGGGCGTACGGCGCGGCGTTCACGCGGGTGGTGTTCGCGGTGTGGAACCGGGCCGCGGGGTCAGTGAACCGTACGGCCTTCGAGCGGCGCTTCGGCAGGTCGGCCGGCTGAGCTCCCCTGCCGGGGCGCTCGGCCGCTCGGACGGATCCCGGGCACCGGGGCGCTCAGCGACGGGTGGCGATCACCGAGGCGGCCACGACGACGCCGGTGACCGCGAAGACGGAGGGCCAGGCGCCGATCTTCTTCGCGAGCGGGTGCGAACCGCCGAAGGCGGCGACGTAGAGACCGGTCAGGGCAGCGGCCGTACCGGTGCCGGCCTGCCGCTGCCACTGGTACGCCGAGGCGGCTCCCGCCGCCGCCAGGACCGCCCCGCCCAGCTCGCGCCGGCCGCTCCAGCGTGCGGTCCCGTACCCGCCGATGAGACCGGCCGCCGCCACCGCCGCTGTCGGGATCTTCGCCATCGTCCAACGCCTCAGGTGCGCTGTTCCTCGGATTTCCGATGAACCTAACGCGCACCCGGCGTGGGGAGTGCCGCGGCTCAGCCGGTCAGGGCCGCTCACCCGGTCAGCGTCGCTCGGCCGGTCCTATCCGGTCAGGGCCGTGCGGAGGGCGGTGAGCTCGCCGGTGGTCACACCATGGGCGCGGAGGAAGGACTCCACGGAGCCGTGCAGCTCGTGCAGCCGGTCCAGGGCGTCGAGCAGACACTCGGCGGTGACGGGACGGGAGAGGCGTTCCGCGCCGGTCTCGTCGGTGTACGGGACGGGCCCGTCGAGCAGGCCCAGGCCCGCGTTGGAGCGGAGGAAGCCGGCGGTGATGTCGGCCTCGGCGGCACCGAGCAGGCGCTGCAGGACGGCGGTGGTGAGGCCGGTGCGGTCCTTGCCGACCGCGCAGTGGACCAGGGCCGGGAGCGCGCCCGGGGAAGCCAGGTGCCGGACGAGGGCGGCGATCGAGCGACCGGCGGTCTCGGCCATGTAGAGGTAGAGCGCGGCCTGGTCGTCCGGCCAGGGCCGCTCGTCGCCGTGGCGCTCCGGGAGGGTCGGCAGGTTGAGGGTGGTCAGGTCGAGACCGTGGAGCTCGTCCGGCCAGTGCGCCAGCTCCACGGCGCCGCGGAGGTCCACGACGGATCGGATGCCCAGGGCCTTGAGGCGCTGTGCGCCTTCCGGGGTCAGCTGGTTGAGCGAGCCGGAACGGTAGAGCCGTCCCGGGCGGATCGGTCCGATGGCCGCGTCGCGGAGGTTCCGGACGCCGGGGATGTCGAGGAAGGGTGACGCTGCGTCGGAGTCGCACAGGCTCATGCCCGCCACGGTAGCCCGCCGGGGTGTCCAGCGCGGGGCGTTCGGGATGAACGGTGGGCGTCGGTGCCGTCGGGGACCGCTGCCGGCAGTGTCCGCCGGTGCCGCCGCCCGGTGTTCAGCGCCCGCCGGAGAGGTCGAGGAAGGTGCCGGTGGCGTACGAGGCGGCGGGGGAGAGCAGCCAGAGGATGGCCTCGGCGACCTCCTCGGGCCGGCCGCCGCGGCCCATCGGCAGGCTGGGGGCGATCCGGTCCACCCGGCCCGCTTCGCCGCCGAGCGCATGGATGCCGGTGTGGATCAGGCCCGGCCGGACGCAGTTGACCCGGATGTCCTCGCGGGCGACCTCCAGGGCCAGTCCGCGGGTCATGGTGTCGAGGGCGCCCTTGGCGGCGGCGTAGTCCACGTACTCGTTCGGCGCGCCGAGGCGGGCGGCGGCGGAGGAGACGTTGACGATCGCGCCGCCGCTGCCGCCGTACCGGGTGGACATCCGGCGGACGGCCGCACCCGCGCACAGGAACGGCCCGGTGATGTTGGCCGACCAGGTCCTG
Source organism: Kitasatospora cystarginea (assembly GCF_039533515.1). Lineage (NCBI taxonomy): Bacteria > Bacillati > Actinomycetota > Actinomycetes > Kitasatosporales > Streptomycetaceae > Kitasatospora > Kitasatospora cystarginea. The sequence continues at coordinate 67,255 of NZ_BAAATR010000014.1, read as the reverse complement.
GCCAGCCGCTCCCCGTCCAACTCGTCCAGGCGGCACTGCGTCTCCAGCGTGCCCGCGTTGTTGACCAGGCCGGTCAGCGGCCCGAGTTCGTCGTCCACGGTGCGGAACAGCCGCTCCACCTCGGCACTTCGGCTGACGTCGGCCCGGACGGCGAGCGCGGTACCGCCGGCCTCGCGGATCCCGGCCACCACGGCGGCCGCCGCGGCCTCGTCCGCACGGTAGTTGACGCACACGTGGTACCCACGGGCGGCGGCGAGCTTGGAGGTGGCGGCGCCGATACCGCGGCTGCCGCCGGTGACCAGTACGACCTCGGACATGCTGGAGCCTTTCGATACCGGCTGGGTGCACTGCTCGGGCCACCGTAGTCCACATGGCGTAAGTGTCCGACCGAGGAGGGGACTTGGGGCGGTCGTGCCGCCGTGAACGCCGAACCCCGCACGGGATCGATCGCCGAGTCTCACACCGGATCGATCGCCGGACCGGGCGTGCGTGGGCGCGGCCGGGCGCGCCCGAGTGCGACTACCCGTCGTCGGAACTCTCAGGCAGATCCCGGCCGCTGGCGGCCCGGAGCGCGGCGATCTTCGGAGCGCGGCTCTTGGGCGAGTCGAGGCTGAACCCCCGGGCGTCGCCCAGCTGGTCGCGGACGAAGGCCTCGGTGCGGGCGATGGTGTCGCGCAGCTGGGTGTCGGCCGGGACGAACAACTGGTGCACGATCTCGCGCTGTTCGGTGTCGTACTCCCAGAAGCCGATGATCCGGCCGCGGTCCACCACGATGTGCGTCTGCGGGTCGGCCTCGCTGCCGAAGCTCCGTCCGGCCTCGGCCCCGGGCGCCGGGCGGTCGGCGTCGGCCTCGTCGACCAGCCGGGACAGGTCCCGGTGCAGCAGGTGCAGGCCGTCGATGCCGGCGAGCAGCGCGTAGGACGGCGTGGCGGGTACGGTGAAGGCGGTGAGCTCATCGGCGAGTTCGGGGCTGATCAGGAGGTCGGTGCCGGGCAGGGGGATCAGGCCGAGGGTGGCGACGGCCTGCTTCGCGGTGGCCGCGGGGAAGCCGGAGAACCAGCGGAAGTTCTTCAGCGAGGCGGGGGCCGCCCAGGAGAAGTACCGCTGTGCGAGCTCGGCGGCGGACCCCTTGACCGTCTGGTCCCAGCTGACGTAGCCGTAACGCTGCTGGTCCAGGCGCCCGTTGACCGGTACCCGGCGGATCCGGCCGCGGGCCTGCATCAGCCCGAGGGCCAGCGGCAGGGTGGTGGTCAGCCCGCGCTTCTTGCCCGCCTCGCCGAGGCCGCGGACGGCGCCCCCGGCGGCCTCGCGGATCGCGGCCGGTGGCAACGGCACTGACCCGTCCAGGAGTTGGCCGATCCGCAGGCAGAGCTTCTCGATCTCGTCACGGCTCACCCCCAGGTGCTTGACCGCCGCGGCGAGCTCGCCCTCGGGCGCGGCGGCGCCGACGGCCAGGCCGAGCGCGAAGTCGGCCGCCGGAAGGACGTAGGTGCAGCCCCGGGCGGACGGGAGTTCGTGCACCTGCAGCGCGGCGACGGCGGCGTCGACGGCCTCCCGGCCCAGGCCGGCCCGGGCGAACAGCCCGAGGTACGGGGCGGCGCCGCCGACCGAGCGGGCCCAGCCGGTGGCGGCCAGCACCTCGGCGGCCGAGGCGTCCTGGTGCGTGCCGTCCAGCCACTGCCGATGCGCCCACCAGGCACGGAGTGCGGCTGCCGGGATCTCGCTGTTCGCCATGCGGTCCAGTATCGGCGCGGGGCGGCGGGGGTTCGGGGAGCGACGTGCCGGGGCCGACGGGCCGGATCGACGTGCCGGGCGAGCGCACTCCCGTGGCCCGGCACCGGGAATTCGTTCGCACTTGGCGCGCCGAGCGGGGAGACTGCCGACATCCCGACATCCGTCACCGCGCCGAGGGGGCGGTCCACCCGTGCACATACTGCTCTCCGGCATCGTCGGCTCCACCGCCTACGGCCTCGCGCACGCCGGTTCGGACATCGACCGGCTCGGCCTGTTCGCCGCGCCCACCGAGCAGTTCCACGGTCTGCACCGCCCGACGGAGTCACAGGTCACCACCGCCCCCGACCGCACCCTGCACGAGGCGGCGAAGTGGTGCCGGCTCGCCCTGAGCTGCAACCCGACCGCCGCCGAACTGGCCTGGCTGCCCGCCGAGCTGTACGAGGTGCGGACGCCGCTCGGCGAGGAACTGATCGGGATCCGGCGCTCCTTCCTGAGCGAGCGCGCGGTACGGAACTCCTATCTCGGCTACGCCACCCAGCAGTTCAGGAAACTGAGCAGCCGCGACCCGTCCGACGAGACGTCCCGGCGGCGGGCCGCCAAGCACGCCAGGCATCTGGTCAGGCTGGTCCGGCAGGGACTGGCACTGCACGAGACCGGCGAACTGCGGATCCGGCTCACCGACCCCGAGCGGGTCCGCGAACTCGGCGAACGCTGCGCGGACCGCCCGGAGCTGGCCGCCGGCCTGCTCGCCGACGCGGAGTCCCGGTTCGACCGCTCCGGCGTCCTTCCGGCCGCGCCCGACGAGGGACCCGCCGAATCCTGGCTCCGCCGCGTCCGCCTGGCCCACCTGCCCTCCCCCGCCTGACCGCCCCGAACGCCCGCACCCGGCAGGAAAACCGGGCCGGCCCGGGCAAACCACTGGCCAACCGCCGGTGATCTCCGGGTAGGATCACCCTGGCAGGTGCTCTACCACCGCGGTGGAGCGCGAGCTGGCGGGCCGCTAGCTCAATTGGCAGAGCTGCGGACTTTTAATCCGTAGGTTCAGGGTTCGAGCCCCTGGCGGCCCACGTGGAACGGGGCGGGGAAACCCCCTCTGACCTGCAGCGCAGCACCCCGGCTAATTCGAGTAGCCGGGGTGCTGCTGCGTTCTCAGGCCGTCTGCGTGAGCGATGCGTGAGCGGACTGTGAATCAGCGCCCGGCGCGGTGGTGGACTTGGCGTCCTTCGACAGCCTTGCCCGGGGGACCAGCGCGGCAGCGGCCTCGGCCTGGGCGAAGGCCAGCTCGGGCAGGACGCTGGCGTAGATGTCGGCCGTAATGGTGATGGAGGAGTGACCGAGCAGCTCCTGGACCACCTTGAGGTCGGCACCCGCCGCGAGAAGGAGCGTCGCCGCGACGTGGCGAAGGTCGTGCAGGCGGATCGGCGGCAGGCCGGAGAGGGCCACGAGCCGCTCGAACATGTCGGTGACCTTGCCGGGGTGCAGCCAGCCGCCGTCCTCGTCGGTGAATACGCGGCCGGTGTCCTGCCAGGCCTGGCCCCACTTGTCTGCCTCCGCCTGCTGGCGGACGTGGTGGGCATTGAGGGCGCGGACGGTCTGCTCGTCGAGCGGTACGACCCGGAAGCCCGCGTCGGACTTCGGTATCGACTCCTCGACGTCCCAACCATCCTGAACCAGCTGGGTGGTGACGGTAAGCGAGGACGAGTCGAGGTTGGTCTCCGACCAGCCGAGGCCGCAGGCTTCACCGCGGCGAGGACCGCGGAAGGCCATAAGGTGCCACATCGCGTACAGGCGGTGGTCGGCCACGAAGTCGAGGAACTCGCCGGTCTGAGCGGGTGTCCAAACCATGACGGGCGATGGCTTGCCACCGGTCTCGCGCCACTCGGCGACGCGCTCCGGGGTCCAGAGCAGCGCCTTGGGCTTGCTCGCGGGATCGATCTTCACGTGGGAGGCCGGGTTGAAGGTGATGAGACCGTCGGCGATCGCGTCGTTGAGCGAGACGCGAAGGGTGCGTCGGATGTGCTGGCGCGTGGTCGGCCCGGTGACGCGCCTGAACGGCGGCATCTCGGCGATGGCGGCCTTCAGCGCAGCTCGGCGGGCGCGGTTCCCCTCTCCCTTCCAGGAGGAGGTCCGGAGCTTGTCCGTCGCCGCGCGCCGAAGAGCGTTCGCCTCCAGGATCTCCTCGTTGGTCTCGCAGATGCCGTTGAACATCTCGGCCAGGTGACTCACCCGGATCCGGTCGAGACGGAGGTACCCGATGCGCGGCTTGAGGTGCAGGCGGATGTCGACCTCGTACCGGCTGACGGTGGACTTTCGGGCGCGCTTGTTCTCCAGCCAACTGTCCAGCCACTCACCGACGGTGATCCGGCCTGCCAGATCGACGCCGCTCTTCAGCCGGCGGCGGGTCTCCTCGATATCGGGCAAGGCTGACTTTGCGTCAGCGACCTTCTCCAGCAGCTCGGCGATGAGTGCGAGGTCCTCCGGCTCATCCTTGGCGAGCGCGAGCAGGGAGCGGATGTGGTCGAGGTTGACCTGCGCCTCCTTGAGGGTCTCGTGTCCGGCACGGTTGAAGGCGCGGCGAGCGCCGTCGGCCCGGTTGGGCAGCTCCTGGCGTATGGAGTAGGAGCCGCGCTTGCGGCTGCCGAGCTTCGGGCAGGCCTTGCCGAGAGGCTTCCCGGTTTCGGTGTCGCGGCAGTAGCAGCGGTGGTAGGTGGAGCCCTTCAAAGCGGTCCTTCCTGGGTGTTGCTGATGGCGTCGAGTTCCTCATCGAGGAATGCGAGGTGTTTCGGTAGCGGGGGCAGAGCGATCTCCCACTCGCGCATTTCGGCACGGAGCGGGAGGAGATCCGACCGGACGGCTTGGACGAGTTGCTCGAACTGCTCGTCAGATCCAGGAGGCCAGGCTTCCCGGCCGGGCAGGAATTGGAGCTGCCAGGCGTCGCGGTGCGCTGCGCGAATCCTTCTCTCCCGAGAGGCGTGATCTCGGAGGAGCTGTAGGTCTCCGTGGAGGGCGATCGATCCGTCGCCGGTGAACCAGGCGAACGCCTCCGCGCGCGATGCGCTCTCGAAGGGGAGGTAGCCGACGTTGGTAGTCCCGGCGAGCGGGAAGACCAGGGCGGCCGGCGGTGTGTCGAGGGCCTGCGCGAGGACGAGGAGCTCGGGAACGGTGAGGGTCAGTCGCCGCCCGGACTCCCAGTTGGCGATGACGTTGCGCGGGATCGGGTGCCCGAGCTCCTCGCAGGCGTCTGCTAGGTCCTGTGCGGTCATGCCCAGCTCCTTTCTGAGTCTCTGGACCTCGGCGATTACTGCTTTGGTCATCCGGGTTGCCCACGGTTCCACATCGTCGTGTGTCATATCGACACTTTAGGTTCGTGCACTCTGTTCCTGGGTTCGGTGACGCGCCGATACCCGCCTCTTTGTGCTGTCTAATTCGGAGATTCCTATGCGAACTGATATGACGTCGATTGCCCTGCCGGGTATGGGTCGGACTGAGCTCCTGGCCCTCCCGGCGGCCATCGACCTGGATACGGCCAACCGGGCTATCGGGCTGGGTCGCAGCAAGGGCTACGAGCTCGCGCGCCGTGACGCCTACCCGTGCCGGGTGCTCCGGCTGGGCAAGAAGTACCGCGTCATCACGGCGGACCTCCTGCGGCTGCTCGGTGTCGAGGCGCCGGGCGCTGAAGGCCTGGCGGCTGATGCAGCTTGACGTCGTGAGAGGCCGATCCACAAGCCTGTCTGCCATTGGCGTACTTGCACGGGTGGAGTGGATCTTCCGGTCCTGTGGACATAGCTTCGTGGTCCCTCGGCGAGCGAAATGCCGAGGGACCACCACTCGGCAACCATCCAAGGGCGTCTGCAGGTTGAGGCAGGCGTCGACGAGCACCTGCTTGTGCCCACCTATGCGAAGGCCCCCGGTGCTGCGAACACCGAGGGCCTGACGAAGCCACCCCAGATCAGCCAAACCATTCGAACCGGCGGCGCCCGACTACCCGGTCGCGCGCTCCAGCGAGGAGCTTCACCATGGACTCTACTTCCCCGCACCCCCTGCCGGGAGGCCCAAAGCCGGGCTGGCCCCCCACCGCTGTCCCCGGAAAGCCCGGTCAGTACCGATCTGTGGTCGGTCAGAACGCCGAACTGACCGGTGACGCTGACCGGAACTCCACCGAAGTGACCGGGCTGGCCGACACGACCGTGGACCAGCCGGTCAGTGGCCCGGTCACCCCGGTCACTGACCGCGTGCCGTCCATGGTCGGTGGACAGAGTGACCGGCCGACCGCCGAGTCTGACACCGACGACCCGGGGGCCTGGTCTGGTGACCGGGCGACATCCGATGGGGTGACCGACGAAACCTCTGCCCCGGTCGCTCCGGCCACACCAGGCGCAGGCCTGTTGTCCGAACTTCGGTCAGCCATCGCCCGGTTCGTCATCCTGCCGTCCGAGCACGCCCTGGACGCAGTGACCCTGTGGGTGGCCGCCACCCACCTGCAGCCTGCCTGGCAGCACGCCCCGCGCCTGCTGTCCCGATTGCTGCCGATGCCACGACGCCGGGCCGCTCACGAATGCGGTGAGCGGCCCGCCCGGCCTGCGGCCCCAGCGTTGACGAAGTGCCTGCCCACCGTGATGGTGGACGGCACATTCATGAGTGGAGACGCCCGGTGTCTCAGCGTGCTTGGGCGAGAACCAGGTCCGCGAGTGCCTGTGCCGCGTCTGGGTGTCCCAATGCCCGTGACTTCGCGGCCATCTCGGTACGCAGCGCGTCGTCCTCGATCAGCCGCCGGACGCCTTGCTCCAGGCGGTCCGCAGTGACGTTCGGGCGCGTGATGGCGACTGCTGCGCCATGCTCCGCCAGGTAATCCGCGTTGCGGCGTTGCTCGTCGGCAGCGGTGGGCTCCAGGGGGATGAGAACGGCGGGCTTGCCGATTGCGGTCAGCTCTGCGAGCGTCCCGGCCCCGGCCCGGGAGATCACCACGTCGGCGGCGGTGAACACATCAGCCAGCTCCCCGTCGATGTAAGGCACGGGCCGGTACCGGTGCGCCAGGCGAGGGTCCAGCGTGGTGGCGTGGTCGGTCATCTTCTGGTGGTGGTCAGGGCCGCACTGGTGCAGCACCTGACATCCTGGCAGCAGCGCCGGCAGCACCTCCAGGACCAGGTTGTTCACCTGGGCGCTGCCCTGTGCTCCGCCGGTCACGTAGACCAGCGGAACACCGGGCTCCAGACCGTACTCGGCGCGGGCCTTGTCTCCGTTGCCTCGCAACAAGGCGGGACGGACGGGGTTGCCGGTGACGTGGGCACGGGCACGTGCGCGTCGGGGTAGTGCCTCCCTGGAGGACTCGTGGCTGAGGGCGACGGCTTTCGCGACGCGGGCGAGGAGCCGGTTCGCTAGACCCACGGAGGTGATCTGCTCGTGCATCACCAGCGGGCGGCCGGTGAGCGCGGCCCCCAGTCCGACGGGGACGGCGACGTAGCCGCCGGTCGAGAGCACCACGTCCGGACGCTGCCGGGCCAGATGGACGGTGGCCTGGAGGATGCCGTAGGGGACGCGGGCCATGTCCACCAGGGTGCGGGTCAGGGCGGCGGGGCTCAGCGAGCGGCGGACCTTGCCGGTGGCGATCGGCCGGAATGCGATGCCGTTGGCGGCGCTGATCCGTGCTTCGAGGCCCTTGGGGTTGCCGTACCAGGTCACCTCCAAGGTCCGGCCCTGCTGGGCGAGCTGTTCGCGCAGCGCGGTGATGGTCGTCAGGGCCGGGTAGGTGTGCCCTCCGGTGCCGCCGCCGGTAACGGCCATACGGAGAACGGGAGATCGGGTCATGGGGTGCGAGGTCTCCATCAGTCGAAGGGTGCCCGACTGAGCCTTGCCGGGCACCCCAACAGGGTCAAGTCGATCTCTCTCGTCAACGAGTCACTGACGGGAGGGATGTTGCCGAAGGACTACAGGGGCAGGTAGCGGGCGGCCCCGGCCTTGATGAGGGCGGCGCAGGAGGCGAAGACCTCCTCGGGCTGGTCAATGGGGTCGGGGACGTCCTCGTCACCGAGGTAGAGACGCAGCTTCGCGTCCACTTGTTCTCCGCCGAGGGCGCGGAGCTTGCCGAGGACGGAGCTGTCCATGGCGAGGATCAGGTCGGCCCAGTCCAGCAGTTCGATGGTGACCTGGGTGCCACGGTGGGCGGTGAGGTCGTAGCCGAGCTTGGCTGCAGCGGCGATCATGCCCAGGTGGGCGGGCTTGTCCTGCCACTTGCCGATCAGACCGGCCGACCGGACCTCGACGGCGCCGCCGACCTGCTGGGCGAGAACGGCGGCGGCGAGCGGGGAGCGGCAGTAGTTCCCCAGACAGACGGTCAGGATGCGCCGGGGTGCGGGCTCGTCGGTCATCGGGACGCCCCCGTCGAGAGGGCCTGCTCCAGGGCGGCGACGACTCGGTGGACGTCGTCCTCGGTCATGTGCTGGTGGAACGGCAGACTCAGGATTTCCTGCCCGGCCTGTTCGGTGACCGGAAGGCTCCGGTGCCAGGGGGCGAACGCGGGCTGGAGGTGGTTCGGCGGGTAGTGGACGCCCACCCCGATGTTCCGGGCGCGCATGAACTGGAACACCTCGTCCCGGAAGGGCACTCGTACCACGCACAGGTGCGGCACCGAGTAGTCCACGTCCACGTCAACCAGCTCCACCCCCTCCACTCCGTGCAGGGCGGACCGGTAGGCCCGCCACAGCTCCTTCCGGCTCACCTCGGTGGTAGCGAACTTGTCGAACTGGGCGAGGCCGATCGCCGCGTTGATCGAGGAGAGCTGGTAGCGCAGGCCGAAGCCGTCCACCTGGTAGGAGGTGATGGTCGCGCGTTCGGCCTGCGACTGGACCACCCCGAGAAGGCGAAGCCGCCGGATCTGCTCGGCTTCCTCGGCAGTGCGGGGGATGACCATGCCGCCCTGGCCGCAGGTGAGGTTCTTGATCGGCCCGAAGGAGAAGCACGTCAGGACACCGGTCGCACCGACACGGCGAGAGGTGTCGGCGTAGGAGCCGAAGGCGTGGGCGGCGTCCTCGATGACCGTGATGCCCCGATCGGCGAGGGTGCCGCGGATCGGGTCGAGATCGACGGCCCGCCCGCCGAACAGGACGGGCATCACGGCCCGGGTCGCCGGGGTGACTGCCTCCACCACCTGCTGCGCTTCGACGCACAGGGTGGCCGGGTTGATCTCGATGAACCGAGGGACGGCCCCGACAGCGAGGATCGCCTGGATGGTGGCGCAGAACGTCAGGGACGGGACGATCACCTCTTGGCCGTGGCCGACCCCGGCGGCGATGAGCGCAGTGTGGAGCGCGGCCGTCCCGGAAGTGACGGCCACCGCGTCCTCGACACCGAGGAACGCGGCGATCTTCGCCTCGAACTCCTCGGTGACGTCGGTGTGCCCGTACTGGCCGATCTCCAACACCCGCGCCACCGCGTCCGCCTCCTGCCCGTACAGGAACGGGCCGGCGTTGTGGCTGGCATCGGGCCTGACAGGGGTTTGGCGCATGGCGGTGCTCCTATCGGTAGTCAGGGGAGGGGGAGAGTGTCCACGTCACCGGTCGCCAGGGTCTCGACGTACTTGGTGAGGAACACCCCGGGCCTGTACGTGAGCCGGTCGTGATCGACGGGGAGGCCGAACAGGCCGCTCACCCACTGGCCCACCAGGTCGGCTCCGGCGGCCTCCGCGAGGGCGAAGCCGCCCGCCACGCGCACGTTCAGCTCCGTGATGGTGATCCGGCTGGGCTCCCCGTCGGGGATGAAGCCCTGGACGCAGCACAGCCCGGCCGCTCCGACCGCGCGCAAGGTCTCCTTCACCCGGTCGCTGACAGCGGTGTCATGGAAGGTGCTGGCTACAACCGCCAGCCCGGCCTTGACCAGGTCGCGGTGCCGCAGGATCACCGAGGCGCCGCCGGCACGGTCCACGAGGCAGTCGGCGGTGAACTCGCTGCCATAGATCCGCTCCTGGACCATGGCGTCCGGGACCAGCTCACACAGGACGCGGGCCTGCTCGCGGCTGTGGCAGAAGTAGACGTTCTGCGCGCCGTGGCCGCGCCTGGGCTTGACCACCAGCTCCAGGCTGGCGGGTGTCGCGTCGACCTCCTCCGGGAGGAACGTGCGAGGGGTGGGGATGCCGTGCGCGGTGAGGGCGTCGTGGAAGGCGGCCTTGTCCAGGCAGGTCTCCACCGAGGCCGCGTCCGGAAGCCAGACCTTCACCCCCAAAGCGGCCAGGTCGTCCCGCATCTCCAGCAGTGGCGGCAGGTCGTTCTCGATCCCCGCCGCGATCGCCTCCACGGACAGCTCCTTGCACAGGCTGGTCATGGCGGCGGGATAGCCGGGGTCGTCCGCCCGGGGAGTCACCTGGGGTGTTGTGCTGGGCAGGAGCAGGCCGGGGGCGAGCGGGTGCGCGTCGGTGCAGATGACCTCGTGCCCGAGGCGGAGCAGGCTGCGCGCGAGGTCGAATCCGGGGTTGGCTCCGACACCTGTGACCAGGATGCGCTTCGGCTTCACGGTGGCCTCCATCAGACGGGGTGGTCGATCAGCGCCGGGGCGGGCGCGGGATTGGTGGCGCGGATGCACAGAAGCGGTGCCCACCGGTCGGGGTTGCGCCGGTACCAGTCGCAGGTCTCGGCGAGCCCGTCATCCAGGTCCCTGACGGGCTGATAGCCCAGGCTGGCGATCTTCGAGCAGTCCATGGCGTACCGAAGGTCGTTGGACGCCCGGTCCGGGATGTACTGGATGCAGTCCCAGTCGGCGTCGAACAGCCGCAGGATGCGGTCCGTCAGCTCTCGGCTCGTCAGGTCCGTTCCGCCGCCAATGTTGTAGATCTGGCCCGGGGCACCGGAGCGGAGGACCAGGTCGATGCCCTGGCAGTTGTCCTCCACGTGGAGCCAGTTCCGCATGTGCTGGCCACGCCCGTGGAGAGTCGGGCTCTGGCCCTTGAGGAGACGGGTGATGAACAGGGGGATGATCTTCTCGGGGTGCTGGCGCGGCCCGTAGTTGTTCGAGGACCGGGTGACGCACACCGGCACCCCGAACGTCTGGTGATACGACAGCGCCACGAGGTCACTGGCGGCCTTCGACGCGGCATAGGGGACAGTCGGCCTCACCGGGTCGGTCTCAGTGGCCTGACCAGTGGGCAGCGGCCCGTAAACCTCGTCCGTGGACACGTGGACGAACCTGCGGATGCCGTGGTCACGGGCGGCAGCCAGCAGGGTGTGGGTGCCGAGGATGTTGGTGGCGAGGAAGTTCCCGGCCTCGTAGAAGGACCGGTCCACGTGGGATTCGGCCGCGAAGTGCACGATCGCCGTGTGTTCCTCGGCCAGTTCCCCAACCAGCCGCGCGTCAAGGATGTTGCCGTGGACGAACGTGAGCTTCGGGGAGAGCATCGCCTCGCCCAGATTCTCTACGTTCCCGGCGTAGGTGAGGGCGTCGAGTACGGTCACCTGAGCCACGTCGTCGGCGTCCAGCAGCCGCCTGGCGAAGTGCGAGCCGATGAACCCGGCACCGCCAGTGATCAGGACTTTCTCCATTGCTGCACCTCTCATTCCGAGAGCTGTCTGACGGAAGGCCCCGCCCGGAGCGGCCGGGCGAGGAGGAAACCCCCGCAGTTCGCCGCAATCACCCAGGGCCACGGCTGGCGGAGCTGAGTGTCACGGCGAACACCGAGGCCTTGTGGTGTCCGGCCCCGAGCCTGGACCGTGGGTGGAACGGTCTCGGCACGGGGGTGGCCCACCCGGCTGCTCGACCTGTCCAGGGCTGCCCCAGCCGGGCGGGAGTCTGGTGCGGCTACCGGGCCAGGGCCGGAGTCCGGGCCAAGGCACGGATCGGCGGGACGGTTCCGGTGCCGTGCGTGGTTGCGCCGACGGCGCGGTACTGGCCGCAGCGGATCAGGTCGTTGATCAGGGCTGCACGACGGGTGGCCCGGGAGGGGGCGGGCACCTCGACGGCCGGGTTGACCTCGATCTGCGCCCAGGTGCGCTTGCCGTGGGCGGTCGCCGTTACTCCCCAGTGGGCGGCCATTGCGTCCACCAGGAGCAGGCCGCGCCCGTGCTCGTCCTGGTCGCCCGTGCTTGTGGGGGCCAGGGTGCCGGGCTTGCCGTCGTAGACCTCCACGACCATGGCTGTGCCTTCGGGGGCCAGGTGAACCCCGACCAGCAGGTTTCCGGGAGCGTACATGGCGGCGTTGGTGATCAGCTCGGACGCGATCAGTGACACCGTGTCCAGATCGGGGCCGGTGATGCCCCAGCCGGAGGCGATCGAAGCGACTTCGGTGCGGCCGTCGTGCGCGGCTTGGGCGCGCTGGTCCCAGGTGCCGGTGGCGTTGATCCGCAGACGGCGCGATCGGATGAGAGCGGGGTTCACGACGCGGCCTCCAGGACGGGTGCGGCCGCTTCGCTGGCCGCGCAGACGAGGTATGCGCCTTGGTCGGCCAGAAGGGAGGCCAACAGGCCGAACTGGGCGCGGATCTGCTGGCCGGTCATCACACCCGGGATGACCATGGAGCGGGTCCAGGTGATGACGCCACCCACCTTGCCCGCTGCTACGGCGTCGATGACGATCTGCCAGCCCGCACGCTGCGCCAGAGGACGGTCTGCGTCATGGTCGGCGGCCTCCAGGACCACTGTCAGGCCCTGATGGTGGGCGTAGGTCGCGACGTAGCCGGAGAGCAGCCCTGCGGACGCGGGGTCGCCGGCGGCGGTGCAGACGTAGATGGCCACGGGGGCCGGTTCGGTGGGCATGCGGTTGGCTCCGATCGTGGATAGTGCCGTCTCGTCCGCGCGGGGAGAGCATGGACGGCACAGCGGTCTGCGGAGGCAGCGGCGACCGGGGAAGGGGGGCTTGTTGGCGGATGGTCGCGGCTGCCGAAAGCGTGCTCACCGAGGAGTCGTTGAAGGCACCGACACTGGAGGCGCCTGTCAATCGATAGTCAGCTGAGGCGTTGCCGATCATCGTTACGGCTCTCGCGGAGAGTTGGGCGGTTCGGGCCGCCAGGGTTGGCCTCCCGGTGAGTGCGGCGCGCACTCCAGGTCCCTGACGGCTGCAACCAGTGAACCCGCGGACCGCTACGAGGAGTACGGTGTTCGTCACGCCAAGCGGTTTAAGGGGTTTAACGGTTCGTAAGGGGGTGCGAATGGGAGCCGAGCGGAAGCCCAGCCCGAACCCAAAGCTGGCGGCGGTCATCGCCGAAGCCGGTTTCACCTACGAGGCGTTAGCCCGAGCCGTGAGCCGGGTCGCCGTGGAGAACGGCGATCCAAAGCAGACGAACAAATCTGCCGTGACCCACTGGGTCCGCTACGGCGTCATGCCCTCAGGCAACACCGGGACCTACCTCGCCGAGGCCCTGTCGAGGAAGCTCAAGCGCCTCGTCAGCCTTGCCGAGATCGGCCTGCCGGAACCCTCCCGGGATCTGCTCGACTGGCGCACGGATACGCTGAGCGCGCTGGCCGATCTTCGGAGGATCGACGTGGACGCAAACCGCAGGCGCGCAGTCGGGGCGGTCGCCTACTCGGCAGCCGCACTCGCACTTCCAGGTGCCGGCTGGTGGACTTCGATGGCCGAGCGAGGCGGCAGGCGGAGCACCCCGGGCAGCCGCAGCATCGGGCGTGGCGACCTCGAAGCCGTGCGCGACATGGCGGCCCTGTTCTCCCGGATGGATCAGCGTCACGGCGGCGGTCACGCCCGCACCGCTGTCGTGCAGTACCTGACCACCGACGTTTCCGCTTACCTGCAGGGCACCTTCAAGGACGACAACGTCCGCCGCGAGCTCTACGGTGCCGCCGGCGAACTCGCCTACCTGTCCGGATGGATGGCCTTCGACAACGGAGAGCACGCCACCGCCCAGCGGCACTTCACAGTCGCGGTGAAGCTCGCAGCCGAGGCCGACGACCCCCCGCTGGCCGCCCACGTGCTGCGCGCGATGGCCCACCAGGCGATCGACCTCGGCCACAACAAGCAGGCCCTGGACCTTGCTACGGCCTCGGTCGACGGCCAGCGCTACGCACTCGCCAGCCCCCGCGAGAAGGCCCTCCTCGGCGTCGTGCATGCCCGAAGCTTGGCCGCCACCGGGCAGCATCAGGCCGCAATGGCAGCTCTGCTGAAGGCCGAGGACCAACTCGCGGCTGCTACTCCCGGCGACGACGAACCTAGCCGCGTCTTCTTCTTCCAAGAAGCCTCCCTCGCCCACGAGACCGCCTCCGCCCTGCGGGACATAGGAGAGCTGGACGCGGCCGTACGCGAGTTCCAGCGCAGCGTCCGCACCCGCAGGGCCACCACGTTCACCCGAACCCACGCCGTGACCCTCGGCTACCTCGGCCAAGTCCAGGCCCGCCAGAACAACATCGAAGAGGCGTGCGGTACGTGGTCCGCCGCCCTCGACGCCATGGACGGCGTTCGCTCCGGCCGCACCCGGCAAGCCGCCGCCGACATGCGCTCCGCTCTCTCGCCGTTTCGGCGACGCGGCATCCGTGCGATCAACGACGTGGACGCCCGAGCCGCCGACTACCTGGCCGCAACCTCCTGAACCCGCACGGAAAGGACCCACATGGCAGACCGTGAGACCTTCGAGGTCGAAGCCCTCGGCCACGTCGTCGGCGGGCGAATCGAGCCCACCGACGACTACTGGGGCGGTACCCGGGCGATCATCCGCCTCGATGCCGACCGGTTCACCCCGGATGCCACAAAGGGCCTGGAAGACTTTTCCCACCTGGAGATCGTCTTCCGGTTCCACCTCGCCGACCCGACCGACCTCAACCTCGGAGCTCGCCGCCCCCGCGACAACCCCGACTGGCCCGAGGTCGGCATCTTCGGACACCGCAACATGCGCCGCCTCAACTGGCTTGGCGTCTCCCGCTGCCGCCTGATCAAGGTGGACGGCCTGGACCTCCACGTCGAAGAACTCGACGCCGTGGACGGCACCCCCGTCCTGGACGTGAAGCCCTGGTTCACCGACTTCGGGCCGCGCGGCGAAGTCCACCAGGCCCAGTGGACCACCGACATGCTCGCCGACTACTTCGCCCGCCGGGCACAGGACGCCTGACCGGTGTTGCCACACGTCACACTTCAACACAGCGGCCCGCTCACCTGGCCCCGAGCGGGCCGCTCGACGTTCGAAGCCGTCCGACCCGGCTCGAATTGGACCTTCGCGACGACATCCGCGAAGCCTTCCTCAAGCTGCCCTGCTGCGTTATCACCTACCGACGCGTGCCGCGAACCCAGGGCACCAACCCCACTCCTGGCTCATGGGCTGCCGTCGCCCGCACCGCCGGTACGAGCGCAAAGCTGAACACCTTCCCCTTCGTCGGCATCGCCAGCGCTCTGATCTGCTACCGACATGCCCACAACCCGGATGACATGCAGGTAACGGTGGCACGACAATGAGCGCCATGCCTGCAACTGATGAGCCCGAAGCCGTGGTGTGCCGCTTGTGGCAGGAATCCAGGAGCGAGTCCTGGCCCTCACGGCTGAACGAGGCCGAGCCGGCAGGTGTCGATCTTGCAGCGCTCGACGTCAGGCTCTCGGGCTGCATACACACCTGGTTGCACAACCGTGGTTCCTTCGACGTACGGCATCTGCACACCACCAGAGTGCTCCTCCGCGAGCTCGAGCAGGTTCTCCCCGAGCTCACCGAGGAGGACAACCCACGTATCTGGCAGCGATATCACCAGATGGCGCAACTCATCTCAGACAAGAGCTCGCACTCCGCCAACTGAGACAGTCTCGTAGTTACATCCAGCACTGGGCCTCGGGCTGGAAGAATGGCCATGGCCTGGTGCCGTCAGGCCCGGCATCCAGAACGTGAGCGACGCCTTTCGCCCAGATGTCCAGGTTTGTCAACTCGATTAGCAGCGGATGGAAATTCATGATGCCCATTCCGGCGAGCCTGTTCCCTCGCGCGACGCGCAGTACAGTGCCGCCGTTGTTCTTTAGCTCGCCGACTGCCAGTTCCGACCAGACACCCGCGTCGCGGAGCGCGTCTTGGACGATGGGGAGGCTGAGGGTGGTGTTGAACACCGTGTAGTTGGCAATGAGCAGGGCGCAGTCAGAGGCGGGTAGCGGGAAGATGGCCCAGGGCGGGATGAACGGGTCGTGGCCGGCGATGTCTGCGCTTGACTTGCGGATGAAGGCATCGCCCCTGACTTGGGCCCGCCGGGCTGCCTCCCGTTTCCGATTGTTGGTAACAGAGGCGAATGTCTCTTCGTCCCAATGCCGAGAGATCGCAGGCAAGTTGTAGACCTCGACGGCGCGCCCGCCCGGCACGGCTATCGTCTGGGCGCCGCGGTTGCGCGCCAGTTCAGCGCCGATGCGCAGCTTGTCCAGGTGGGTGGCATACGGGATAGGTACGGCGAGGAGACGCTGGTGCGGGTCGTCGCCCGGGAGTGCAGTGCCGCGCGTCACGGCATTGGCGGCCATGCGGATGCGTGCCACCTGCGCAGGATCCTTACGATCTGGATTCGTCTTGAGCTCGTAGAGCTCCAACATCTGCTGTTCCGGGTCGAGGACCGTGACGTCGGCTATCCGGAGGCAGTTCGTAAGGTCGTGCAGGAGGCCGAGGCGCTGATGGTCCTCCCACTGCCTCGTAACGAAGTGGATCTCGCCGTCAGTTCCGGTCTTCGTCGGGTCCATCGGCCCAGGTGGCAGATGCCGGGCCAGCGCCACAAGCAGATCGCGGCGGTAGTCCAGAACCCTCCATGCGAGGGCGTCGCCAATGGAGCGGAGCTGGTGGGTCAGTCTCGTGTAGACGGTTGCCTGAAACTGCCATGAGGCGCTATCCGTGGGGTTGCCGCCGGCCACCTCGAGCGGAGGTGCAGCCGCTGTCGGTAGCTTTTTCTGCCTTACGCGCTTGGCGCTTCGTGCGCTTTCGGCCCGCCATCCCTCGTGTTGCTGCCGGTGGCTAAGAAGCTTCATCTGCAAGGCGAAGTAGTCCGCGTCGTCCCGGCAGGCCCGAAGGTCGGTAATCAGCTCGGCGAGCACCGGCAGAAGGCGTCGCTGGGCGGGATGGTCTATCGCAAGTCCCATTTCCCGGCCGGTCATGGTGTAGAGAGTTCGCATCTGCCCATGATGTCCGTCTGCGCCTCTCAGTCACCAGCCACTTTCACCGGAAGAACGGTGCCCCATGAGGTGGCGTCGCTCGGGGCGCGGGATCGAGCCATGTGGTGCGGTGTTCGTGATCCTCGGGTGGCAGCCCGGTCTGTAGACCGTTCTCGTCGCACGCGTTGTGGACCCACAGCCCGGTATCGCCCAGAGCGAGGGCGAGGCCGGTGAGGACCCAGGCCGACGAGACCTGGCCATTGGACAGGTCGGTCAGACGGAAGTCGTACTCGGTGAGCCCCACTGCGGTCACCGTCCGCCCGACGGCGTCCTGCAGAGCCGGATGTACGTCACTGCGCCACTGTAGGGTCCAGTCGTTCCACCAGGTCGGCCCCGTGGTGGTGTCGATCGGGTCGTCCCAAGTGATGGACAGATCTTCCAGCCGGTTCACGCACACCGTGACGCGCTGACTGCCGATCTCCAGGATCACGGGCAGGTCGGCGAACCACTCGTTCTCCTCAACGATCCACACGCCCCAGGCCCTGGCGACCGTCCGGCCGACCAACTCCTGGAGCTGCGCGCCTTCACGCTCGGCAACATCAGCCGGGCTGCTGTACCACCGCGGCTGCCATCCCTCGATACCCCATGTCGACTCCACGGTGCACAGCCCACACCCTGGCCGACCGGCGACGCCACCCAATTCGCCGCGGCTTCCGGCTGGCACCTTGCCGGGCCATTGCGGCCGTAGAGGGCCGAGGGCTGGCCGTTGACTGGCCAGATGCGTGAGCGATGCGTGAGCGGACCGTGCGTCAGCATCGGCTCGGAGCTGGACGCGGAACCCTTATGCAGCACGCCAGCCAGCAGAAATAACACCAAGTAACCGATCTCAGCCGGTCGGATCACGATCCGGCTTGATCTTTTAATCCGTAGGTTCAGGGTTCGAGCCCCTGGCGGCCCACCATTTCGAGGGCCGGGTCGGAGAGCGTTCGACCCGGCTGCTCCATTTCCCGGGCGCGCGATCGCCGTGAGGCTCCCGGATCGCCCTGAGGCTCCGCTCTCTCCGCAGTCGGCGGTGCGGCGTGGACCCGGGGCCTCGGCCCCCGATCTGACAGGGCGACAGGCCGGCGGTGCCCGTCCGGTAGGTTGCCCGGATGCCGTCCGTTGCGTACGAGAGTGATCGCCGTGCCGAGATCGAGGCGCTCCGGGAGTTCCTGCGGGCCTCTTCCGAGCGGTGGGCGGAGTTGGCGCCGCGGCTGGTGGAGCAGGTGGGTGCCGATCGGCTGGAGCGGATCGTGGCGGCCACCCGGGAGCGGCTGGGCGGCTTCCACGAGGTGTCCGACAGCCCGGAGGGGCTGGTGGTCGAGGGGCCGGGCGGCCGGGTCCTCGCGTGGGTGCACGTCGGCCGGGACGGTCTGATCACCGGTCTGCTGATCTCCCCGGTGCAGCAGCGGCGCAGGAGGCTTCCGCTGGCGGTGGGCCGCAGTGGCGGCCGGGTCGCCTGCTTCCTGCTGGCCGGCTTCCTGGTCTTCTGGTGCTGGACCGCGCCGGACGTCCTCGGCTGGACCGGCGCGGTGTTCGCGCTCGCCTGCGGGGGCGTCCTGATCGAGGGCTTCGGCAACGCGGCGATGGAGCCGTGGTGGGTCCGCCGGCCGGTCCAGGCCGGCGCCCTGGTGGCGCTGGGCTCGGCCTGTCGGCTGCCCGGACTGCCCCTGGGCGGCCACTGGCTGCAGCTCGCGTCCGCCGCGGTGCCGCTCGCGGTGAGCGGGGTCGCGCTGGTCAGGTCCCGCCGGCACAGCTGGGGGACGGGTCCGGCGGTGCCGCTGGCCCGGTTCCCGCTGCGCGGCAGCTGGTACGTCGGCCAGGGCGGGGGTCGGGGGCTGAACCACCACGTCGACGTGGACGAGCAGCGCGGCGCCGTCGACCTGGTCCGGCTGGGCCGAAGCGGCACCTACCGGGGCGACTCCCGGCTGCTCACCTCCTACCACGCCTACGGGGCAGAGGTGTTCGCCCCGTGCGACGGGCTGGTCGTCGCGGCGGTCGACGGGCTGCCGGACCAGGTCCCCGGTGTCATCCGGTACGGGCCGCTGTACGGCAACCACGTCTTCATCGACACCGGTACGGAGACCGTCAAGCTCGCCCATCTGCGTCCCGGCACCGTACGGGTGGCCGTCGGCGAGCAGGTCAGGGCGGGGCAGCCGCTCGGGCAGGTCGGGAACTCCGGCAACAGCAGTGAGCCCCATCTGCACCTCCATGCCGAGCGCCACGGGGAGGGTCTGGACCTCGTGTTCGCGGACGTCGGCCCGCGGCTCCACCGGGGGCGTACGGTCCGCGCCTGACCCCGTCTCCGCCGCGTCGCCGCGCGGAAGCGCCCCTCCGGTGGCAGGATCGGGCGGCTGCGGTCAGGGTGGGCGACGGGGGTCACCACGAGGGAGACGAGATGCCCGAAGTTACCGAGAAGTACGCGCCCGGTACCCCGTGTTGGGTGGACCTGATGGCGCCCGAGCAGCAGGCCGCGCTCGATCTGTACCGGGACCTGTTCGGCTGGCAGGGCGAGGCCGGCCCGGCGGAGTTCGGCGGCTACGCGATGTGCACGCTGAACGGGAAGCCGGTCTGCGGCATCGGCCCCGCGATGGCTCCCCCCGGGCAGCCGGCCCCGCCCACCGTCTGGACCACGTACCTCTCGACCGACGACGCGGACGCCACCCAGGCGGCCATCACCGCCAACGGCGGCAGTGTGATGGTGCCGGTGATGGACGTCGGCACGGTCGGCCGGATGCTGATCGCGAGCGACCCGACCGGCGCGGTGTTCGGTGTCTGGCAGCCGGTGGACTTCTTCGGCGCGCACGTGGTCAACGAGCCCGGTGCGCTCACCTGGAACGAGCTGCACACCGGGGACCTGGCCAAGGCGAAGACCTTCTACCGGGCGGTCTTCGGCGCCGAGATCGAGCCGATGGGCATGCCGGAGGCGGGCGACTACCACGTGATCAAGGTGGGTGACCGTCCGGTCGGCGGCGTCGCCAACCTGGCCAACGACCCGCCCGGCATGCCCGCGCACTGGCTGACCTACTTCTCGGTGGACGACGTGGACAGCACGGTGGACGCGCTGGTGAAGCGCGGCGGCGATGTGCTGGCCCCGCCGTTCGACATGGGGGCCGGGCGGATGACGGTGGTCTCCGACCCGCAGGGCGCCATCTTCGCGATGATCAAGCCGAAGCCGATGCAGTAGGACCGGTCGGTCCAAGGACCCCCTCGGCAAGCCGCCGGAGCCGCCCGTTCGCGACGCGCAGAGATGGCGCAAATGGGCGGCTTCGAGCGCCGCTTCGCGCCACACTGGCAAGCATGTTGGGACTTCCGGACCACATCCGAGCATTCCTCTTCGATCTCGACGGAGTGCTGACACAGACCGCGAAGGTGCACGCGGCGGCCTGGAAGGACATGTTTGACTCCTTCCTGCGGGCCGAGGCCGAGCGCACCGGCGAGGAGTTCGTCCCGTTCGACCCGGTCGAGGACTACGACGCCTACGTCGACGGCCGGCCCAGGCTGGACGGCACCCGGGAATTCCTCGCCTCCCGGGGCATCCGGCTGCCCGAGGGCACCCCGGCCGACCCGCCGGGCACCCGTACCGTCCAGGGGCTGAGCGCCGTCAAGAACCTCACCGTGCTGCGCATGATCCAGGAGCAGGGCGTGCAGCCGTACCCGGGCTCGGTGGACTACCTGCACCGGCTGCGGGTGCTCGGCCTGCCGCGCGCGGTGGTCTCCTCCAGCGCCAACTGCCGGGACGTCCTGCGGGCCGCGGGCATCGACGGGCTGTTCGACGTGGTGATCGACGGGGTGGTCGCCAAGCGCGAGAACCTGCCGGGCAAGCCCGCGCCCGACACCTACCTGGCCGCCGCCCGGGCCCTGAGGGTCCCGCCCGAGCACGCCGCCGTCTTCGAGGACGCCCTCGCAGGGGTGGCCTCCGGGCGGGCCGGCGGCTTCGGCGCGGTGGTCGGCGTGGACCGGGTCGGACAGGCCGACGCACTGCGCGAACACGGTGCGACCATCGTGGTCAAGGACCTCGCCGAACTGATCGGGCCCGACACGGGAACGGACGAGGGGAGTTAGCCATGGCCGCGACCAACGTCTTCACCATCGATCCCTGGGGGGTGGCCGAACACGGCCTGGACATCCCGGGACTCGCCCGCGCCGAGTCGGTGTTCGCGCTCTCCAACGGCCACGTCGGCCTGCGCGCCAACCTGGACGAGGGCGAACCGCACGGCCTGCCCGGCACCTACCTCAACGGCGTGTACGAGCTGCGGCCGCTGCCGTACGCCGAGGGCGGCTACGGCTTCCCGGAGTCCGGGCAGAGCGTCATCAACGTCACCAACGGGAAGATCATCCGGCTGCTGGTCGACGACGAGCCCTTCGACCTCCGCTACGGCAAACTCCTGAGTCACCAGCGGCAGTTGGACTTCCGCGAGGGGGTCCTGCGGCGCGAGGCCGAGTGGACCTCACCCGCCGGGCGGACGGTGCGGGTCACCTCCAGCCGGCTGGTCTCGCTGACCCAGCGGGCGATCGCCGCGATCGACTACCAGGTCACCGCGGTGGACGGCCCGGTGCGGATCGTGCTCCAGTCCGAGCTGGTGGCCAACGAGCAGCTGCCGGAGAGCACGGGCGACCCCCGCGCCGCCGCCGCCCTGGAGGCGCCGCTGCTCAGTGAGGCGGCGCACGCCGACGGGACGAAGGCCGTCCTGGTGCACCGGACCCGCTTCAGC
Organism: Kitasatospora cystarginea; assembly: GCF_039533515.1. NCBI lineage: Bacteria > Bacillati > Actinomycetota > Actinomycetes > Kitasatosporales > Streptomycetaceae > Kitasatospora > Kitasatospora cystarginea. The sequence continues at coordinate 45,746 of NZ_BAAATR010000014.1, read as the reverse complement.
GGCCTGCGGGTGGCGGCCGGGATGGACCACCTGGTCGAGGGGCCCGAGCACTTCGACGCCACCGCCGAGTACACCGAGAACCAGGGCCGGTTCAGCGTCACCACCGTGCTCAAGGCGGGCGAGCGGCTGCGGCTGGTCAAGTTCATCGCGTACGGCTGGTCGGCGACCCGCTCGCTGCCCGCCGTCCGCGACCAGGTGGAGGCCGCGCTGACCGCCGCCCGGTTCACCGGCTGGGACGGGCTGTTCGCCGAACAGCAGCAGTTCCTCAAGAAGTTCTGGGACACCAGCGACATCCAGCTGGACGGCGACGTGGAGCTGCAGCAGGCCGTCCGCTTCGCGCTCTTCCACGTGCTGCAGGCGGGCGCGCGGAGCGAGGAACGGGCCATCCCCGCCAAGGGGCTGACCGGCCCGGGTTACGACGGGCACAGCTTCTGGGACACCGAGACCTTCGTGCTGCCGGTGCTCACCTACGCCATGCCCTCGGCGGTCAAACAGGTGCTCACCTGGCGGCACGCCACCCTGCCGCTGGCCCGCGAACGCGCCGCCCAACTCGGCCTGGCCGGCGCGCTGTTCCCCTGGCGGACGATCCACGGCGAGGAGTGCTCGGGCTACTGGCCGGCCGGCACCGCGGCCTTCCACATCGGTGCGGACATCGCCGTCGCCGTCGCCCGCTACTGCCGCGCCACCGGAGACACCGAGTTCGAGAAGACCCTGGGCCTCGAACTGCTGGTGGAGACCGCCCGGATGTGGCGCTCGCTCGGCCACCACGACTCCGAGGGCCGGTTCCGGATCGAGGGCGTCACCGGACCCGACGAGTACAGCGCGATCGCGGACAACAACGTCTTCACCAACCTGATGGCGCAGACCAACCTGCGGGTCGCCGCCGAGACCGCCACCCGCCACATGCACGAGGCGTCCGCCCTGGGCGTGGACACCGAGGAGGCCGCGACCTGGCGGGACGCCGCCGCGGCGATGTACATCCCGTACGACGAGAAGATCGGCATCCACCCGCAGGCCGACGGCTTCACCGACCACCAGTTCTGGGACTTCGAGAACACCCCGCCGGAGAAGTACCCGCTGCTGCTGCACTACCCGTACTTCGACCTGTACCGCAAGCAGGTGGTCAAGCAGGCCGACCTGGTGCTGGCCATGCAGGTGCGCGGCGATGCCTTCACCGAGGAGCAGAAGGCCCGCAACTTCGCCTACTACGAGCGGCTCACCGTCCGCGACTCCTCGCTCTCCGCCTGCACCCAGGCGGTCATCGCGGCCGAGGTCGGCCACCTGGACCTGGCGTACGACTACACCGCCGAGGCGGCCCTGATGGACCTGCACGACCTCGGCGGCAACACCAAGGACGGCCTGCACATGGCCTCCCTGGCCGGGGCGTGCATCGCCCTGGTGGCGGGGCTCGGCGGCCTGCGCGACCGCGACGAGGAACTCTCCTTCCGGCCCCGGCTGCCCGCCGGGCTGCGGCGGCTGGCCTTCGCCATGGTGGTCCGGGACCGGCTGCTGCACGTGGAGATCACCCATCAGCGCACCACCTACACACTGCGCCGGGGTGCGCCGATGACCCTGCTGCACGAGGGGGAGCAGTTGAAGCTGGAGCACAGCAGGCCGGTCAGCCGGCCGACCACCGTGCCGGTGACCCCGTCGGAGCTGTGCATCCAGCCGCCGGGGCGCGAGCCGGCCAGGCGGCAGGCGCAGGCGGGTCTGCCGATCGGCGTGGTGGAGCACCTGCCGGCCGAGTGACACCCCGTCGCCGCCCGGAGCCCGCCGCTCGGCGGGCTCCGGTGACGGCCGCCGCCGGGGCGGCCGAGTGCCCTTGGCGCAATGCCCGGGAGCTGTGAGTTCCCGTGGCTTCCTGTGAGTTCGACCAGCCCTTTCCCCCCGAGGGGTAAAGGGCTGGTCGAATCTTGTACCGCCCGTTGTTTGACCTGCCCATGGCTGGCTAGCGTCGGCGCCGGTTTCCGGTGGTGAGCGACGGCCTGAACGGCCGTCACTTCCGCCTGCCCGGTTGCCGGAGCCACACCGATTCCGTGCGACCGTCCCCCACGCACAGCCCCCGGCCCTCGAAGGGCTACCAGCCCAGCCACAGGAGGCAGTTCGGTGCACACCCCCACCATGCCCGCATCCACCCGCCGGCTCGTCCTGGCGCTCGCCGGCACCGCGGCCCTCGCCGTGTCCGCGATCTCGACCGCCGCTCCCGCCGGCGCCACGTCAATCACCGCTCACAGCAAGGGCGGTGCGTCATGGGTGCGAGCCTGTGACACGCTCGCCAAGGGCGACACCATGGCCTGCAACGCGCTGCGCGTCACCAACACCATCCAGCGGGTCCACCCGATGGGCGTCACCCCGAACGCGACGCCGTCCGGCTACGGGCCGAGTGACCTGCTCAGTGCGTACAACCTGCCGGTGGGCGGCGGTGCGGGCCAGACCATCGCCATCGTGGACGCCTACGACGACCCCAATGCCGAGTCCGACATGGCGGTCTACCGCGCCCAGTACGGCCTGCCGGCCTGCACCACTGCCAACGGGTGCTTCAAGAAGGTCAACCAGACCGGCGGCACCAAGTACCCGTCCAAGAACTCGGGTTGGGCCGGTGAGATCTCGCTCGACCTCGACATGGTCTCCGCGATCGCCCCCAATGCGAAGATCATCCTGGTGGAGGCGAACACCGCCGGCATGACCAACCTCGGCACCTCGGTGAACACCGCGGTCAAGCTCGGCGCCAAGTTCGTCTCCAACAGCTACGGCGGTTCAGAGTCCTCCGCCGACACCTCGTACGACACCTCGTACTTCAACCACCCGGGTGTCGCCATCACCGTCAGCGCGGGCGACTCGGCGTACGGCGCCCAGTACCCGGCCTCCTCCAGGTACGTCACCTCGGTCGGCGGCACGGCGCTCAAGCGCAGTTCCGGGGCGCGCGGTTGGAGCGAGTCGGTGTGGTCCACCAGCAGCACCGAGGGCACCGGTTCCGGTTGCTCGGCCTATGACGCCAAGCCCACCTGGCAGAAGGACACCGGCTGCGGCAAGCGCACCGTCTCCGACGTCTCGGCGGTCGCCGACCCGGCCACCGGTGTGGCGGTCTACCAGACCTACGGCGGCAGCGGCTGGGCGGTCTACGGCGGCACCAGCGCCTCCTCCCCGATCATCGCGGGCGTCTACGCGCTGGCCGGGGCCCCGTCCACCGGCAGCTACCCCGCGTCCTTCCCGTACGCCCACACCTCGGCCCTGAACGACGTGACCACGGGCTCCAACGGCAGCTGCTCCCCGTCCTACCTCTGCACGGCCGGTACCGGCTACGACGGCCCGACCGGTCTCGGCACCCCGAACGGCCTCACCGCCTTCGCGGGCTGAGCGGACGAGGGGCGCGGGGAACGGCGGGAGCGACCCGGTCGCGCCGTCCCCCGCGCCCCTTCGGCGACCCGTCCGACTCTCCCGGGCGGGCCGTTCTCCCGGGCGACCCGTTCGCCGTACCCCCGGGTGCCCGGCGGACGCCCTGCCCGCAGGCTGGTGGCGTCCCGTGACCAGCCGGTGAGACGAGGTGGCCCGATGGGCAGCGTGGCCGAGCAGATGGTGGAGGTACTCCGGCAGGCCGGGGTGGAGCGGGTCTACGGTGTGGTCGGGGACAGCCTCAACCCCGTGGTGGACGCCATCCGCCGGGCTCCGGACGTGCACTGGGTGCATGTCCGCAACGAGGAGGCGGGGGCCTTCGCCGCCGCGGCCGAGGCGGAGCTGACCGGCCGGCTCGCGGTCTGCGCGGGCTCCTGCGGCCCCGGCAACACCCATCTGATCCAGGGCCTGTACGACGCCCAGCGCAGTGGCGTGCCCGTGCTGGCGCTGGCCTCGCACATCCCGTCCGGCCAGATCGGCACCGGGTTCTTCCAGGAGACCCACCCGGACCGGGTGTTCACCGACTGCAGCGGCTTCTGCGAGCTGGCCGGCGCCCCCGCCCAGTTCCCGCGCCTGATGAGGGTCGCCATCCAGCACGCGATCGGCGCCCGCGGGGTCTCGGTCCTGGCGTTCCCCGGCGACGTGGCCGCGCTGCCTGCCGCCGGGCCGACCGGGAGCGGCCACTTCCTCGACGAGCAGGCGGTGGCCGCCCCGCCGTGGTCGCAGGTGCAGGCGCTTGCCGCGGCGCTGAACTCGGCGGACCGGGTGACCCTGTTCTGCGGGGCCGGAGTCCGGGACGCCCACGCCGGGGTGATGGAGCTCGCGGGGAAGCTCAACTCGCCGATCGGGCACTCGCTGCGCGGCAAGGAGTGGATCCAGTACGACAACCCGTACGACGTCGGGATGAGCGGCCTGCTCGGCTACGGCGCCTGCCACGAGGCGCTGCACGAGGCCGATCTGGTCCTGCTCCTGGGCACCGACTTCCCGTACGACACCTTCCTGCCGCAGGGCCGCACCATCCAGGTCGACCACGACGCGACCCGGCTCGGCCGCCGCACCCCGCTCGAACTCGCCGTCCACGGCGATGTGTCGGCCACCCTGCGGGCCGTGATGCCGCTGCTGGAGCAGAAGCAGGACCGGCGCTTCCTCGACGGCCTGCTGGCCAAGCACTGCAAGGCACTTGAGGACGTGGTCGGCGCCTACACCAGGAACATCGAGAAACAGGTGCCGATCCATCCCGAGTACGTGGCCGCCGTGCTGGACGAACTCGCGACCGACGACGCGGTGTTCACGGTCGACACCGGGATGTGCAACGTCTGGGCGGCCCGCTATCTGACGCCCAACGGCCGCCGCCGGGTGATCGGTTCGTTCCTCCACGGCTCGATGGCCAATGCGCTGCCGCACGCGATCGGCGCCCAACTCGCCTTCCCGGGACGGCAGGTGGTCTCGATGTCCGGTGACGGCGGGCTCGGCATGCTGCTCGGCGAACTCCTCACCGTCGCCAAGCACCGGCTGCCGGTCAAGATCGTGGTGTTCAACAACGGCGCGCTCGGCATGATCAAGCTGGAGATGCTGGTCTCCGGCTACCCCGAGTGGGAGATCGACAACGGCGACGTGGACTACGCGGCCATCGCCCGCGCGATCGGCATCCAGGCGAAGCGGGTGACGGAACCGGCCAGGGTGCGGGAGGTGCTGGCCGAGGCGCTGGAGAGGCCCGGCCCGGTACTGGTGGACGTGGTCACCGACCCCAACGCGCTCTCCATCCCGCCGCGCATCACCGCCGCCCAGGTCAAGGGGTTCGCCCTGGCCGCGGGCCGGACCGTGCTGTCGGGCGGCGTCGGCAAGATGGTCGACCTGGCCCGCAGCAACCTGCGCAACGTCCCCCGCCCCTGAGGCGCAAGGCCCTGGGGCGCGGTGTCCTTGAAGCGCCCTGCCGTTGAGGTGCGATCGGGTGCCGCACCCGTCCCCGCACTCCCTGGACTCCCCTGCGGTCCAGGGAGTGCAGGCTCAGGTGCCGTCCCGCCGGATGCGTGGTCGGGGCGGGCCGCCGGCGGAGGTCACTCCCGCCCCCGAACCAAGATCCTGGCAACCGCGCCGCCTCGGTGCCATGGGACGAACTTCCTACTGCCGGCCCCGCGAGGGTGCTGTCCGCCGCCTTCGGGGCGTGTCGGCCGCTCTCAGCACACCAGGCCCATCCGGCGGGCGGCCAGCCCGGCGGAGACCTTGTTGTCGGTGTCGAGCTTGCGGTAGATCCGCTCCAGATGGCGTTTGACCGTGTGCGGGGAGATGGCCAGGCGGCGCGCGATGGCCGTGGCCGTGAGACCTTCGGCGAGCAGGCTCAGCACCGCCAGTTCACGCGGCGTCAGCCCGTGCTCGGCGGCCCGGTGCACCACGTCGTCGACCCCGGCCGCGCCGGCGGCGTCGCGGAGCTGCCGCAGCCTGCGCTGCTGGCGGTCCGCACCGATCAGCAGCGGCTGGATCCGCTCGGCCATGGCGAGCGGCCGCGGGCCGAAGTCGGTGCCGCGGCGGCTGAAGACGACGATCCGGGCGGTGTGGTGCGCCGCGGCCAGCGGAAGGCCCAACTGCTGGGTGGTGCCGAACGCCCGGTAGGCCTGGTCGTAGCAGGCCGAGCCCCGCCACCCGTCGCAGATCCCGGCCACCGTCACGGGACGGAACCCTCCGGTGGTGAGGTACCCGATCAGGGGGTGCTGCTGCCGCACCTGCAGTTCCACGTGCCTGCTGATCGCCGTGCCGATCCGCTTCGGCGCCCATCCCTCGGCCCGGGCCGTCCGGTCGGCCGGGTGCAGTTCCGTGATGCTCACGGTGCGGCTGGCGAAGACGTCGAGCAGGTGCTCCGCAAGCAGGTTCCACAGGCTCTCCGGCTCGTCGGTCTCCAGAACCGCCACGACCAGATCGAGTACCCGCCCGTACTCCAGGGTGTCCGACTTCGTCATGGCCCTCAGCATCGCCTTTGGGACGGTCCGTCGTCGATGCCGCACCCGGAGTGAGATTGCCAAGCAGGCAAATTTCTTGCCTAGGAGGCAGGCCGGGTGTGGACTGGGCACATGAGTGCGGACCAGGAGGTCGAGGGCCTCGGCGCCAGACTTCGGGAGCACCGGCTGAGCAGCCGGCACACGCTCGAAGCGGCGGCGGCCCGGGTGGGCCTCTCCCCAGCGTATCTGTCGCGCCTGGAGACCGGGCAGCGGCAGCCCTCGCTGCCGGTACTGCTCGGGTTGGCCCGGGCGTACGGCACGACGGTGGCCGGGCTGCTCGGTGAACTGCCGGGCGAGCCGGATCCGGTGATCAGGGGCGGCGCGATCGAGCCCGGCCGGGCCGGCGGCTGGGGTTACCGGCGGGCCGGTGCCCCGGGGCGGGCGATGCAGGCGCTGCGGGTCCACGTGCCGCCGGGGCTGCAGGACGCCGTCGTCCGGGTGCACCCCGGCGAGGAGTGGCTGTACGTCCTGCAGGGGCGGCTGAGGCTGACCCTCGGTGAGCAGATCCACCTGCTGGAGGTGGGCGACTGTGCGCACTTCGACTCGCTCACTCCGCACCGCATCGCGGCCGACTCCACCGACGGCGTCGAGCTGCTCTTCATGCACACCCTGCTGCAGAGCCCGGGTGGCGAACTCTGCCTGGGCGGGGGCCACTGAGGTCCCAGGATCCCGGGTTCACCCCACGTACGCCTCTGAAGGGAGGCCCATCATGGCCAGGCAACCCATCGACGCCCGTCGACTCCCGAACCGCGGAATCTGGGTGCGCATAGTCCTCTACACCGCAGCGGGCCACGTGTTCGCCGCATTCCTCTTCCTGCTCTTCGAACTCGGCAAGCGGTAGACCGGAACCGGTAGGGCTCAGGTCGCGTCGGCCCGCGGTGCGGACAGGCCGATCAGCGTGCACAGCGCGTCCAGCGCGGCGGAGAAGGCGTGCTCCGGCGGGGTGCCGTACCCGATCACCAGCGACGAGGGTGCGTCGGGTGCGGGCCCGGCGGCCTGGGTGCGGCACTCCGACATGGTCTGCAGCGCGAGGCCCAACCAGGCGGCCTGGTGCCGGAGTTCGCCCTCGCTGAGCGACCCCGGGGGCAGCTGCAGGACCGCGTGCAGTCCGGCCGCGATGCCGGTGACGTGGACGTCCGGGGCCCGTTCGGCGAGCGTGCCCACCAACTGGTCGCGGCGGCGCTGGTAGCGCAGCCGGCAGCGGCGGATGTGCCGGTCGAAGCCGCCCGAGGTGATCAGCTCGGCGAGGGTCAGCTGCTCCAGGGCGCCGGACTGGCCGTCGGCCAACTCCTTCTGCCGGACCACCGGTTCGACCAGTTCCCCGGGCAGTGCGAGCCAGCCGAGCCGCAGTCCGGGGGCGAGGCTCTTGCTGGCGGTGCCCGCGTACACCACCCGTTCCGGGTCCAGCGCCTGCATCGCGCCGACCGGCTGCCGGTCGTAGCGGAACTCGCCGTCGTAGTCGTCCTCGATGATGATCCCGCCGGTCTCCCGGGCCCAGGCGACGGCGGCGGACCGGCGCGCGGCCCTCAGCGATACGCCGGTCGGGAACTGGTGCGCCGAGGTGAGCACCACCGCGCCGGCGCCCGAGCCGGCCAGCAGGTCGGTGCGCGCGCCGCCCTCGTCCAGCGGAAGCGCCACGGTGTCGAGACCGGACGCCGTGATCACCTGCTGCTGCGGCGGCAGCCCGTACTCCTCCACCGCGACCGCCCGGACGCCGCGCTCGCGCAGCGCGCCGCACAGCAGACCGAGGCCCTGGGTGTAGCCGGCGCAGATCAGGATCCGCTCGGGGTCGGTACGCACCCCGCGGACCCGGGCCAGGTACTCGGCGAGGGCGCGGCGCAGCTCGATCCGCCCGCGCGGGTCGGAGTAGCCGAACACTTCGTTGGGTGCGGCGGTCAGCGCCCGCCGGGAGGCCGCCAGCCAGGCCGAGCGGGGGAACAGCGAGACGTCGGGGCGCCCCGGGAGCAGGTCGTAGCGGACCGCGGCGCGGCGCGGCCGTACCGTCGGCGCGCCGGCCTCGGACGGTGTGCCGCGCTCGGCCACCACGGTGCCCGAGCCCTGCCGGGAGGCCAGCCAGCCCTCGGCGGCGAGCTGGGCGTACGCCTCGGCGACGGTGTTCCTGGCGATGCCGAGGTCGGTGGCCAGGGCCCTGGAGGACGGCAGCCGGGTGCCGGGGTGCAGGCGGCCGTCGCGGACCGCGGCGCGCAGCGCGTCCTCCAGGGCCGCGCGCAGGCCGAGTCCGCGCGCTCGCCCGGAGGTCAGGTCGATAAGCAGGTCGCCGCCGAAAGTGGCCCAGGATTCCATGCGCCAAATGAACCACATGGGCGGGCCACTCGGCATCTACGGTTGTCCACGTGACGACGAACCAGAACGCTTACGCCCCCGCCCCCGTCCAGCGCATCTCGCTCCCGCAGCAGGCCCCCGAGTTCTACCGGGCCATGATCGACCTTGACCGGGCCGCCTCCGCCGGGCTGGACCCGATCATCGCCGAACTGGTCAAGACCTACGCCTCGATGATCAACGGCTGCGCCTTCTGCCTAGACATGCACACCACCGACGCCCGCAAGATCGGCGAGCAGGCCCACCGGCTGTTCAGCCTCCCGGCCTGGCGCGAGACCCCGTGGTTCACCGCCCGCGAGCGCGCCGCCCTGGCCCTGACCGAGGCGGTCACCAAGGTCACCGAGGGGCATGTGCCGGACGCGGTCTTCGAGGAGGCCGCCAAGGTCTTCGACGAGAAGGAACTGGCCCAGCTGCTCGCGATGATCATCACCATCAACTCCTGGAACCGCATCGCCATCTCCACCCGGCTCAGCCCGGCGCCCAAGGAGGCGTGAACAGGGCCCTCCGGGGCCGATCGGTGGGCCCCGGAGGGCCCACCCCGCCCCGTGAGGGTTCGGCTGTCCAGGTCCGATCTCCGCCAGTCCACCGTCGCGTCTCACTGACAGGCTGACACCATGACCACTCAGCACGACAAGGCCAAGCTCTTCACCGATCTGCACCGCCCCGGCGACCCGCTGGTGCTGGCCAACGTCTGGGACGCCGCGAGCGCGCGACTGGTCGCCGCCGCCGGTGCGCGGGCGATCGCCACCGCCAGCGCCAGCGTGTGCTGGACGCTCGGCGCGAAGGACGGCGGCGGTCTCGACCGGGACCGGGCGCTGGCCCAGACCGCACTGATCACCGGTGCGGTGGACCTGCCCGTCACCGCCGACCTGGAGGACGGCTTCGCCGAGACCGCCGCCGGGGTGGGTGAGACCATCACCGCCCTGCTCGCGACCGGCGCGGTCGGCGTCAACCTGGAGGACGGCCCCGCCGGCGGGGCGCGCGAGCTGCGCCCGGTCGCCGAGCAGGCCGAGCGGATCGCGGCCGCCCGCGCTGCGGCCGACGCGGCCGACGTGCCGTTGTTCATCAACGCCAGGACGGACGTCTTCCTGCGTGGCGTCGGCGAGCCCGAGAGCCGTCTGGACGCGGCCCTCGCCCGCGGACTGGCCTATGTCGACGCGGGCGCGAGCGGCGTGTTCGTCCCCGGCACGGCCGACCCGGCGGTCATCGCGGTGCTGGCCGAGGCCCTGCCGGTCCCGCTCAACGTGTCCGGCCACGCCGCCGCGCCGGGTGTCGCCGAGCTCGCCGCCCTGGGCGTGGGCCGGATCAGCCTCGGACCCGGCCTCGCCGAGGTCGCGTACGCGGCGGTGCGGCGCGCCGCCCGCGAGGTCTACGCCGACGGCACCTTCGGCGGGCTCGCGGACGGGCTGAGCTATCCGGAACTCAACGGTCTGTTCCAGGACTGACCGGGAATCAGTAGGTCGTCCTCCGGCTGCGGCTACTACCGGCGTCACGGGGCGCCGGTCCCCGCAGCCGGAGGTCCGCCCGTCGTCACCGAATCTTCACAAGCTCGGCCGGCCGTGGTTGGAGGCCGTCGGTTCCCGTACCCCGACGGCCTCCAACCGCCTCCTCAACCGTTCAGCCGCACCCGCAGCTCGCGGACGCTGTTGCTGACGAAGGACGCGATCGGCTCCGGCTCGGGCCCGTCCGCGAGCGAAAGGCCGGGGAAGCGCTCGAACAGGCCGCGCAGCGCGGTCTCCGCCTCCAACCGGGCCAGGCCCGAGCCGAGGCAGAAGTGCGGGCCGTGGCCGAGCGAGAGGTGCCGGAGGGGCTGCTGCCGGGAGAGGTCGAAGCGGTCCGCGTCGGGGTAGTGGCTCGCGTCCCGTCCGACGGCACCGTACGAGGCGAGCATCGCCTCCCCGCGCCGGATCACCACGCTGCCGAGCTCGCCCCCGTCCACCTCGATGTCCTCGATCGCGTACCGCAGCGGGAACTGCCCCACCGGCGAGTCGTAGCGCAGGGTCTCCTCGACCACCGCCGACCAGGAGTACGTGCCGTCCAGTACCTGCCGCAGCTGTTCGGGGTGGGCGAGCAGCGCGCGCACCGCGTTGGTGATCAGGTTGAGCGTGGTCTCGTGCCCGGCGATCAGCATCAGCAGCAGCGTGCCGACCAGCTCCTGCTCGCTGAGCCGGTCCTCGTCCTCGCGGGCGGCGATCAGGTCGGTGGTCAGGTCGTCACCCGGCTCGGCCCGCTTGGCCTCGACCAGCGACGCCAGCAGCGCGAACAGCGAGGCCTGCGCGGCGACGGCCTCCTCGGGCGTGGCGGAGCTGCTCACCAGGGTGTCGGACAGCTCGTGCAGCTCGTCCTGCTGCTTGGGCGGGAGTCCGAGCAGTTCGCCGATCACCTGCATCGGCAGCGGGTAGGCGAAGTGCTTCCGAAGGTCGAACTCGCCGTCCAACTGCGCGATTCCGTCCAGCAGCCGGGCGGTGAGGCGCTCGATCCCGGGCTGCAGCGCGCTGACCCGGCGCGGGGTGAAGGCCTGGCTGACCAGGCCGCGCAGCCGTCGGTGGTCCTCGCCGTCGGCAGTGGTCATCCCGGGCACGGTGACGAAGTTGAGCAGCGGCCAGCCCTTGGGCAGGCGGCCTTCCCTGAAGGTGTCCCAGAGCTGCGGGTTCTTCCCGACCCGGGGGTCGGTGAGCAGCTGCTGGAGGGTGTCGTGGCGGGTTATCGCCCAGACCACCACCCCGCCAGGGAGTTCCACCACGACCGCGGGTCCCGCCGCCCGGAGCCTTGCGTTCTCGGCGTGCTGGTCGCGTCCGAAGGGGTCGAGCCGGACGGGTGCGGTACGGGGGTCGGAGGTGTCCATACGGGCCTTTCGGGTGCGGGGATGCGCGGTGGGGTGAAGGCGCTGTAGAGCACCGGCAGGGACACCAGCGCTCGCGACCACGGTGACGGCCGCCAGGCCAGCTCATGGGCGGGTACCGCGAGTTGGAGGTCCGGCAGTCGGTGCAGCAGGGTCTCCACCGCGGTCTCCACGATCAGCCGGGCCGGGTGCTGGGCCGGGCAGACGTGCCGGCCGGCGCCCCAGGCCAGGTGGGCGCGGTTGCCGCCGATGCCGTCGGGGCTCTGCACGGCCGGGTCGGCGTTGGCACCGGCGATGCCGAGCACCAGCATGTCGCCCGCGCTGATGTACTGGCCGCCGAGGACGGTGTCGCCGGTGGCCCAGCGGCCGGGGAAGTTCTGGGTGGGCGGGTCGCGCCAGAGCACCTCGTCCAGGGCGTCCGGGACGGTCAGCCGCCCGCCCGCGAGGGTCGCTCTGAAGCGGCGGTCGGTGAGCAGCAGGCGCAGGGTGTTGCCGATCCAGTTGATGGCGGTCTCGTTGCCCGCGACCAGGATCACCACCAGGTGGTGGAGCGCTTCCTCGTCGCTCAGCCCGGCTTCGTGCGCCAGCAGCCAGGAGGTCAGGTCGGCTCCGGGCGTGGCCCGGCAGCGGCGGACCAGGTCGACCAGGATGGCCTGGAACTCGGCGTTCGCCCGGACCGATTCCTCGCTGCTGTCCACGAAGTGGCTGATCAGATCGATCAGGTGCGGTCCGGCCTCGGCGGGCAGGCCGAGCAGCTGGGTGAAGACCAGCAGCGGCAGGCGGCGCGCGTACTGGGCGATCAGGTCGGCGGTGCCGTCCGGACCCAGGCCGTCGATCAGGGAGTTGGCGGCGTTCTCGGTCAGCTGCCGCAGCTGTCGGTGGTCGATCCGGGCCAGGGTGTCGGCGACCGCGCCCCGCAGCCGCTGGTGGTCGGCTCCGTCCAGGTTGAGCAGGGTGGGCCGCCAGGAGGTCATCGGCAGCAGCGGCGACTCGGGCTTGAGCCTGCCCTCCCGGGGTACCCGCCAGCGGCGTGAGTCCTTGGAGAACAGCTGCTCGTTGCGGGTGAGTTCGAGCAGTTCGGCGTAGCCAAGCACCAGCCACGCCTCGACTCCGGGCTCCAGCTCGATCGGGGCGACCGCGCCGTGCTCCGCCCGCATCCTGGCGTAGAGGCCGTGCGGGTCGTCGGAGACCGAGGCGCCGTACAGCGGTGCGGTACCGAGCTTGTCGTGCATCGGGCAGCCGGGCAGCGGGACCCGGGCGCCGGTCGGTCTGCCCGCCCCGGGTTGTTCCGGGCCGCCGGGGGCGCCCGCGGGGTGGCCCGGCACGTCCGCCGCGGGCGGCGCGCCGGCCGGCTCCGGCGGCTGGACCCGGCTGTCCTGCTGGGGAGTCGTCATGGCTGCAGCTCCAGGGCCGCGGTGGAGTGCAGGTGGTCGACGAAGTCGATCAGGACGTCGTAGGCGGCCCGGCGGTCCCGGGCGTCACACCTGAGGATCGGCACCTCGGGCAGGAGGTCGAGCGAGGCGCGCAGCTCCTCCTCGGGGTAGGCGGGCGTGTCGGGGAAGGCGTTGACGGCGACGGCGAACGGGATCCGCCGCTCCTCCAGCTGCCCGAGCACATCGAAGCTCTCCTCGATCCGCCGGGCGTCGACCAGCGCGATCGCGCCGAGCGCGCCGCGCGAGAGGTCATCCCACAGCGGCCAGAACCGCTGCTGCCCGGGGGTGCCGAAGAGGTAGAGGGCGAGCCTGGGGTTGAGCGTGATCCGGCCGAAGTCCAGCGCGACCGTGGTGGTGGTCTTCTCGGGCCGGCCGGTGAGGTCGTCCACGTCCACGCCGGCGGCGGTCATGGTCTCCTCGGTGCGCAGCGGTGTGATCTCGCTCAGCGAGCCGACCAGGGTGGTCTTGCCCACCCCGAACGGACCGGTGACCAGGATCTTCACCGCGCCCTGCACGGTGGACGGCAGGTAGACCGGCTCAGCGGAGTTGGCGGAGGCCAACGAGCACCTCTTCCAGGAGGGTTGCGGGCAGGCGCTTGGCCTGCGGTACGGGTGGGACTGCGGGGGGCAGGACCTGGACGGCGCCGAGGTCCCGGAGGTCGCCGACCAGCACCTTGACCACGGCCAGCGGCAGACCGAGGTGGGCAGCGACCTCGGCGATCGAGAGCAACTCCCGGCAGAGCAGCAGGATGCGCCGGTGCTCGCGGTTCAACCCGGGCTGCCGCTGCAGGAGTTCGTCGATCAGGACGGCCGGGTCCACGCTGATCAGGCTCTCCAGCGCCAGCTCCTGATCGGGTCCGCTGGGCCGGCTCCGGCCGCCCGTGATCACATACGGCCGGACCGGGCCGCTCAACGCGCGTCCCCCAAGGCCGCCTCCACCCGCGGCGGGCTGGTCAGGTGGGTGCCGATCCGCTCCACCAGCATCTGCATCTGGTACGCCACCAGGCCGGCGTCCACGGCCTCGCTGGTCACCACGGCCAGGTGGGCGCCGGCTCCGGCGGCCACGATGAACAGGTAGCCGCCGCCGTACTCGATGATGATCTGGCGGGTGGTGCTCTGCCGGCCGCCGAAGCCCTGTGCCACTCCGCGAGCCAGCGACTGGAGTCCGGAGCAGGCGGCGGCCAACCGCTCGGCGTCGTCGCGGGCGATCCGCTCGCTGCGGCCGATCTCCAGGCCGTCGCTGGACACCACGACGGCGTGCTGCACCTCGGGAACGCTGATGATGTCGGCCAGCAGCCAGCCGAGGTCAGGAGTGGTGGTCATGGAACTCTCCGGAGTGCTGGGGGGATTGGGGGGAAGGGGAAGCGGGGGGAGAAACGGGGAGGCCGTCGGGCCGGGTCTGCTCGCGGGCCGCCGAGCGGCCGTCGGCGGTACCGGTCTGGAAGAGGGACATGAAGGTCTGTGCGTCGCGTGCGGAACGCGGCGGCACGGGCAGTTCGAGGGTCGTCTCGTCCGGGCCGTCGGCGGGCGCGGGGGCGGCGTGCCGCCGGTTGGCCCGGCGCGGCAGGCCGCCGGGGGTGGGCGGGGGCGCGGGTACCTGCTCCTGCGGGGCGGGCCGCTGCTGCCGGGGAACCCGGTCCACCGGCGGCTCCCGGTGGCCGGTCCCCGCTCCCGCCGGGCGCTCGAAGGCGTCCGTGCGCCGTCCGGTGGCGGGCCCGGGCAGCGGGTCGGTGAGCAGCGGGGTGGGCAGCAGTACCACCACCCGCACCCCGCCGTAGGGCGAGGGGGCGGAGCTGAGGGTGACCCGGAAGCCGTACTGCTCGGCGAGCCGGCCGACCGCCGCCAGCCCCAACTGCGGTACCTCGCCGAGCCGGGAGACCTCCATGGCGCCGCCGCCCGCGAGTGCGGCCGCGGCCTTCTCGACGGCCTGCTCGGACATGCCGACCCCGGCGTCGTCGATCTCGATCACCGTGCCGTTGTGCACCGGCATCAGGGTGACGTGGACCTGGGTGCTCGGCGGCGAGTACCGGGTGGCGTTGTCGAGGAGTTCGGCGACGGCGTGGATCAGCGCCTCGGCGGCGGCGCCGACCACGGCGGTCTCGATCCGGCTGCGGATCACCACCCGCTGGAACGGCAGGATCCGGGACTGGGCGCCGCGCACCACGTCCTCAAGCGCGACCGGTTCGGGCCAGTGCCGTCCGGCCCGGGCGCCGCAGAGCACGGCCAGGGTCTGTGCCAGGCGGGCCTGTTGGGCGGCCGCGTGGTCGGCCTTGAGCAGCCCCTCCAGCAGGGCCGGGTCGTCGTGCCGGCGCTCCATCTCGTCCAGGCCGGCCTGCTGGTCGTGGGCCATCACCAGGATGCGCCGGGCGACGCTGAGGAAGGCCCGGCGGGTGGAGGCGTTGAGCTCCTGCTCGCGCTCGATGGCGGCGTGCTCGCTGCTGCGCAGTTCGGTCTCGTTCTGCAACTGTGCGCGCAGGGCGGCGAACTCCTGCTCCTGGGTGTGGAGCCGGGCCCTCAGGGTACGACTGACCGCGCGGTACCGTGCGGCGGCCAGGAGGGAGAGGGCGGCGAGCACGCCGGCAGCCGGACCGCACCACTGAGTCATCGTCACGCGGGGGATTCTAGGGGGATGATCCTACGTATGTGTGAACGTATCTGACGTTCAGTGACCCGATCGCGACATTTCTGCTGCTGGACAGCTCAACTGGGACCAAGGTTGGCCGGATCGGGCTCCAGTTCACCCCCGAGACAGCTCAAATCCGGGTACCTGTCGGTAATTTCGTCCGATCCGGCGATCCGGCGATCCGGCGATCCGGCGATCCGGCGATCCGGCGATCCGGCGATCCGGCGATCCGGCGATCCGGTGCCGGGCCGGCGGACGGGGGATCGCCGGATCGCGGCACCGCCCGGCCGCCCCGGCCGGTTCAGCTGCCCGCGCCCAGCCGGCGCACGATCACCACCGTCCGGTCGTCGGCGACGTTGCGGGCGACCGTCTGCAGCAGCTCCGCCGCCGGATCGGCCGCACCGCCGTACCGGAGCAGCGGTGTGGCCGCCTCCAGCAGTCGCCCGATGCCCTGGTCGATGTCCTCGCCGGGCACCTCGACCAGGCCGTCGCTGTAGAGCAGCAGCGAGTCCCCGTACGCGAGCCGCCCGGCGGTCGGGGGGTAGCGCGTCCCCGCGAAGATCCCCAGCGCGGGTCCGCTCTCGCCGCGCAGCTCCCAGCGGCCGCCGTTCGCGCGGTGGTAGTGCGCGGCGGGCGGGTGCCCGGCGTTGAACAGCCGGTAGCGCCCGGTCGATGGGCTGAGCGCGAGGTGGACGGCGGTGGCGAACTCGTCCTCCCAGTCGCCGGCGGCCAGGTAGTCGTTGGCCCGGGGCAGGAAGGCCTCGGGCGGCACCGAGCCGAGCAGCATCGCGAACGCCCCGGACAGGTGCATCGACCGCGCGGCGGCCCGGCTGCCCTTGCCCGAGACGTCGACCAGGACCACCTCCAGCAGGTCCCGGTCGGGCCGCTGCGAGGTGAGCAGGAAGTCGCCGGCGAAGAACGCGCCGCTGACCGGGGAGAGGGCCCGGTGGAAACGCCAGTCCAGCAGGCGGTCGGGGAGGCGGCCGAGGTCCCGGGTGCGCTCGGCGAGTTCCAGCAGCATGGTGTCGCCCCGGGTGCCGCGCAGTCCGAGCCGGCTGCGGTGGCGGGACATCAGCAGCCCGATCACCGCGGCGAGCGCCACCATCAGCGCCGAGCCGAGCCGCACCCCGAGGGGCACGCGCAGCAGCCGCTGGGCGAGCAGCCCGAGCCCGACCGGGACCAGCAGCATGGCCTGCAGGCGGATGTGCAGGAGGAAGCCGCCGACCAGCAGCGGCAGCGACAGCGCCGACGGCGGGCAGTCGTTCGGCGCGGCGATGGCGAGCAGGGTCAGCAGCGCACTGCTGATGGTGAGCAGAACGAGGGCGAGCCACTCGGCCTGCGGGTCGCCGTCCAGCAGGCGGCTCAGCCAGCGTCCGTAGGGGCCGCGCCGCAGCGCTCCGGCGAGCTGTCGTGCCACCGTGGTGACTGCGGGCACGAGGACCTCCGCCGAGACTCGGGCCAGGCCACTGACCATCCGTTGGCTCAGGTCAATCTAGCGTCGCAGGTCCGGATCCCGGTGAATGCCGCGTCGGCGCGAGGGGCGTCCCTTCGGTCGGGGCGCGGCTACCGAGATTGTCCGCAGCGCACCGGGCTTCAGCCCGGAGAGCGCGTCAATGGCCGTCGCTCTCCCCGTACGGCTCCTGGGCGCGGGCGGGGACCGGCCGCAGCGAGCGCAGGCCGCGGGCGATCGCGAAGGCGCGCCGCGCGGTGTCCGCCAGTCCGCTGCCGAGGGGTGGCCGTACGGCCGCGGCCGGGCGGTGCTGCTCCGGGATGGGACCGGTACCGGGACGGGTGGTCCGCGTGGTCTGCGTCATGCCGCCCTCCTCCTCGTGATCGTGCCTCGGGGCCGCCTGCTCCGCGGCCCACGCCCCCGGCGGCGCGATGCGGGCCGCCCGGACGGTACCTACCCAGGCCCACCCCCGGTGCGACCGGCGGTATGCGACAGTTCGGTCTCGAATCCCCGGGTCCGCACCGGTACGTGCGCGGCGTCCATCCGGATCGGCCCTGCCACGGTACGCGACCCGCTGCGGGCTCCCCCCGGCAGGCCCCCGCCGCTGAACCGCCGCACGGCTCCGCCCCGTTGGGCCACCCTGTGCCCTGGGCACGGTCGGCGTCAAGCCGCCGCCCTCCCTGAAGCCGCCTTCAGGCGGGCCAGGCCCGCAGCCCCTCGGTCAGCACCCGGATCAGCCGCTCCCGGGTCACCGCCAGGTCCTCGGCCAGCTGGAAGGCCCCGCCGGCACAGAGCGAGGCGAAGCCGTGGGCCATCGAGCGCACGGTGCGCGCCGCGTGGATCGCCTCCGAGTCCTCCAGGCCGTATCCGCGCAGCACCGCCAGGATCACCCCGACCAGCCGGCCGGCCGCGTACTGCAGGTCCTCGTCCTCCTGGGGCGCTTGCGGCAGCGCGGCGTACCGGCGCGGGTGGCGGCCCGCGTAGTCCAGGTAGGCCGCCAGCAGGGCCTCGACCGCCTCGTCCTGGCTGCGCCCCAGCACCGCCGCAGCCAGCTGCTCGGCCAGTTCCTCGGTGACCCGGACGGCGATCAGCCGGCGCAGTTCGGCCAGGCCGCCGCTGACGTGCTTGTACAGGGACGGGGTGGCGACGCCCGCGCGGGCGGCCACGGCGGCCAGGGTGAGGGCCTCGGGGCCCTCCTCGTCGATCAGTTCGAGGGCGTGGCCCACGACGGCGGCGGGGGTGAGTCCGACCCTGGGCATCAGGCGACCTCGTGCAGGAAGGGGAGCAGGGCGTCGGCGGTGGCTCCGGGGAACTCCGCCTGCGGGTAGTGTCCGGCACCGTCGATCATCACCTTACGGCCCTTCAGCGCGGCGGCCTGCCGGTCGGCGAGCGCGGCCGGGTCGGGAAAGTCGACGTCCTTGCTGCCCATGATCACCAACGCCGGGCAGCGGACCGCCGCCGCCGACCCGGCGGCCACGGAGTCGCCGCCCAGCTGGCCCCGGGTGGCGTTCTTCCGGCCGGGGGCGCGCAGCGCGGCGACCAGACCGGCCCGGTAGGCCCCGAAGTCGGCGGGCCGGCGCGAGGGGTAGTAGTACCGCTGGGCGGCGCCCCAGCTTCCGGGGAAGGCCAGCACCAGCGGGCCGAGCGCCTTCATCAGCGCCCGCCCGAAGGCGTTCGGCGAGTGCTCCAGGAAGGCGTCGATCAGGGCGATCCCGGCAACCCGCTCGGGAGCGGTTCCGGCCGCCTTGACCACGGTGGCGCCGGTGTAGGAGTTGCCGACCAGGACGGCCCGCGCGATGCCCAGGTGGTCCAGCAGGGCGAACACGTCGTGCGCGACGGCGTCGGGCGAGTAGTCGTCCCAGGCGATCGAGGACTCGCCGAAGCCGCGCAGATCCATGGTGATCACCCGGTGGCCGGCCGCGACGAGCAGCGGCCGCAGGTACCGGTACGAGGCGCGGGAGTCGAGCATGCCGGGCAGCAGCACCACGGGGGCGCCGCCGGCGGTGGTGCCGCTGTCGTCGAACGCGATCCGGCCGCCGGGGACGTCGAGGAACCGGGTGTCGGGGTGCTGGGTGCCGGGCATGGTGAGCCTCCGCCGTTGTGTGGCTGCTTCCTGTAGCCCAAAAGCTATGGCTAATAGCTTTAGCCGTCAAGGGGTCTGCGGTGACTGCACTCGCGGACTCCGGTGGGGTGCTCGCCGCCCGGGGTCTTCCGGGCGTCGGTGCTCCGGGGTCGTGCGATACGGTGCGGCTGACCGCAGAACCCGAACCTGAGGGGCTGTCATGCCGTTCATCAACGTCAAGCAGCTGGCCGGCCGCACCGAGGAGCAGAAGGCCGAGATCGCCCGCGAGCTCACCGAGGCGTACGCCCGGGCGACCGGCGTGCAGCCGGAGAGCATCTGGGTGGCGATCGAGGAGGTGCCGCGCGAGAACTGGGCGATCGCCGGTGCGACCTTCGCCGAGCGGGACCGCCGGGCCCAGGGCTGATCCCCCTGGTGGATAACGGGCTGTCATGGGGCGAGCTGGTCAATAGTCACAAATCGCCCATTGCGCCTCAGGAGCCAAGGACTTCACCAGGCGTGCAGCTTGGAATCATGGCCTTCTCGGATTAACGTTTGATAACGCAGCGCGGTCGGCAACGCCGTACCCGAACGGCACCGTGCGCCGTCGCCCAATCCCCAAGATCTGCCCCGTGGGTGGGTCCGGGAGCCGGGGAACCACGTTCCTGGGGTGAATCGGGTGGGCCCGCCCACTCGTAGGAGACCTTCCTGCTCCGAACCCGTCAGCTAACCCGGTCGGCGCGAAGGAAGGAAAGGAGCGCGCCCGGTGGCGTCCTTGTCGCACAGCCCTGCCAACCTCGGGGTCGGCAGCGTCGGGGTCGGCACCCAGCTGCTCGACCTTCCGCCGGAACCGGCCGCCGACGCCGACGGTGCGGCCCGGCACCGGATGCCCCGCCAGTCGCGCAGCGGCTCGCTGCTCGGCGTGACCGCGATGGCCGCCGGACTCGGCGCCACCGGTTTCGCCACCGCAGGACCGGCCGCCGCGGCCACCGCCACCCAGCCGCCCGCTCCCGCGCCGGCGTTCTCCGTCCCCGACACGGCCTCGGACCACGTCCTGGCCGCCGACCCCGGACTCACCCTCACCGCCCGGATCCAGCAGCAGGCCGACGGAGAGCGCACCAGCACGGAGGAGGCCGCCCGGCTGGCCGCCGCCCAGGAGGCCGAGGCCAAGCGGGCCGTCCAGCAGGCCGAGGCCCAGGCCGCCGGGGAACGCGCCCGGCTCGGCACCCTCCGGCCGCCGGTCGACGGCTACACGCTCGCGACGCGGTTCGACCAGGCCGGTTCGCACTGGTCCCAGCCGCACACCGGCCTGGACTTCGCCGCTCGCACCGGCGCCCCGGTCACCGCCGTCGGCGCGGGCACCGTCACCGCGGCCGGCTGGTCCGGCGCGTACGGCTACCGGGTGGTCCAGACCCTGCCCGACGGCACCGAGATCTGGTACTGCCACCTCTCCGCCATCTCCGCCGTGTCCGGACAGGTCACCGCGGGCACCCAGCTCGGCCGGGTCGGCGCGACCGGGCACTCCCGCGGCGTCCTGCCGTCGGGCGTGCCCCTCGGCCCCCACGTCCACCTGGAGGTCCGCCCCGCCGGGGGCGCCCCGGTCGACCCGCTGGCCTGGTTCCACTCCCACGGCCTCCAGCCGTAACGGCCCTCGGCCGCCGGGCGCGCCCCGGCGGCCGGCCCGGCCGGGCCCGGTACACCCTGGTGCAGGGGCGCGGTGCGGCGGGTCGCCGGGCGTACGGCGGCCGGCCGGTCAGGCGTCCGTGCCCGCCAGGTACTCCTCGATCTCCGCCGTCTCCGGCTCGGGCGCCAGGTCCGCGAACTCCGCCACCAGCAGCTCGGGCAGCCCCGGTACCGTCCACTCCCCGCACAGCCGCAGCGCCTCCGCCGCCACCGCCGCCTCGAAGTCCTCGAAGTCACCGGCGAGTTCGTCGGGCATCGGCAGGCCCAGCGCGTTCCGCCCGGCCAGATTGCGGTAGCTGCGCCGCATCAGCCGGTTCTCCAGCAGCAGCCGCGCCCCGTCGGTGGCCATCCCCACCGAGAGCACTCGCGCCCGGTTCCAGCCCTCGTCCCCCTGCACCGGCTCCATCGGCCCCAGCTCCTCCAGCCAGACGAAGCACGCGATCCGCTGGTCCTCCGTCAGTGCGCGGAACTCCTCCAGCCAGGCCCGTACGGCCGCCGCGTCGCTGACGTCCACGCCGTCCGCGCGCAGCAGCAGCGTGTACAGCCGGGGCCAGGTCAGCAGGTGCGGTCGGCGCAGCAGGTCGCAGAGCAGCTCGCCCTGCCACTCGGCCTCCGCGTGCAGCCTGGCGTGCCGCTTGGCGTTCAGCCGCCGGGTCGCCCGCTGATGGTCGATCAGCAGCCGCACCGCCCGCCCGTACGCCTCCGGTTCGGCCACGGGCTGTACGTACAGGTGGAGCTGCTCGTGCAGCAGCTGCTCCAGCAGCGGCGAACTCAGCTCGGGGAAGCCCTCGTGCATCGACGCGCCGCCGAGCTCCAGCAGGGTGAGCACCGTCCGCAGCGCCTCTTCGGGCACCGGCTCGTACCCGTGCTCGGCCGCCCAGGCGAGCAGATCGGTGGTGCGGGTACCCGGGGTGAGCTGCAGATCGTGGTTCACGCTACGTACCGTAGCCGGTGCCAGGGGGTACGGCCTCCGTGCGGGTGCCGCACCCGTAGCCGGGGCCCGCTGTAGGGTCGGACGGCATGGAGCCAGAACCGGGACCGGCCGGGTCGGGGCGGGCCGTGCTGCTGACCGGCCCGCGCCTCGCCCTCCGCGAGTTCCACCACACGCCCCGCGACGTGGACGCCCTGCACGCAGTCTTCGGCGACCCGGAGGCCGCCAGGTACCTGCCCTTCGAACCACGCGACCGTGAGACGTGCGCCGACCAGATCGAGCTCTACGTCGAACAGGCCGAGGCCGAGCCGCGCACCGTCTACCGGCTCGCCGTCACGGTGCTCGCCGCCGACGAACCCGAGTACGCCACGCCGATCGGCACCGCCGTCCTCGACCTCGGCGACCACCGCTCCGCCACCCTCGGCTACGCGCTGCGCCGGGACGCCTGGGGCAACGGGTACGCGACTGAAATCACCGCGCTGCTCTGCGAGTTCGGCTTCCGGACCCTCGGACTGCACCGCCTCGCCGCCCGGGTCGACCCGGAGAACACCGCCTCCGTCCGCGTGCTCACCAAGGCCGGCTTCCAACGGGAGGGTCGCATCCGGCACGACCTGTGGCTGCGCGGCACCTGGTACGACTCACTGCTGTTCTCGCTGCTGGAGGACGAGTGGGTGGCGCCCGCTGCAGGACGGGGGTAGGGACAACCCCACCCCCGACTCGGCAGCGGGCTGCATTACGGCGGCGGCCCGGAACTGACACCGTTGAGGTGTGAGCACGGACGACACCAGGGGGACCGCGATGAGCAGCACCGCCACCGACAGCATCCACCGCACCGCCGGCCGCCCCTCGGGGGACGGAGCCGGGCCGCGGGGGTCCTTCTGGCTGGCCCCGGTCACCGCCGCCACCTGGCGGCAGGCCGGCTTCGCGCTGACCTCGCTGCCCCTCGCCGCGGTGGGCTTCAGCTTCGTCATCGCCTTCTTCAGCGCCGGTGTCGGTCTGGCGGTCACCGCACTGGGCCTGCCGGTGCTCGCGCTGCTGCTCGTCGGCGCCCGCGGGCTCGGGGCCCTGGAGCGCCTCCGGGCCCGTACGCTGCTCGGCGCCGAGATAGCGGAGCCGGCCCCGGTCCGGCCCGGCCGTCCCGGTCTCTGGGGCCGGATCACCGCCCAGCTGGCCGACCCGGCGGGCTGGAAGGCGGCGCTGTACCAGGTGGTGATGTTCCCCTGGAGCATCCTGAGCTTCGTGGTCTCGACGGTCTTCCTGGCGGTCGGCTGGTCGCTCGCGCTCTATCCCGCCTACCACTGGGTGTTCCGCAAGTACGTGGGCTGGCCGGGCATGCGGCTGGTCGACTTCACCACCGAGAGCGGTCACTACGAGTACTACATAACCTCGGCCTGGCAGATCGCGGGCGTCTCGCTCCTCGGCATCGCGTTCCTCTACCTCGCAGCGGGCCTGGTCCGCACGCTCAACGGCGTCAGCCGAGCGGCCATCCGGGGCCTGCTCTCCGACCGCTGAGCGCGGGCCGGCCGTGACCGGCTAAGCCTGTGCCGTCGCCCGCGCCCCGGCCGCGGTCTCGTCCGGGCCCGCTCCGGTTCCGGTCGCGGGTGTGGGCACGGTGGGGGTGCCCGCTCCGGCGGTTCCGGTTCCGGTCGCGGGTGTGGGCACGGTGGGGGTGCCCGCTCCGGCGGTTCCGGTTCCGGTCGCGGGTGTGGGCACGGTGGCCGCTCCCGTTCCGGTCCCCTCGGGTGTGGCCAGCAGCCGCAGGATCTCCTCGCCGACCACGCGCCGCCGCGAGTACGGCGGCACCGCCCGCACGTTGCGCAGCTTGTAGTCGACCGCCTCCCGCAGCATCGCCCGCTGCTCGTCCGTCAGCGTCCCGCCGGTGGCGATCTCCCGGGCGGCGAGCAGCGCCTGCAGCAGCTCGAACGGTGAGAGGTTGCGGTCGACCGCCCGGATGATCAGATCGAGGTTGGCCGGGTCGGGCTTGCCCTGGAGCAGGGCGAGAGCCTGTACGCGCAGACCCTCGACCCCGGTGTCGAACATCTTCCGGACCTCGGTCGAGGTGTAGTCGAGGTTGCTCGCCGAGTTGGAGGTCTGGGCCACCGAGTCCGCCAGGGTCTGCCGGTCGGCGGTGGAGAGTGCACGGGCCAGCAGCAGCCGGGTGAGCAACCACCCGGACAGGAACCCGAGCACGCCGAAGTAGACCACCACCACGTCCACGAACACGGACGCGCTGTTCCCGCCCCCGACCAGCGGCGCCAGGGCGTCGCCCAACTGCCGCAGCCGGTGCGGCACCGCACCGAGCTGGGTCAGCCCGGCACCCAGCAGGATCTTGGTCAGCCAGTCGGAGGCCCGTTCCAGGTTGGTGTTCGGCGCATAGCTCGCGGTGGAGGTGGCGCTCAGATCACCGGGGTGCGCGGCCGCGCCGCTGCTGAGCAGGCGCGGGATACCGAACAGGAAGCCCAGTCCGCCGCCGACGGCCGTGGACATCGCGGCCACCAGCAGGCCCCCGCCGAGCATCCCCATCCAGTGCCCGCTCGCCGCCGAGCAGAGCGCCAGCCCGGCCAGGCCGGCGGCGACCACGCCGCCCAGGCCGTACTGCACCTGAGGGGCGAGTCCGTGCTCGTAGCCTCCGTGCCCGCGGCCGACCGCCCTGCGGCGCGCACCGGCCTTCGGCCTGGACATCGCACCTGACACTGATCCGGACTCCGAACCGATCACTGACGGCCTCCCCCGATTCACCCGTGAGTCGCAGCGACTGTAGCGGTCATCGCCGGAGCCGGACAGGGAGTTGGAGCGTGGCGGGGTTCAGGAGGCGGTCTAACGCTTGCCGGACCGGGAGTACGGCCGGTCCCTGAAGCGTCGGCGGACCTCCCGGGCCGAGGTCCGCAGCTGGGTGAGCAGCAGCAGGAGCAGCCACGGGCCCGTGATCAGCAGGGTGTTCCTGGCCCAGCTCTGGTGCGCGATCCGGACGGACGCCCAGGAGAGCACCACCGTCAGGGCGAGACCGGCGACCAGAAGCACTCGGCGGAGGTGTCTGGTCATCTGGGGCTCCCGGGCAGTGGCGCATGGCGGATCACAGTGCCGACCAGTCTTCCCGGCTCACCTTCGGGCGATCCTAACGTTCCACAGATTGGGATCACTGGATCGAAAGATTGGGATCACCGGATCGAATCCGACCCAGGCCCGGAAATGCCGAACCCCCGGGGCCTCGCTCTGAGGGTCTCCCGGGGGAACGACAACATCTGCGCGGTAACGCGTCCGCGGGGGCCGAACCTAGTAGGCGGCCGCCACGGAGGCGCGCCCGAGCGAGTCAGACGCGCATACGTGCGCAGTAGCGTGTGTACTCAACTCAGGATCACCTCCTTCCGTGTTCTGAGCCCAACGATAGGCAGGCCGAAGACCGGAGGCAACGGATTATCCGCGCGGGAGTGCGGAGCGGGCGCGCTGAGAAGCGGAGCGGGAACGCAGAAGGCCCGGCAGACGAATCTGCCGGGCCTTCTGGCTACTGAGTAGCGGGGACAGGATTTGAACCTGCGACCTCTGGGTTATGAGCCCAGCGAGCTACCGAGCTGCTCCACCCCGCGTCGGTGAACACAACAGTACGGGAGAGTCGCCGATAAGGGAAATCGGTTCCGTCACGGGCCCGGCCGCGGGTGGCTCATGCAGCCTTCCTCCGTCTGGCCGAGCGCCCGGCAGCCGGATTGCCGGCCGGGTGGTCCGGGTGTCGGCCGATCCGCAGGCTCCGGGCCCGGGCCCAGACCGCGAAGCAGACCAGGGCGACGAAGGCGGGCACCATCACTGCCCCGTACACCAGCAGGAAGCCGTGGGTGCCGAGACCGGCGGCGGCGTTCCAGGCGCCGTGCAGGGCCATCGCCAGCAACAGGCCGACCGGTGCGGCCAGCCGGGCCGCCCAGCGGCGGCCGGTGGTCAGGCCGATCGCGATGCCGAGCCCGGTGAGGGCGCTGAACAGCGGGTGGGCGAACGGGGAGAGCAGGCCGCGCAGGACGAAGGTGTGCACGGTGGTGTCGAAGTCCCGCAGGCTGGGCGGCTCGCCGAGGCCGATGCCGTCCAGCCTGGTCTGCTGGTCGTCGGTGAAGGCCCGCCCCAGATAGAGGGCGTTCTCGGTGAACCCGAAGCCGCAGGCGGTGACCCCGCCGAGGACCACCCCGGCGGCCAGGGTGCGCGGACTGGAGCGGGCCCGGCGCCGCCCGTCGCGCGGGTGCGGGCCGTGGTAGGTGACCGGGCGGAAGTACGGCAGCGGACGCAGGTACCGGCGCAGCCGGGGGGCGTTGCGCAGGCGGCGCACCGAGCGGCGCAGCGGCGCCGGGGACCGCCGGGCCAGGACGGCGCAGGTGCGCTCGGCTCGGCAGCGCAGCCGCCGGTGCAGCGGGAGCAGGAGGATGACCAGGGCGGCGCCCTTGGCGCTCTCCTCGATCAGCGGGGTGGCGAACTCGGCGCCGATCGTCTCGCCGCGCGCGCTGCCCTGGTGGGCGATCAGGAAGTCGCTGGCCCAGCCGTTCGCCATGATCGCCACGGTGGTCGCCGCGAAGGCGCCCCAGGCGAGGCAGAACAGGGCGTGCCGCAACGGCACCCGGGCGGTTTGGTTGAGCCAGGCGAGCGCGCCCAGCACGAAGGGCAGTGGCAGCAGCGCCAGCCCGAGACCGACCAGCAGTCCGGTGGTGCCGGTCTGTCGGTGCACCAGGTCCAGGATGAGCACGCCGCAGGCGGCGAGCGCGGCGGCGGCCAGTGCGGACGAGAGCGCGGGATAGCGCAGCTCGGCGGCCCGCCGGAGCAGGCTCTCCAGCCGGACGTACGGGGGCCAGGCCAGCAGTCGGTCGGCCCGTCGCACCCGGGGCCCCGGGATCGGTCGGGTGCCGGCGGAGTGCGCGGACGCGCTGGCGGCGGACCCGGGTGGTTCGGCGGCGTCCGGCGCAGCGGCCAGGGTGGGGGAGGCGGCTGCGGCGGGGAGCGCTGCGTCGGGGGATGGGCCGTCGCTGGACGGACTGCTCACCCGGAAAGGGTAGGGGAACGGCGCGATTCCTGGGAGCCTCGCGGCACGATCGGTGTCGGGAGGGTCACCGCGGGTGACGCTGCTTCAGGTTGCTCGGGGTGCCGTCGCCGTGATCGTGGCGTCGCCGTGATCGTGGCGTCGCAGTCCGGGAGTTCCGCGTGGCCGGAGCCCGTCGTCGGGTCCTGCCGCCAGGTGTCGCCGTCGGGCCCGCGGTCGGGCCCGCGGTCGGGCCCGCGGTCGGGCCCGCGGTCGGGCCCGCGGTCGGGCCCTACCGCCGGCCCCCTCGTCGGAACCTGCCGCGGGAACCTCTCGATCGGTACCCGCGGCGGGTATCCGCTGCTGGTACCCGCCGCCGGGTGCCGGTCGTCGGGCCGGTCTCAGCGGCGGCGGAACAGCAGGTCGTGTACGACGTGGCCCTTGACCATCCCGGCGCGCTCGAACTTGGTGACCGGACGCCACTCGGGCCGCGGCGCGTAACCCGGTACGCTCCCCGCGGGGTGGTCGGCGGGCTCCAGCCAGCCGGTGCCGTCGCCCTCGGGGTGCAGGTTCTCCAGCTCCGGCGAGGCGGAGAGCACGGCGAGCATCTGCTCGGCGTACGGCTCCCAGTCGGTGGCGCAGTGCACCAGCGCGCCGGGCGCCAGGCGGGGGAGCACCAGGTCGAGGAAGTGCGGCTGGACCAGGCGGCGCTTGTGGTGCTTGGGCTTGGGCCACGGGTCCGCGAAGTAGACCCGCAGGCCGGCCAGCGAGGCGTCCGGCAGCATGTCGCGCAGCAGGATCACCGCGTCGCCGGCGGCCAGGCGGACGTTCTCCGAGCCGTTGCGCTCCAGCATCTGCAGCAGGTTGCCGTGGCCGGGGGTGTGCACATCGGCGGCCAGGATGCCCGTCGCCGGGTCGGCGGCGGCCATCGCGGCGGTGGTCTCGCCCATGCCGAAGCCGATCTCCAGGGTGACCGGCAGGCCGCCGAACAGGCTGCCGAGGTCGAGCGGGCTGCCGTCGATCGCCAGGCCGTACCGTTCCCAGCCCCGGTCCAGCGCACTGGCCTGGGCGCTGGTCATCCGGCCCCGGCGGGGCTGGAAGCTGCGGATCCGGCGCTCGCTGTGCTGGGCCTCGGTGGCCTTGTGCGGGTACATCGGCGCGGGGTACGCGGCCGGAGCGGCGGAGAGCCGGGCGGACGGGGAGGGCTGGGTGCTGGAGGCGGTGGCAGTCACAATCGCCCCATTCTACGGGGGTGCGCCCGGGATCCCCAGGGGAGAGCGACGGCCCCTGAGAGCCCCCGTCCTGTCCCCACCCCGTCCCGCCCCTTTCCTGTCCCTGTCCCGGCTCCTGACCCGGTTCGGTTTGGTTCGGTCCTGCTCCCGTCCCGTTGCTGGGAGCTCAGCCCTCCCGCTCCAGGGCGGCGAGCGCCCGGCGGGCGACCTCGCGGCCGATCGGCAGCGAGGCGGTGGCGGCCGGCGAGGGCGCGTTGAGCACATGGACGGTGCGCCGAGGCGAGGACGGGTCGTCCGGGTCGAAGCCGGCGAAGGCGAAGTCGTCCAGCAGTGAGCCGTCCCCGGCCACCGCCTGTGCCCGCACCCCGGCCGTGGTCGGCACCAGGTCGGACGCCGTGACCGCCGGAAGCAGCCGCTGTACGGCGGCCGTGAACGCCCGCTTGGAGAGCGAGCGGTGCAGTTCGCCGAGCTCGTACCGCCAGTGCCGGCGCGCGATCTGCCAGGTGCCGGGGAAGCGGACCGTCTCGGCGAGGTCGCGCGGCCGGACCGTCCGCCAGTCGTAACCCTCGCGGGCCAGCGCGGGGACGGCGTTGGGGCCGACGTGGACGTCGCCGTGCACACCCCTGGTGAGGTGCACGCCGAGGAAGGGGAACGCCGGATCGGGAACCGGGTACACCAGTCCCCGGACCAACTCCCGCCGCTCCTTGGTGAGTTCGTAGTACTCGCCGCGGAACGGGATGATCCGCGCCCCGGGGTCGTCCCCGGCCATCCGCGCGATCCGGTCGCTGTGCAGCCCGGCGCAGTTGACCAGTACCGCGGTGCGCAGTTCCGCACCGCCCTCGATCTGTACGGCGATCCCGTCCGTGCGTCGCTCGACCCCCTCCAGACCGCAGCCGGTGCGCAGCACCGCGCCCGCCTCCTCGGCGAGCGCCGCGCACCGGCGGGCGACCGCCGGGAAGTCGCAGATGCCGGTGGTGCCGATGTGCAGCGCCGCGATGCCGGTCACCTCGGGCTCGTACGCGGTGATCCCGGCGGCGTCCAGCTCGGTGACCGGGATGCCGTTCTCCCGACCGCGCCGCGCCAGGGCGTGCAGCCGGGGCAGCTCCTCGCGCCCGGTGGCCACGATCAGCTTGCCGGTGACCTCGTAGGGGAGGCCCTGCGCACGGCAGAACTCCACCATCTCCGCGGCGCCCCGGGTGGCGTACCTGGCCTTCAGCGAGCCGGGCCGGTAGTACACGCCGCTGTGGATGACTCCGCTGTTGCGGCCGGTCTGGTGGGCGGCGAAGCCGGGTTCCTTCTCCAGCAGCAGTACCCGCAGATCCGGCCGTTGCCGGGTGAGCGCGTACACGGTGGACAGTCCGACGATCCCGCCGCCCACCACCGTCACATCGAAGTCGTACGCCACAGCAGCACCTTCTTCCTCCCCCGGCACCCGCCGCCCAGGTGCCCGTGCCAGCGATGTTCCCAGGGGCGTCGGGCGATCACCAGGGGGGCGGGAGCCGTGCGGCTCCCGCCCCCGCTGCCCTCGGGGAGCGTCCGGGTGTGCCCGGGGAGCGTCCCGATGCGCCTAGGCCTGGAGCCACGGCCAGTCGGCGTCGCGGCCGGCCTCGAGTAGCGGGATCAGCCGGAACGCCGCGTCGCTGAGCCCGCCGAAGGTGTGCCGGTTGCCCGTCCCGGACGGGCCGTGGCCGGTGGCGTAACCGGCGAGGTTCCAGGTGTAGACCGGGACTTCGTCGGGCACGGGAGCCAGCGGGTCGCCGCCCCAACTGCCGTATGCCTGCTCATCGGTGATCACCACCACCCGGTCGTGGCCCGCGTAGTGCTCGGCGACGGCTTCGGCGGTGTTGGTGCCGCCGAGGCTGTGGAACCGCTCAAGCACCCGGAGCACCGGCTCGCCGCGCCGCACCTCGACCGGTCGGCTGGTGCTGCCGAACTCCACCAGGTCGGCCCGCTCGGCCCGGATCTTGAGCGCGGTGCCGAAGATCGCCGCCGAGTCGGCCCGGTTGAGCTGGGTCTGGGCGCTCGGCCGGTCGAACATCGAACCCGAGCGGTCGACCAGGACCAGCGTCCGGCCGGGCAGGGCGGGCACGTTGGCCAGCGAGTGCCCGAGCGCCTGCTCCAGGGCGTGTCCCCAGCGCAGCGACGGCGCGTTGCGGTGCGCGGCCAGGTAGCGGAACGGGAACTGCCCGGAGCGGGTGACCTCCTCCTTGCCGCTGATCCGCCGGGCCACCTCGGCGGCGACCTCGTCCGAGACCCCGGCCTGGTCGAAGTTGCGCAGGTTGCGCACCAGAGCCATCGACCCCATGGACGGGATGACCGCTTCCCAGGCGGCCGCGTCCAGCGGGCCCTGCAGCCAGCCGGCCAGCGCCTCCCAGGTGAACCCGGCCGCGGCCAGCCGCTCGGCGCCGCCCTCGGCGGTGACGGCGGCGCGGCGCCGTTCCACGGGCAGGCCGAGCAGTTCGCGGTTGGCGGTCAGCAGCCGGTCGCCGGCGGGCGGCAGCGCCTCGTCCGGGCGGTGGCGCCGGTCCAGGGCGTACTTGAACAGGGCGCCCTGCCACGGCTTCTCGGGGTGTGGCGCGGGGTGGGTCAGCTCCAGTACGTCGCCGAAGCGGTACCCCTTGGCGGCGGTGTCGTACTTGAGCAGGGCCCGGCCGTTGTAGAGGCGGCGGACGGCGTCGGCGACGCCGCGCTTGACCGGCTGAGGCAGCCGGCGGCCGTAGCGGGAGGTCCAGTAGGCGAGGAACTCTCCCGGCTCGTCGGGCCGTTGCAGCACCGCGTCGATGACCTGGCGGGAGTGCCCCGGCAGCCCGGCGTCCAGCCGGGCACGGGTGAACTCGGCCGCTCCGACCAGCGACGCGGTCCGCAGGTGCGCGTCGGCGCGCAGCCAGCGGAGCAGCCCGAGCGTCCAGTCGGGCTCGCTGACGGCGAGCCGGCGGACCAGCGCGGTGAAGCGGTCGTCACGGTCGCCGCCGCGCTCGTAGAAGGTGTTCTGCCCGACCATGTTGGTGACCGCGAGCAGGAAGAGCTCGGACTTCTCGTCGCGCAGCCAGCCGGTGCCGCCCTGGTGGTTGGCCACCGTGCGGCCGGTGGTCCGCACGGGTGAGGACGGAACCGGCTTGGCCCTGCGGATGTTGAAGCGCGACATGCTGAAGTCCCCCTGCTGAACGGCGAGAAGGGGAGGGCACGGTGAACGGGGCGCCCGAGATCGGTGCCGGTTCCGGCGAACCGGCGTCGGTGGAGGTGACAGTCAGGTGCTCTACCGATTGAGCTACCGGCCGAGCCTGCGGCTCCGGCCGGCCGGGACTCGAACCCGGAACCGCCCGATCCAGAAGTAACCCCCGCCTGCGCACCGGGCGCCCCGGTGCTGTGCCTCCCGAGATCAAGAGCGGTGGCGGTGTCTTTTGCGGGCTCGAACCGCAGCGCCCCGCTGGGGGCACCTACCAGAGAAGTAACCGCCGCCTGCGCACCGGGAGGTGCGGCAGAACTATTCACGTATGGGTGTCCAGAGGACTGAAGCGGTTGAGGTGACAAGCTGCTCTACCGACTGAGCTACACCGGCCCGAAGCCGGTGACGGGACTCGAACCCGCGACCCGCCCATTAGAAGTGGAAGTAACCTCTACCTGCGCACCTGGACGAGTACGACGGTAGCCAGCGGGCCGCCGGGCCCGCATCTGATTTAGACCGACCGGCAATAGGGCCCGCGGCGTCGCGTGCCGAAGGCTCTCGCCTGGACGCACATCCCTCGTCGCGCGCAGCGCCGCTGCGCTCTCTTCCCCCAGCCTTCGGCCGGGAGGTGCCCCTTCTTCTCCCACGCTCCCTAATGCCGGTCGGTCTTATCCGGCCGAGGTCACGCCGGCGCCACCAGCACCAGTCGCGCCCGCTCGGCCAACTCCCGCACCCTGCGCTCGTCCTGGAACGGTTCGAGGCGGCGCAGCAGCTCCGCCACGTAGTCGCGGCTGCGCTGCGAGGAGATCCGGCCGGCCACCTCGACCGCGCGTTCGCCGGCGGCGACGGCGGCGTCCAGGTCGCCCGCCTCGGCCTCGGCCATCGCCGAGACGACCAGCCGCAGGCCGTGGGAGCGGACGAAGCCCTCGGTCGGACGGGCCAGCGCCTCGCGGGTGAACTGCCGGACCTTGGAAGGGATTCCGAGGTCGCGGAAGCACTCGGCGGCGTCGGCGGCCAGCCGGTCGTAGGCGTAGAAGTCGATCCACGCCGGATCGGGATCACCGGCGCGCGAGCGTTCGAGCGCGCCCTCCGCCGCTGCGAGCGCGGTCGCACACGCCTGCGCGTTGCGGCTCTTCGCCTGGGCCCGTGCCTCCACCAGATGGAAGAAGCTCATGGTGCGGGCGGTCGCCAGCCCCCGGTTCCGCTCCAACGCGGCCTGGGCCAGGTCCACCGCCTCCTCGGCGAAGCCCCGGTAGCTGGCCTGCAGGCTCATCGAGGCCAGCACGTAGCCGCCGAGCGGGACGTCGGCCGCCGCGCGGGCGAGCCGCAGCGCCTGGATGTAGTACCGCTGGGCGGCCTCGTGCTGGCCGGTGTCGAAGGCCATCCACCCGGCCAGCCGGGTGAGTTCGGCCGTCGCGCCGAACAGCGCCCGCCCGACCGCGTCACTGTACGAGGCCAGCAGCAGCGGCGCCGCCTCCACCCGCAGGCACTCCGGCACCATCGAGGAACGCCAGTCGCCGCCCCCGTACTTGGAGTCCCAGCGGCGGGCCTCCTGGGCCGCCTCGCGCAGTTTGGCGGCGTCCGAGTGGCCCACCCGGTAGCCGGTCAGGTCCGGGATCCGCGCCTCGCGGGCCACCGAACCGTCGGCCGGGGTGATCAGCCAGCGCGAGACCGGGGTGGCGTACGCGGCGACCGAGAAGGTGCCGGCCAGACTGTCGCTCCACCGACCGCCGCCGGGGCCGCGCCGCAGGTCCAGATCGACCCGCCACAGGTCCGTGGCGGAGCGCACCGCCTCCGGCACCTCGCGCGGGAAGGCGAGGCCGAGTTCGGGGGTCGGGTCGGTGTCGCCCAGGCCGATCTCCTCGAGCGGGACGGGGCGGCCGAGCTTGCTGCCGATCGCGGAGGCGATCAGATGCGGTACCGGGCCCTGCGGGATCATGCCCTTGCCGACCCAGCGGGCGACCGATGTCTTGTCGTAGCGAAGCGTCAGTCCGCGTTGTGCGCCGAGGTCGTTGACCCGGCGCGCGAGGCCGGCGTTGCTGATCTGGGCGAGGGTGAGGAGTGCGCCGAGCCGTTCGTTCGGCCCTCGTGAGCTGATGGTCATGGTGGCGGCGGCACCCCCTGGCGGCGTCGTGCGGCGGCTGGGCTTCGGTGGTTTTTCCCGGTGTGCTTCGGTGGTACGTCAGTAGTGCCCGGTGCTCCCCGCCGGTCAACCGGCGCCGTGCGGGCGGTACTCGGGCGACTCTTCGATGGTGCTCCCGGCGGTGCGGCTGCCGCGGTGCCGGGGTGGCTCGGGTGCGACTTCCGTCGGCCCCGGCGGCGGGTGGGGTCGATGCGGCTGACGGAAGTCCGCTCGGGGTATGGAAAAGCGGTGCACTGAGCCTGGATGGTGCTTGCACCTAGAGTAGTCGTCCGGGTTCCGAGGGTTAAGAGCCTGCATTCCGGATGGCGGGATCACGCACTGTCGGCGGCGGTTCCGGGGCGGCCCGCCGCAGGCCCGGCGCCGGAGGCCGCACGCCGCGGATCGCCGTGCTCCGGTCCTGTGCAGACGTGCGCCCGGTTGTGCCCCTTGGCCGGAGCGGCAGGTGGGCGATTCGCTGGTGTCCGTGGGTCGGCCCGTCGTCGAGGACCCGGCGGGCCGGGGGACGCCGCCGCCTCCATCCCCGCGGGCGGTGGTGGGTCCGGGAGGGCATGCGGATGCCCTCCCGGGCAGTGCGACGCCTTTCGGCCATCCGTCGATGTCCATGCCAGAAGGCCGCGCGAGGGCGGTTCCGGGCCACGGAGGGGGAGGCCCGGCCCGCTCCCCGTCCCTCTCGGAAAGGCCCCACGTCCCGCTCCCGGGGGCTCTGCGGGCGACAGCGGCCAACCCGGGCGGATCCGGTGGCACCATGTTCTCCAGGCGGTGCGTCGACGTCTGGCGGTGGAACGGCGTACCTGGTTCCTCGTCAGGCGGAGGCGCGATGCGGTGGCTCACGGGCTGGAGCGGGAGCGCGTCCACGGCGAGCGCTGCCGCGGTACGTGGCGTGCGCCAGGCAACCGGTAGCGGATCGCAGGCGCGTTCCATGGCGCGCACGCCTGTTGGCGCATCAGGAACGGGCACACCCTCAACTCCCGTTCTCCCGCGTGCCACCACGGCGCACCCCGCGGCCTCCGCGCCTCCGAGTGCCGTCCGTCCGCTGGCCGCCACCACCCTCTGGTCCGGGCCCAACCCGCTCTGGGCGGTTGGCGACTGGCGCCCCGAGGAGATCCGCCTGGTCACCCTCAGGCCCGGCGCCCCGGTCGTGGTCACCAGTGCTCCGACCGCACCCGAGGCCACCGAGGACGACACCCCGGCCACCACCCGCCTCGCGGTCATCGGCCATTGCGCCGCCTCCGACGCCGAACTCGCCGCCGGCCTGGCCGCCGCCCGCGGCGGCGCGGTCCGCCACCTCACCAGCTGGCCCGGCAGCTACACCGTGGTGCTGCGCACCGGCACCCGCAGCACCCTGGTGCTCACCGACCTCGCCGGCGCACTCCCGGTGTTCCACACGCCCTGGTACGGCGGGACGGCGTACGCCACCGCCGCGCTCCCCCTCGCCGACCTGATCGGCGCCCCGATCGACACCGGCCACCTCGCCGCCCGGTTGGCCTGCCCGGAGTCGCCCGAGGCGCTCGGTACGAGCACTCCGTACCTGGGCGTGCAACGCGTCCCGCCCGGCCACGTGCTGGGCATCCGCGGCGGGCGACCCCACACCGCCTCGTACGAGCCGGAACCCGCCCCCGGACGGCGCGAGGAGGCACCGGCAGTGCGTGAACTCACCCGCACGCTGCTGGAGTCCGTCCGCTGCCGGGTACGCACCTCGACACCTCCCGGCGACCGCCCCCGGCTCGGCGTGGACCTCTCGTACGGCACCGCCTCCGCGACCGTCGCACTGCTCGCCGCCGCCGTGCCGATCGGGCCCTCGGCGGCCCCCGCCGGACCGGGGCCCATCCACCCGGCCGCCGCCGCGCGGAGCGGCGCGGTCAAGGGCTCCTGGGCCCGCCCGTCGGCCGCGGTGAGCCGCCGGCAGGCCGGGGAGCAGCCCGGTGGCGAACCGCTCACCGCCGTCACGGTCGCCGAGGACGGCCTCGACGGAGCCGACGGCGCGAGAGCGGGCGCAGGCACCGGCGTGGGCGAACACAAGGTGGCGCTCGCGGTGGAGGCCCCGCGCCTGCGCCATGTCGTGCTGCCCCCGGTGCTCCCGTACGCCGGACTCACCGGGCCCACGGAAGGCGGTGCCGAGCCGGCGGGCTCCACCGCACCGGCCGGTCCCGGCGACCCGCCGCCGGGACCGCTCACCGACGAACCCGGGCCCGCCCTGATCGCCACCGCCCGCCTGGACGGCCGGTTCAGCCTCGGCGGCGCCGACCACCTCACCGGCTACGGCGCCCGGCACGTCCTCGACGGCCACCCGGCCCGGCTCGCCGACCTGGTCAGGGACGGCCGCTCCCGCGAACTGCTCTCCCCGGTGGTCGCACTGGCCGGGACCGACCTCGCCACCGCGGGCGCCTTCGACGGCGCCGTCCGCACACCCGTCGGCGTGCTGCGCGCCGCGCACCGGCTGGCCAGGGCCCAGTACGCCGAGGCCCTCGACGACATCGCGGTCCGGCTGGTCGCCCGCCGCCCCGCCCGGCGCGGCCGGACGGCCGGCGAGAGCTCGGCCGCCGACCTCGCCTGGTGCGTCCCCGGACCGGCCGCACGCTTCCTGTCCGACGACGCCCTCTCCGCCGTCGCGCAGCGCCTGCGGCTCGCCGCCCGGGGCCCGGTGCCCACCGAACAGCCCGGCGCCCGCCGTGCCAGGCTCGCCCTGCACCGGCACGCCGCCGGGTACCGCACCCTGCTACAGGCCGCCGAACAGCACGGGCAGCGGCTGCACGCGCCCTTCCTGGACAACCAGGTGGTGCGGGCCGCCCGGCTGCTGCCCGACCGGATACGGCTGCAGCCCGGCGCACGGCACGCCCTGCTGCGGTCCGTCCTGGCCGGCGCGGGCCGTACCGACCTGCCGGCCGACTGGGGCCGGGGACCGCGCCCGGACCGAACCGGCGCTGCCCGCACCGGCCTGCGCCAGGCCGCCGACGGGATCAGCGAACTCTTCCGGAGCCCGCTGCTCGCCGAGGCCGGCCTGATCGACCTGCCCGCCGTCCGGGCCGCGCTCGCCCGCGCCGCCGACCCATCGGCCGACCTCCCGCCCGGCACCCTGGCCGGCCTCGCCGAACTGGTGGCCACCGAACTCTGGTTGCGTCGCGTGCACGCCCGTCGCCACGGCTCCAGCTGGACCGGCCTCCCCCAACCCGACCGGCCCGCCCTGCCGCGCCCGGCCTGACCGGCGCGGCACACCCGGCAGGCGGGGGCCGCCGGGAGCGTGGCACCGGTCCCCCGGCTCGACGGCACGCCCCTTCGAGTCCCCGGGGGTGCTTCCGCCCAGCTTCGCGGCGGTCGAGCATGATGGAGGGACCCGTCAGAGGAGCCCCACGTGCCCGAACCCCTCCCGGTACTCGGTGCGCCCCCCACCGCCGATCCGCCCGGTGTGCTGGCCGCCTGCGACGGCTCGGACGGCTCGCTCTGGGCGCTGGACCGCGCGATGACGGAGGCGCAGCTGTTCGGCCTGCCGCTGTACGTCCTGGCGGTGGCCGACCCGTCCCCGGGCGGCTACCCGCCGGGCATGGCCGACCTGGTGCGGGAGAGCGTCACGCGGCTGACCGCCAGCACGGCCGACGGGCTGCGCAGGTCCGTCGCCACCGTCCAGGCGGCCCGTACCCGGCCCTACACGGGCGTGCTCTCGCTGCACGTGGTGCTCGGCAGCGTGATCGAGGTCCTGCTGTCCTGCACCCCGGGCCAGCACACCCTGGTGGTCGGCGCCCGGGGGAACGGCGGCTTCCCCCGGCTGCTGCTCGGATCGGTCAGTACGGCGGCCGTCCACCACGCGGCCTGCCCGGTCCTGGTGGTTCCGGCGCCGCCGGCGCGCTGACACCGGCGCCCGCGCTCCGCTGGTTCCCGGACACTCCCGGAGCGAGCGGGAATTCCCGCAGGTCACTGATGGTTCACCCGTTCCGTCAAGCCACGCCCCGCGACAGGAGCCGTACGTCATGAAGGTCGAGATCTACTCGGACATCGCCTGCCCCTGGTGTTTCATCGGCAAGCGCCGTTTCGAGCAGGCCCTCGACCGCTTCCCGGGCGGGGGCGAGGTCGAGGTGGTCTTCCGCCCGTACCAGCTGGTTCCGGACGCTCCCGAGCAGGCGACCGGGCACCGCGCCTGGCTGGCCGAGCGCTACGGCCCGCAGTCGGTCGCGATGGACGCGCGGGTCACCGAGCTCGGCAAGGCGGACGGCATCGACTACGACTTCGACGCCGCGCTGCACGTCAACACCTTCCTCGCCCACCGGCTGCTGCACCTGGCCGAGACCGAGTACGGCGCCCGCAAGCAGGTCGAGCTCAAGGAGAGCCTGCTGAAGGCGCACTTCAGCGACGGCGTGGACGTCGGTGACCGGGAGCGGCTCACCGAGATCGCAGTCGCCACTGGCCTGGACGGCGCCCGGGTGTCCGCCTACCTGGCGGGGGACGAGGGCGCCGCCGAGGTCCGTGCCCAGCTCGCGGAGGCCCGTGCACTCGGTATCACCGCCGTGCCCACCTTCGTCTTCGAGGGCAGGTGGGCCGTCCAGGGCGGCCAGGAGGCGTCCACCTTCCTCCGCGTCCTGGAGCAGGTCACGGAGCAGATGGCCGGGCAGGCTGCCGAGCAGGCCGTCGCCGAAGCCGCGCAGCCCCGGCCGGATGCCGCCGGGACCGCCGCCTGCGCGGACGGCACCTGCGCGATCTGACGGCCGACCGGGCGCTCAGCCGCAGCTGAACCGCGCGTCGGCCCAGTCCGCCAGGGTGAGCAGCCCCCAGCCGCCGTGCACCGGGGCGACCACCAGCCGGATCGTCCGCCGGCCGTCCAGCGGGACCCGTACCGGGACGGGGTCGTCGCCCTGCGCGAACTCGGCCGAGCGCCACAGCGTCGTACCGTCCCGGTCCTGGACGCTGAAGACGACCTCCCCGAACCGCGCGGTGAGGTCGTCCAGACCGGCGACGGCCCGGAAGGACGAGCAGCCGCGGTTGAGGTCCACGGTCACCGTCGAGAACGGGTGCATGCTCAGCCCGTGCCAGTAGCGCTGACCGCCGATCCAGACCTGGTCGCGCTGCCAGACCCAGTCGGTCGCGCTGCCCTGGATGCTCGGCCCGGCCGACGGCAGGCGGTCCGAACCCTGGCCGAACGGGAGGTCGTTCACCCAGAAGTCGGTCGACGGCGGCGGTGACGGCTCGACGGTCGGAGTCGGAGTCGGAGTCGGTTCCGGTGTCTCCGGGGGTGTGGTCGGCTGGACGGACGGTGCCGGGGTGGGCGACGCCGTCCGCTGCGGGCTCGGCGACCGCTCCACGCTCGGTCCGGGGACCGGCGTCGCGACGGCGGCCCGGCTCGGCCGGGGCGTGGGTTCCGCTGCCCTCCGGCTGGGGACGGGGGTGGGCGTGGGCTCCGGCGCCGGCGCGGCCGAGGGAGTGCCGGACGGCGCCGGGCTCGGCTTGGGTGCCGCCGGCGGACGCGCGGGCGAGGAGACCGCCGGCGCGGCCTTGGGCTCCTTCGGCGTGGGCGAGTCGGTCAGCGCGTAGGCGGCCACCGCGGCCGCGGCCACCGCGACCCCGGCGGCGATGCCCGCCTTGGCGACCACCCCGAGGCCCTCACCGGCGGCAGCCCCGACAGCCCCGCCGCCTCCCGCCGTCCCGCCGGCACCGGCGGTACCCGCGGCACCACCGGCTCCGGCCGCGCCCGGCGTACCCGCCGCCCCCGTGCCGGCCGCGGCGCCGCCGGCCACCGCCGCCGTACCGGCGGCGCCCAGGCCGACCGCGGCCGCGGCCGCCGTGAAGTACCCGGCCCCGACCCAGACCAGTACGCCGCCGGGCAGGATCGCCCGCAGCCCGGTGTTGATCTCGGTCAGTTCGAGGTAGGCGGCCGTGCAGCGGTCGCACTCCTGGACGTGCCTGCCCACCTCCGCCGCGCCCCGCTTGCGCAGCGAGCCGCGGGCGTACGCGCCGAGCCGGCTGGCGTACGTCTCGCAGTCCCGGGTCTGGCTGCCCGACACATGCGCCTGCAGGAAGGCGACGGCCAGCCGGTCGCGGGCCCGGTGCGCCTGGACCGCCGTGGCGTTGGCGGTCTTGCCGAGCATCACCGCGACGGTCTTCGGGGACTCGCGCTCGACCTCGGTGTGCCAGAGCACCACCCGGTCGTCCTCGGGGAGTCCGACGAAGGCCTGCATGACCATCCGCTGGTCGGCCATCGCCATCGCCCAGGCGTCCGCGCCGGGGTCGGCCAGGTCGAGGTCCACGGTGGCGGGGGAGGTCTGTGCGAACGCGCCGAAGTCGTCGACGAGTTGCTCGTGCCGCTCGCTGCGGGTCCAGGCGGTGGCGACGTTCCGGACCGCCGTCAGCAGGTAGGCGCGGACCGCGAAGTCCGGGCCCTTGCCCGAGCGCAGGGCCTGCAGGGTGCGGGCGAAGACCTCGCCCGCCAGGTCCTCGGCGGTGAAGCTGTCCCGGCAGCAGGTCCGGGCGTAGCGGCGCACCGCGTCGGCGTGCCGCCGGTAGATCTCCTCGTACGCGCCGTCGTCGCCGGCCCGTACCAGGGCGGTCAATTCGGCGTCGGAGGGCGGCCGTTCACCGTCCACCGGGTCGGCGGGGGCCGGTACCACGGCGCGGGCGACACCGTCCCCGGACGTGCTCCGGTCCCGGCCGCCGGCGACGAAGGCTTCCGGGGTGACGCCGCCCTGCCCGGCCGGTGCCTGTCCGGGCACTCGCCCGGAGAGCGACTCCCGGATCGGCGCACCGGCCTGGTCCGGGACCTCGCCGGCCCCATGGCCGGGCCCCCGGCCAGGCTGCTGATGCGGGGTCTGCTCCGGTGCCGGCCCCGGTACCTGGGGCGGCTGGGACGACTGGGGCGGGGTCTGCTGCCCCGGCAGGTCGCGGCCGTAGCCGTGGTCGTTCTGCTCCTCGGCGCTCAACGCGGCCTCCAGCGCTCGGCACGGCCCAGGGCGCGGACGCCGCCATGGCTCGGCGAGCCGTGCCCCCCGGCGCGACCGCAGGGAACGGTGCGCCGATCCGAGGGCGCATCCTGGTCACCCACAGTCGGGCGAACTGTACGCAACGGGACAATGGCTCCAACCACGGCCAAAGAATGGCATAGTGCAGCGGCCACTGGTAGCCGACCGTCCGCGCCCCACCCTTCCGGGCAGCCTTTGGCGGGTGCGTTCGGGTAGGAACTGTGGTGTGTCAGCGGGCCCGTAGACCGTTCAACAGGATTTGCAGCAGCCGGTCACCTGGGGAACCCTCCGTCAACTCCCCGGCCGCCCGGCCGTCCGGC
The DNA here is from genome assembly GCF_039533515.1 of Kitasatospora cystarginea. Classification (NCBI taxonomy): domain Bacteria; kingdom Bacillati; phylum Actinomycetota; class Actinomycetes; order Kitasatosporales; family Streptomycetaceae; genus Kitasatospora; species Kitasatospora cystarginea. The sequence continues at coordinate 5,214 of NZ_BAAATR010000014.1, read as the reverse complement.
TCCCACGCGCCGGTGCCGCGCTCACCTGCGGACCCGAGACCGCCGGAGCCGGCCGCCGTGCCCCGGGCCGGATGACCCTGGCTCACATGCACCGGTACGGCTGCGGTCAGCACCAGCACCACGTCCGACACCGTGACTCCGGGCCGCAGTTCACCCGCGGCACCGGCCCGTGCGACCAGCGCCGCCAGCAGGTGCAGCAGCAGCCGGGGGTCGGCGTCGTAGGCCGGGTGGGCATCGGCCTCCGCGGCGCGCTGCTCGGGCACCCACGGCTCCGTGAACCCGAACTCCCCGACACGGCGCTCGCCGCCGCCCTGAACACCGAAGCCCGGCCGGTCCGGGCTCTGCGTTCCGAAGCCCTTCGCCCCGAAGCCGTCCGGTCCCAGGTGCGCTGCCTCGATGCCCTGCGGGGGCGGGAAGCCCGGGGTGCCGAGGCGCTGTTCGGCGAAGTGCTGCTCCGGCACGGTGTGCTCGGGCAGCCGCTGCTCAGACACGTGCGGTACGGGTGACTCGCCGAGTTCCTCCGCGTAGCGGAACGCCGAGGGCGGCAGCAGCCGGCCGGCGCCCGAACCGACCGCTCGCGCCAGGTAGCCGGCCAGCGCCTCCCACGGCTCGGAGCTCCCGTAAAGCGACTCGCGCGCCTGCTCGGTCAGCCACGTGACCTCCTCGGCCGCGATCCGCTGGACCAGCACCTCCTTGCTCGGGAACCGCCGGTACACCGTGCCGACCCCGACCCCCGCCCGCCGGGCGACCTCCTCCATCGGGGCGTCATAGCCGAGTTCACCGAAGACCTGGCGGGCCGCGCGCAGCACGCTCTCCAGGTTCCGGCGGGCGTCCACCCGTAGCCGGGAGGGTGCGCCAGCGCGCGGTGAGTCCTCGGATGCGCCGTAACCGCCGTGTGCGCCCGGGGCGCTTGCGGTGCCATTTGCGCCGTACGCGCTCTGACTGCCTGGCGCGCCGTGCCCGGTCTGCGCGCTGTACGCGCCGTGCGTACCGTATGCGCCCTGTACGCCGTGCGCGGCGGAGCCGTACAACTCGCCTGCGCCGGGCCCGCGCTGCTCGGGCACGACACCGCCGGCCGTGCCGAGACCGCCGGGGCCGTCCGGTGCGCCGCTACCGCCAGGGTCCTGCCCGGCGCTGTGCAGGCCGGCCCGGCCCGAAGAGATTCCGCCGAGACCACCGGTGCCGTCGAGACCGCTGCTGCCGTCCCCGGTTCCCGGTGCCACCTGGTGGCCGAGCACTCGTTCCTGATCCGTCATCCCAAAACCTCCCCCCGCAGGCGCCCGGCATCGGGCGTCGCTGCCTGGCCAGTTCGCACCCCCCGGTGCGCGCAGTTCCGCCGCCCAGGACAGGGCGGCCTTCCTGGATCACCCTTCCCCGGTTGGCCCTGACGCAGTCGGCCATCACGGTGGTTGGCGTCGGCCGATTCCGGGCTGGCGCACAATCCGACCATAGTTCAAGGAAGTTCGGGGGAGAAGTGGCCCTAAAACCGAATGCCAGGACAGATCTCGCCCATCCGTAACGGAGCATTCCGTACCACTTCCGGCACGGCCTGTGGACAAAACCCTTCCCACAGGGCGTCATGGATCCGGGAAGCAGGTCACATCGGCAGCCAATCGGCAGGAGGTGCCCTCATCAGGATCCTGATCGCCGGCGGCGGCTGCGCCGGAACGTCCGCCGCACTCCGTCTCCAGCAGCTGCTCAGGCCCCAACTCGACGACCGCCGGGTCGAGATCACCGTGGTCGAGCCGCAACCCTATCTGACCTACCATCCGCTGCTGGCGGAGGTCGCGGCCGGCTCCATCGACCCGAGGCACGTGGTCGTACCGCTCCGTCGGCTGCTGCCGCACTGCCGGGTCCTCACCGCCCGGGTCACCCGGATCGAACACGCAGCGCGCCGAGCCTGGATCGACACCGCCGCGCGCGGCGAGCACAGCGCTCCCGCCGAACTCGCCTACGACCTGCTGGTGCTGGCGCCCGGTGCGGTCTCCCGCACCGCACCCGTCCCGGGCCTGGCCGAGCACGGCCTCGGCTTCGCCACCGTCGGCGAGGCCGTCAGCCTGCGCAACCACGTGCTGGAACAGCTCGACCTCGCCTCCTCCACCCGGGAGCCGGCCCTCCGTCAGGCGGCACTCACCTTCGTCTTCGTCGGCGCGGGGTACGCGGGCGTCGGCGCGACCGCCGAGCTGGAGGACATGGCCCGCCACGCCGTCAAGGGCTACCACAACCTGGCCGTCGAGGACCTGCGTTGGGTGCTGGTCGAGGCGACCGACCGGATCCTCCCCGAGGAGTCCCCGGAACTGGCCGCCCACACCCTCGCCGAACTGCGCGACCGGAGCGTCGACGTACGCCTGGGCACCACCCTCGACTCCGCCGCGGACCGGGTGATGACCCTCTCCGACGGCAGCCGCTTCGCCGCCCGCACCCTGGTCTGGACGGCCGGCGTCCGGCCGGCGCCGTTCCTCCGCGAGACCGACCTCCCGCTGGACGCCGTGGGACGGGTCCGCTGCCTGCCCACGCTCCAGATCGCCGGCTCCGACGGCGCCCCGCTCCCGGACGCCTGGGCCGCGGGCGACTGCGCGGCCGTGCCGGCTTCCGCCGTCGGCACCCCCGTCGCCCGCACCGCCGACCCTGCGGTCGTGGAACTCTGCGCCCCCAACGCCCAGCACGCGACGGCGCAGGCCGAGCTGCTGGCCGCGAACATCGCCGCCGGGCTCGCCGGCCGTCCGCAGCAGCCCTACCGGCCCGCCCGCCAGGACTGCTCGACCTCTCTCGGCCTGCGCCGGGGCGTCGCGCGCACCAAACGCGGCCACCTCACCGGCCGTCGGGCCTGGTGGCTGCACCGGGCCCGCCATCTCCAGCGGCTGCCCAGCCTGGACCGGCGCGTGCGGGTGCTGGCCGACTGGCTGCTCGGTGGCCTCTTCAACCGGGAAGTGGTTTCGCTCGGTTCGATCGAGCACCCGCGCGCGGAGTTCGAGGCGGGTTTCCGGGAGCACTGAAACCGGTCGGACCCGCTCCGCCGTACCCGGTCCCGGCCGGGCGAGTCGACCGGCGTGGACCGGGCCGTAGATCCGTCGGACCGGCCCGTCGTCTGCATTGCCGGCCGCGCTGTCGGCGAAGCCGGCGAGTGACCGGCGGCGGAACCGGTCTGTTGATCTGCACCACCCTTCTCGTGCGGCGGCCCCGTGGCGGGCCGTACGCGCCGCAATGGTCATACGACTTCCGAAACCGGGTCCCGGCCTGACAGGATCTGCCCAACCGCGTCATCACGACGCGTGTCGATGTACACACGAAGTGTGATTGTCCATCTGGAAACTGACCGAGGAAGCGGCCGAGTTGAACCTCATGCGCTGGAGCGCCCGGCTCACCGGAGCCCCGTGGCGTGCCGCTCCCACCATCCCGCCCGGCGACCCGGTCACCGTCCCGGCACCCCGCGACCCCAGTGCGACACCCGGCCTGCTGGATCCGCGCGACATCCAGGACCTGTACGACCTCCGGGACGTACTCGCCCGGCTCCCCGCGCCGGTCGCCGTCACCTACGGTCCGCAGCACCAGCTCGGCTACGCCAACCGCGCCTACCGTGAGCTCTTCGGCGAGCGCGCCAACGGACTCCCGGCCTGCGAAGCCCTTCCCGAGCTCGCCGCGCTCGGGGTGCTCCCCCTTCTGGACCAGGTCATCCGCAGCCGTCGGCCGCGCAGCGTCAAGGCCCGCTGCATCCTCGGCCTCAGCGGCAACCGCTACTACAACATCTCCTGCGTACCGTTGGGCGGCGGAGAGGAGAAGGCGTCCCCGGCGAGGACATCTCAGCCGAAGGCATCTTTGGAACAGCGGCCGGCCCCGGTCGGCGTCCTGGTCTTCGCCGCTGAAGTCACCGACCAGGTCCAGGCCGCCAGCCGCGTCCGCGAGGCCGAACACCGTCAGCGGGCGGCCGCGGTCACCCTGCAGCGCAGCCTGCTCCCGCAGAAACTCGAACAGCCCGCCGACCTCCGCGTCGCCGCCACCTACCAGCCCGGTGGAGCCGACGCCGCGGTCGGCGGCGACTGGTACGACGTCATCGGCCTCGGAGGCGGTCGGACCGCACTCGTCATCGGTGACGTCATGGGCCGGGGCCTGCGCGCCGCCGCGGTCATGGGCCAGCTGCGTACGGCGGTCCGCGCCTACGCCCGGCTCGACCTGCCGCCGCACGAGGTCATGACCCTGCTCGACGGCCTCGCCATGGAGATCGACGCCAACCAGATCGCCACCTGCACCTACGCCGTCTGGGACCCGGCCCCCGGCACCCTCCTCTACGCCTCCGCCGGCCACCTCCCCCTACTGCTGCGCTGCCCCGACGGCACCGTCCTGCGCGGCGAGGAGCAGAACGGCCCACCACTGGGCACCGGCGGTGGCACCCACCACTCCCACACCCTCCGCCTCCTCCCCGGTACGACCGGTGTCCTCTACACGGACGGCCTGGTCGAACGCCGCGACGAGGACATCGACCAGGGCCTCGACCTGCTGGCCCGCACTCTCGGCGGCGCCATCGGGGACCCGGAGATCGTGTGCGCCCGCCTGCTCCGAGCCATGGGTGTCACCTCGGAGCACGACGACGACGTCGCGGTCCTCGCCTTCCACGTTCCGCCGGCCGCGAGCCCCGAGCCGCTCCTTGACTCGACCGAAGCAGAGGTCTAGAGTTCTTCGAGCTGCCTGGCAGGGAGCACCGGACACGCATCGGCGCGGACGGTCCCGGGGCGGCCAATCCTCTGAAACACCACTTCTTCTGTTCGGGCTGGGTCGTGCCTTGTCGCGGCTCGGTGCGAATTGTTGTTGTGTTTTTCTGGATTGCGGCCGGGATTCGCTTCGTGGAGCGGGGATCGGCTAAGGTTTGAAACGTCGGACGGGCCGTCAGGCCGGGTCCGGTGAAAAGCCTCCTGAAAGCCGGGAAGCGTGAAAGACGAGTCAGAGGGATCTGATAGAGTCGGAAGCGCCGAAAGGCCGAAGGAAAGCAAATCGGATGAATGAGGCTCTGGAAAACGGAGCGGAAAACATCTGATAAGCTGGAAATACGAAAGAACGAAGCGCCCGGAGGTTCCGCTGGAAGGCGGTCCGAAGGAAGCGTCCGTTCCTTGAGAACTCAACAGCGTGCCAAAAGTCAACGCCAGATATGTTGACATCCCCGGCCTCGGATCCTTGTGGTTCGTGGTTGGAGATTCCTTTTGAAATACACAGCGAGGACGC